>CANBUA010000203.1 GCA_947372535.1 Burkholderiales bacterium
TCGATGGTCGCAGGCACCTCGAAACCTTCCAGTGATCCTTGCTCCGACATGTCAACGTGCTCCCTTGGCTTGGCGAGCCGGCAGCATAACCTTGAGAACAGGCCATCACCCCGCCATCAGCATCAAGGCAAGGTCACCACGGCGACACCGTCTCCGGACGTGATGTAGAGCGAGTTGCCGGTCAAGGCCACGCCGACGGGGTAGTTCAGCAGCCCGGGGAGCGAGCCCGCCGAGAAGCCAGCCTGGCCCGCCACGCCCACGATGGTGGTCACCACGCCGCTTGGGGTGATTTTGCGGATCGTCTGGTTTTCCGTGTCCGCCACATAGAGGTTGCCTGCACTGTCGCTGACCACACCTTGCGGCGAGTTGAACCTGGCTTCGACCCCCGTGCCGTCATTGGTGCCCGACAAGCCTGCCGTGCCAGCCAAGGTCGTCACGACACCCTCGGGCGTGATCTTGCGGATGGTGTGGTTGCCACTGTCGGTCACGTACAGATTGCCGCTGCCGTCGATGGCCAAGCCGCTGGGCGCATTGAAGCTCGCACTGGCACCGGTGCCGTCAGCCGAGCCTTGGCTGCCCGCCGTGCCGGCGAAGGTCGTGACTTCGCCCGCTGGCGTGATCTTGCGGATGGTGTTGTTGCCACCGTCGGTGACATACACGTTCCCGGCGCTGTCCACCACTGGGGCGCCGGGGCCTTTGAAGGAGGCCGCAGCGCCCGTGCCGTCGTCACTGCCGTCATTCGACGTGCCTGGCGCGCCAGCCAAGGTGGTCACGACGCCAGTTGGCGTGATCTTGCGGATCAGGTTGTTCTCCGTCTCGGCCACGTAGATGTTGCCCGCGCTGTCCGTGGCCAGACCACCGGGTCCCGTGAAGCTGGCGGCGGCGCCCGTGCCATCGGCACTGCCAGCCACGCCAGCGGTGCCGGCGAGCGTGCTCACCACACCGGCCGATGTGATCTTGCGGATGGTGTCATTGCCATAGTCCACCACATAGACATTGCCGGATGCATCCGTGGCGGCGCCCAGAGGGTTGTTGAAACGCGCGACCGATCCTGCGCCATCGGCACTGCCCGTGCGCGTGACGCCGGCCAGGGTGGTCACGGCGCCTGATGACGTGACCTTGCGGATGGCGTTGTTGTAGGTGTCCGCGACCAACACATCGCCGTTGCTGTTGACGGCCAGGCCAAAAGGGTTGCTGAACCTGGCCGCGCTGCCCTGCGCATCCAGACCGCCGGCTTGACCCGCCGTGCCAGCCAGGGTCGTGACCACACCGGCGGGGGTGATTTTGCGGATCGTATTGGCTGCATAGTCCGTCACGTAGACGTTGTCAGCCGTGTCGATGGACACGTTGTAGGGTGCGTTGAAGCTGGCAGCCGCCCCCGTGCCATCTGCGCTGCCCTCGACGCCGGGTGTGCCTGCGATGGTCGTGGTCACACCGGCAGGGGTGATCTTACGAATCACTTGGTTGCTGGTATCGGCGACGTAGAGGTTGCCTGTGCTGTCGATCGTCAAACCGACGGGACGATTGAATCGCGCAGCCCCTCCCGTGCCGTCGTCAGAGCCGCGTGCCTGGTCCGCGCCTGCCAAGGTGGTCACCACGCCAGCCGGTGTGATTTGGCGGATCGTGTTGGCGTCATAGTCCGTGACATAGACATTGCCCACAGCGTCAGCCGCGATGCCCACGGGAAAACGGAATGTGGCCGCCGTGCCGGTGCCATCGGCACTGCCAGGCACCCCAACCGTGCCCGCCAGCGTGGTCACCACGCCAGCCGGTGTGATTTTGCGGATGACCGCGTTGCCTGCATCCGCCACGTAGACATTGCCCGAGGCATCCACGGCCACGCCATAAGGCTCCTTGAAACTGGCGGCGGCCCCGGTACCGTCAGCACTGCCTTGAACCCCCGCCGTGCCGGCCAGCGTCGTGACGACACCGGCCGGGGTGATCTTGCGGATGACGTGGTTGCCGTAGTCGGCCACATAAGTGTTGCCGGCACTGTCGACGGCCATACCGGCGGGGCTGCTGAAGGTCGCCGCAGCGCCCGTCCCGTCATCGTGTCCAGTGTTGTAGATGAGCCCGCCGATCGAACTGATGGCTTGCGCCGTGATCACCGGCGGCGTGACGGTCGTCGGGGTGCTGTCGGACAGCCCCAGGCTCAACTTCTTGTCGCCGACGCATGCCGTCAGCGACACCACGCCCAGGCACAAGATGACCTTGGTCATCACCGCGCCAGCCCCGTTCAATCGATCCATCATCATGGCTGATCCTTCTTGTTTGAACCATCAAAGGCCCGAGGGCCGAAATCGTTCAAGCATCCAGGCGCCATGTAATGCCCATGTTGCCGCCATGTAGTCGCTGCGTGAAAGCCTGAAAAGGAAAGCAAAGATGACAGCGATCTCGGGTTACTTCTGATGACTCCGGTTCGGAGATTGATGCGAGCCTTGCGGGTGCAAAACTTGCCCAAGTGCTTCATTGCCGCCAGAATTGGCCGATAGCACCCAAGCACGCCGTTGTCTTTCTGACTGACCCGTCCACATGGGGCCCCATGCTCAAGAAAATCGCCACCCATCAACTCTGTCTGGGCATGTTTGTCCACGAGTTGTGTGGCTCGTGGTTGTCCCACCCGTTCTGGAAAAGCGCCTTCCTGCTCAAAGATGTCAAGCAGCTGAATCAACTCAGAAGCAGCGAAGTGCGTGAGGTGTGGATCGACACCAATCGGGGCGTCGACGTCCCAACGGAGGCCGAGGCCGAATCGCCGCCCGCCACCCCAGCGCCCATCGACGAGGAGCCTTCACGGCTCGCCCATGCACCCGAGCCCCAAGCCACCTCGTTCACCGAGGAAGTCACCCGCGCCGGCACCATCGTGGCGCAGGCGCGTGGCGCCATGCAGTCCATGTTCCAGGATGTGAGATTGGGCAAGGCCATCGACGCCGAGCACTGCCTGCCCCTGGTGGACGACATCACCCAATCCGTGAGCCGCAACCCTGGCGCCATCGTCAGCTTGGCACGGCTCAAGACCAGCGACGACTACACCTACATGCACAGCGTGGCGGTCTGCGCGCTGATGGTCTCCCTGGCCCGCCAGATGGGCCTGGACCCAGCGGCCACCCGCGAAGTCGGCCTGGCCGGCCTGGTGCACGACCTTGGCAAGGCCGTGATGCCATCCGAGGTGCTCAACAAACCGGGCGCCCTCACCCGCGAAGAGTTCGACATCATGAAAGGCCACCCCCAGGCCGGTCACCTGATGCTGGTCGAAGGCAAAGGCGTGAGCGAGGTGGCCATGGACGTCTGCCTGCACCACCACGAGAAGGTCAATGGCCTGGGCTACCCGCACGGGCTCAAGGGCGACGGCATCTCGCTGTATGCGCGCATGGGCGCGGTCTGCGATGTGTATGACGCGATCACCTCCAACCGGCCCTACAAGCAGGGCTGGGACCCAGCCGACTCGGTCCAGAAGATGGCGCAATGGGCGCGCGAAGGCCATTTCGACGAAGCCATCTTCCAGGCTTTTGTCAAAAGCATCGGCATCTACCCCACAGGCGCGCTGGTCAAGCTGCGCTCGGGGCGGCTGGCCGTGGTGGTCGAGCAAGGCAGCCGCTCGCTGCTGCATCCGCTGGTGCGGGTGTTTTTCCAGAGCGAGACCAAGGAGAGCATCGAACCCTTGCTGCTGGACCTGGGCGAGCCCGGCTGCGACGACCCCATCGTCTCGCGCGAATCAGCGCTGGAATGGGGCTTCACCCACCTCGATGCGATGTGGATGAAGCCTTCAGTGCCTGCCTGATCAGGACCCCGTCGATCACTGGTTGGACAGCGTCAACCCGGCGTGCTCGCGCAAGGGATGGAAATGCACCTTGGGGTGACGGTCTTGCGTCAGGCGCAGGTCGTAGGCCGAGGTCATCATGTAGGCCAAGGTGTCGGCCGCGTCCAGGGCCAGCTTGCTGGCGTTCTCATCCGTGAACTTCTTCATGGCTTCGGGCGTCTCGGCCGTGATCCAGCGCGCACCCACGAATCGGCACGGCATCAGGCGGATGTCCACGCTGTACTCGGCCTTGAGGCGGTGCTGCACCACTTCGAACTGCAACTGGCCGACAGCGCCCAGCAACATGGACCCGCCCACCTCAGGCCGGAAGACCTGGATGGCCCCTTCTTCGCCCAATTGCAGCAAACCGGCCTGCAACTGCTTGCTTTTCATCGGATTGGCCAACTCGACCGTCTGGAACAACTCGGGCGCAAAGAATGGCAGGCCGGTGTATTGCAGCGTCACGCCATCGGTGATGGTGTCGCCCAGTTGCACGCCGCCGTGCGTGGTGAAGCCGATGATGTCGCCCGCATAGGCTTCATCGACCGCCTCGCGGCGCTGCGACAAGAAGGTCACGACCGAGGTCGGCCGCAGTTCCTTGCCCGAGCGCTGCACCTTGAGCTTCATGCCCGGCTCGTACTTGCCCGAGCACACGCGCACAAAGGCGATGCGGTCGCGGTGGGACGGGTCCATGTTGGCCTGCACCTTGAAGACCACGCCGGAGAAGTTCTCGGCCTCGGGCTGGATCTCTTTGTGCGAACCGTCTTTTTCCGTGCTCAGGCGCGGGCGCGGCGAAGGCGCCAGGTCCACCAGCGCATCGAGGATCTCCTGAACACCGAAGTTGTTCACGGCCGAGCCGAAAAACACCGGCGTCTGCTTGGCGGCCAGGAACAGCTCGAGGTCGAAAGCAGGTGCGGCACCGGCCATGAGCTCCATGTTCTGCTCGGCCAGCTCCCAGTCGTGGCCGAAGCGTTCGTGCAACTTGTCGCGCTCGGTCAAGGACACGGTCTCGTCCTCGCCACCACGCTTGTCAGCGCCCGCGTCGAACAGGCGCATGCTTTGCGTGCGCAGGTTGACGATGCCGCCGAACTGCTTGCCTTGGCCGACCGGCCAGGTCATGGGCACACAGGGCATGCCCAGTTCGGCCTCGACCTCATCGAGCAGGCTGACGGGGTCGCGCCCCTCGCGGTCCATCTTGTTGACGAAGGTGATGATGGGCGTGTCGCGCTGGCGGCAGACCTCGATGAGGCGCTTGGTCTGCGCTTCCACGCCGTTGGCCGCGTCGATCACCATCAGGGCCGAATCGACCGCGGTCAGCACGCGGTAGGTGTCTTCCGAGAAGTCCTTGTGGCCGGGTGTGTCCAGCAGGTTGACCACGTGGTCACGGTAGAGCATCTGCATCACCGAAGACGCGACCGAGATGCCGCGCTGCTTTTCAATCTCCATCCAGTCGGAGGTGGCGTGGCGCGTCGCCTTGCGCGCCTTGACGCTGCCAGCGATGTGGATGGCGCCGGAGAACAGCAAGAGCTTTTCCGTCAGCGTGGTCTTGCCCGCGTCGGGGTGGGAGATGATGGCGAAGGTGCGGCGGCGGCGCGTCTCGGCGGCAAAAAGAGGTGAGGTCACGGCGGGCAGGAATTCAATGGTGGGGCGACTGAGGCAGCCCGCCATTGTCTCAGCTTGCGTGCCCATGAAAAAGGCCCGCATCAAGCGGGCCTCCTGAAGATCGATTCAGCTGTCGAGGATCAATCGATTTCAGTCTTGGTGGCGCACTCGGCGTCAGATGGGTTCACGCTGCAACGGGCGCGCTTGATGATGTTCAAGCTTTGCTTGTTGTACATGCCTTGCTTGGCAATCTCGATGCGCGCTTCACGCAGCATCAGGACGTACTTGGGGATGTTGGCCGGTGGCAGGTCGTCCCAAGTCGAGGCGGGGATGCCCTTTTCGGCATTGGCGATCAAGCCCATGGCGCGGTCGAACTGGCTGAACCAGAAAGCGCGCGACTTCTCGCCGAAGCCTTCAGGGAACTTGGCCTTGGTGAACACCATCTGCACGGTGGGGATCATGATCGGGAAACGACCGATGCCACCCTTCGTGCCGATGCCTTTGTAAAGTTCGAAAGGCTTGTAGGCCACGGCCGGCAGGGTCACCATGTCAACAAAACCATTGTTGAACCGTGGGCCGATGTTGGTGATGTCCACCGACACGGGTTGCGCGCCGATGCGCTGGATCATGGCGCCCTGGGCCTTGTCATAGTCGAAGGCGGCGATCTTCTTGCCCGACAGGGCTTCGACGGAGTTCATCGAGCGATCGCGCACGATGGGGTAGGCCGCGCCCAGGGGGAAGATGCCGCCGATTTCGTTGGCGCCTTCGACCATCAGCTTGGCGCCGGCCGGGCCGGAGAAGGCCTGGATCACGCGGCGGACCACGTCGTAGCTGGCGGCCATGTCGATCTTGTCGCCGCGCACGATGGTGCTCGAGCCAATGCTGTCCATGGAGGTGGACACGGCATTGAAGGGCTTGATGCGGAAAGCGGTGGCGATCACGCCGTCGCATTGACCAGCGCGGAAGTCTTCCACGGCCACGCGCTCGTCGACGTAGCTCTTGAGTTCGATCTCAACGCCGTTTTTCTGCATGGCGACGGTGTAGTCGATGGCGGTGCTGTATGTGTCGCCGCTCTTGCCGGCCACGTCCCAGACGCAAAGGAGGTTCTTGGCCGACACCGAACCGGCGGCGGTCATCAGGGCTACAGAAGCAGCAGCGAGGGCAATCAGGCGTGTTTTCATGGGAGTGTCTCGGGTCAGGTTTCTTGGGTCCGGGACGCCTTTCGGCGCCCGCCTGTATTCAACGTCGGATCAATGGCCACATCAGACAGGGGCAACCCTAATACGAGCGGTCAAATTCCATCAGATGAAAACATCATGGCCAGCAGATGAAGGGGTCGTTCGTGTGTGGAATTGATCCCGTTGAACTCTGCTTATCCAGCGTTGATCGGGCTTGTGGCCCGATACGTTGCGACCACAGGTGGTGTAAAATAGTTCCGTTTCGAGGAGCGTTGCAAGGATCGGCCCGGCCGTCCCCAGGCTCGAAACCATTCCTGGACCCGACTCATCGTGGGCCCCGTGGAAATGTCAACGGCGCTCACCCGCATGTGTCCCGCTGGGTGAGCCGTGTTGATCGTCGTCCATCATGCCGATCACGCTCTTCAGTGGCGCCCTGTGGCTTTTCTGAAATTCATCGGAGCTACCGTCACCATGAACGCTGCTGTCAAATCCCTGATCACCGACCACAAAGGCGTCGATTGCGTCGTCGCCGACATGTCCCAAGCCGAGTGGGGCCGCAAAGAAATCAAGATCGCCGAAAGCGAAATGCCGGCGCTGATGGCCATCCGCCAGGAATACGCCGCCACGCAAGCGCTCAAGGGCGCGCGCATCACCGGCTCGCTGCACATGACCATCCAAACGGCCGTGCTGGTTGAAACGCTGCAAGCCCTGGGCGCCGACGTGCGCTGGGCCTCGTGCAACATCTTCTCGACGCAAGACCACGCCGCCGCCGCCCTGGTGGCCGCTGGTACGCCGGTGTACGCCTACAAGGGCGAGTCGCTGGAAGACTACTGGGATTACACCCACCGCATTTTCGACTTCGGCCCCAAGGGCTCTGAAGGCGAAGGCCCCAACATGATCCTGGACGACGGCGGCGATGCCACGCTGCTGATGCACCTGGGCAAAAAGGCCGAGACCGACCAAAGCGTGCTGGCCAACCCTGGCAGCGAAGAAGAGCGCATCCTGTTTGCCGCCATCAAGGCCAAGCTGGCTGTGGACAGCACCTGGTACAGCCGCAAGGGCGCCAAGATCATCGGCGTGACCGAAGAGACCACGACCGGCGTGCACCGACTCAACGAGATGAGCGCCAAGGGCAGCCTGCTGTTCCGCGCCATCAACGTGAACGATTCGGTCACCAAGTCCAAGTTCGACAACCTGTACGGCTGTCGCGAATCGCTGGTCGATGGCATCAAGCGCGCCACCGACGTGATGATCGCCGGCAAGGTCGCCGTGGTCGCCGGTTACGGTGACGTGGGCAAGGGCTCGGCCCAAGCGCTGCGCGCCCTGAGCGCCCAGGTGTGGGTCACCGAGATCGACCCCATCAACGCCCTGCAGGCCGCCATGGAAGGCTACCGCGTGGTGACGATGGACTGGGCGGCCGACAAGGCCGACATCTTCGTGACCACCACTGGCAACAAGAGCGTCATCACCTACAAGCACATGGCCGCGATGAAGAACAACGCCATCGTCTGCAACATCGGCCACTTTGACAACGAGATCGACGTTGCCGAGATCGAGACCAAGTGCCAGTGGGAGGAAATCAAGCCCCAGGTGGACCACGTCATCTTCGAAGACGGCAAGCGCATCATTCTGCTGGCCAAGGGCCGCCTGGTGAACCTGGGCTGCGGCACGGGCCACCCCAGCTACGTGATGTCGTCCAGCTTCGCCAACCAGACCATCGCCCAGATCGAGCTGTTCACGCGTCCCGACGCGTATGAAAATGGCAAGGTCTACGTGCTGCCCAAGCACCTGGACGAAAAGGTCGCGCGCCTGCAGCTGACCACGCTCAACGCCCAGCTCACCGAGTTGACCGACGAGCAGGCTGCCTACATCGGCGTGCCTAAGCAAGGGCCTTACAAGCCCGACACCTACCGCTACTGATTGATCGACCCACGGGACCAGGCACAGCCAAGCTCGCGGGCCGCGAAGGTGGTCCGCGAGCTTTTGTGTTTTGATACGCCCCCCTTTTTGTTTTGTTTGAATCGAGTTCAATGAGCACTGTCCGTCTGCCACCGTTGTCGGCATTCAAGGCACATTTCGACGCTGCCACCTGGCAGCGCGGCCAAGGCTATGCCGACCAAGGCCTGGCGGACATGATCGAACTCATGCCGGACGAGCCCTCGCCCGGTGCCTATTTGTTGATGGCCGATGTGCAAGGCTCGGAAGCCGAGCCCTACGCCGTCACCATCGAGTTCCGC
>CANBUA010000204.1 GCA_947372535.1 Burkholderiales bacterium
TTCGTTGACTACTTCCTGCCTATCGTGGCTGATGCTGAAGCCGGTTTCGGTGGCGTTCTGAACGCTTTCGAACTGATGAAGAACATGATCGCTTCGGGCGCTGCTGGTGTTCACTTCGAAGACCAATTGGCTGCTGTGAAGAAGTGCGGCCACATGGGCGGCAAGGTGCTGGTTCCTACGCGTGAAGCCGTTGAAAAGCTGATCGCTGCTCGTTTCGCTGCCGACGTGATGGGCGTGCCCACCATCGTTCTGGCCCGCACCGATGCTGAAGCAGCCAACCTGCTGACCAGCGACTGCGATGCCAACGACCAACCTTTCGTCACCGGCGAGCGCACGCAAGAAGGCTTCTACCGCGTCAAGAACGGTCTGGAACAAGCCATCAGCCGTGGCGTTGCTTACGCGCCCTACGCTGACTTGGTGTGGTGTGAAACTGGCGTGCCTGACATCGGCTTTGCCCGTGAATTCGCGCAAGCTGTGCACGCTGCCTGCCCCGGCAAGCTGCTGTCGTACAACTGCTCGCCTTCGTTCAACTGGAAGAAGAACCTCAACGACAAGCAAATCGCTTCGTTCCAAGAGGACCTGTCGGAACTGGGTTACAAGTACCAGTTCATCACGCTGGCTGGTATCCACATCAACTGGTACAACACGTTCCAGTTCGCTCACTCCTACGCCAACGGCGAAGGCATGAAGCACTACACGGAAATGGTTCAAGAGCCAGAATTCGCTGCTCGCGAAAAGGGCTACACCTTCGTGTCGCACCAACAGGAAGTTGGCGCTGGTTACTTCGACGACGTGACCACCGTGATCCAAGGTGGTTCGTCTTCCGTGAAGGCCCTGACCGGCTCGACCGAAGAAGAACAGTTCCACTGATCAGAGCAGGCCGCAAGGCCTGTGCCTGACCAGGCTGGAAATAAAAACGGCACCCTCGGGTGCCGTTTTTTCATGCCGAATCCAGTCGATGATCAGGCGCGACGGCGCCGCATGGCCAGGGTCAGCCCCAGGCCAGCCAGTGCAAGGACCGCGGTGTCCGACTCTGGCACCGGTGAGGCCAGCTTGATCCGCAAGAATTCCGTGTTGTCGGAGCCCAAGTCGCGGCCGCCGATGCCGGGGTAGTTGTTGTCATTGATCACCAGCAGCGTGCTGGCATCCAACAGCAAGACATCCTCAATGGTCACGAAGGGAAAGGTGAACGTGGTCGATCCGTCGCCATTGAGGTCGTGAGGGTCGGCAATGTTCATCAAATCGACCAGTTCGGTTTTCTTGACCAGTCCACCGCTGCTCACACCACTCGTGTCTGCCAGAAAGATCTTCTTGAAAGGCGTGCCGCCCCCGGTGGCTGTTGCCCCATTGCGTTCGATCACCAGGAAGCGGTGATCGTCGATGGCGGTCATGTCACCGATGTTAGTGCCCAGGGCATCGAGTTGATAGCGGAAGTTCAAGGACGTGTAGGCTTCTGTCGCGATGTCGAACTCATTGATGCGCAATGTGCCGGCGGGATCACCAGTCACTGTTTTTTCCAGCAAGGTGTAGAGCTTGTCGCCCGCCGGGTTGATGGCCATGCCTTCGAAGCCGCCTGAGCTGGCCAGATTGGGCGTGCCGCTGCCCAGGTAAGGGTTCTGGGGCGATTTCACGCCACCCAGGCTGATCTCGCTGCGCAACACCTTGCCGGTGGCGTCGGTCTTGATCAGGAAGGGGCCGAATTCGTCACCGAACCAAAGGTTGCCGTGCTTGTCCTGGCGCATGGACTCGATGTCCAGGTCGGCGCCCGTGAGCAAGCGGCCTGATTTGATGCTGGCATCCACCAGCGGATTGGCGCTGTTGTCGTAGTAGTGGTCATGGCTGGCCTGGATCGCAAAGCCGAGCTGGTGATCCGGATCAGACAGGTTGATGCGGGTGTTGGCGGTGAACGCGCCTTGAGCCGAACCCGTGATCTGGTCCGCGGCGGACACGGTGCCGCTGCCACCGGTTGCCGTCCTGAAGTCGGGGCGCACCGTGTAGACGCGCAACAGGGCATCGGCCGAATTGCCTTGTGTGCCAAAGCCGTTGTCGGGCATGACGCGAAAGGTGTCGGCCGTCGGGCCCGGCAGCACGGCAGAGAACCCCTGGACGGGCTGCTGGTTAATCAGAGGTAGCGGATTGCCGCCAGCGCCCGAGCCGGCGAATTGTCCGGAGGTGGGGCCGCTGGCAAAGGTGTTGGCGTGCAGGATGGCCCAGCCTTCCAGGGTGCTGCCGGCCGCCTGCGTTGGCGAGGACAAAACCGTCAATGCGGCGAGCGCGATCAAGCCGCGAGCCATGGCAGGTGGGAAAAACTGACGAACTGGGTGCATGAGAGACTCCGTGTGAATACGGAGTCACGGTAGGCCGCTCGCATGATGGCTTTGTGACTGCGTCATGCGTCGATGGGCCCATGGCGTCGCGAAGACCACACCTTTGCAAGACTTGATATCTCTGGGCCATGCGTCGTCACGAAAGGGTCACGCAGCATCGATAAACTGCGGCCCAGCTGATCGATGGACGCCATCGATCCCGCTAGAAGCCCGCTCATCGAATGAACGACAGCGGGTTTCGTCATTTCTGGGCTGGACTTTGGTGTCAGTCCCCTGGTGCCCCGGACCGGAATCGAACCGGTACGCCGCTCGCGCAAGCGGCAGATTTTAAGTCTGCAGTGTCTACCAATTTCACCACCGGGGCAGGGGGTTGGAGTGTACCGTCGTCGGCGGGATGATGTGAGGGACCAGGGGCGTTCTTTCATCCATCGGGGCGTGACTTTCTTTCAACAAAAATCAGCGGCTTCTTCAAAACGCTGAAAACTTGTTGTATAGTTCAAGTCTTCGCTGCTTACAGCGATATGCGGGATTAGCTCAGTTGGTAGAGCGATACCTTGCCAAGGTATAGGTCGAGAGTTCGAGTCTCTTATCCCGCTCCACATTATTGCGCCCATGTCTGTTGACATGAGTTGCTGACCTGAAAAGGGGCCTGATGGGCCCCTTTTTTCATGCCCTGCGTCATTGCAGCGCCTGCGACCTGCCGTCTTTCATCGAGGTGTTTCGGCGTTCTGGTGGGCTGCGCGCGTGCCTACCTCAAAGGGCGTCACGCACACCCGATTGCGGCCCTGTGTCTTGGCCTCATAGAGCGCCAGATCCGCCTGCTGAATCAGGCGATGCACACCTTCTGCAGCCGCTGGCACGGTGGCACACACACCGATGCTGCAGGTCAGTGGCACGGCTTGCCCCGCATGCACGATGCGGGTGCCGGCCACTCGTTCCAGCAGGCGCTGCGCCACGGCGCGTGCGCCGGCTTCATCGGTGTTGGGCATCAGCACCAGGAACTCCTCGCCACCGTACCGGGCCACCAAATCCGTCGGTCGCAGCAACTCGCTTTGCAAGGCGGCGGCTGCCTCCCTCAGGCAACGGTCTCCGATCGGGTGCCCGTGGGTGTCGTTGATGCGTTTGAAGTGGTCCAGGTCGATGACGGCCACGGCCAGGCATTGCCGTTGGCGCCTGGCCTGGAGCCATTCGACGGGCAGGCGTCGATCCACATGCAATCGGTTGGGGATCTGCGTCAGCGCATCGGTCAAGCTCACCAGTTCAAGCTCGCGTGCCCGATCCTCCAGCAGCAGGCCCGCGTGCTGGGCGCGCCAGTAGTCCCGGCTGATCACCCTTGAGATGGCCCATGCATAGCCCACGAAGCCGACCCCGGCCAAGGCAAATACCGCATTGCCGGCGTTGATGTTGAGCAGCAGCGCGACCACGGGCGGGGCGATCACGGAGATCGGAAAGGCCAAGCCCAGGACAGGCTCGATGGCCATGATCATGGTGCCGGCCATCAGCAGGGCGACGCTCATGGGCGTGATGAAGGGGCGGATGGCGACGGCATCCTCCCAGGTCAGCCCGGCGGCCAGGAGCATCCCCCAATAAAACCCGTGGCCGAGCACCAGCAGGCGCAGCAGGGCGCGGGCGCGCTCGAAGTGGTGATCGAGGAGGCTTTCAAAGCGCCGATGCAGCATCAGGCGCACGGCGCCGATCAAGGCCAGCCCGCCGGCATGCCCCAGCACGAAGGCCCGATGGGTGTCGAAAAAATCACCCCCTTGCGTGACCAGCAACCAACCCAGCGCATACGCGAAAGCGCCAGTGGTGGCGCGCTTGGACAGGTCCAGGAGCGCCAGCTTCTTGAGTTCATGATCCTGCCGCGAGCCCGGGCCCTGGTCATCGCTCAAGGCATGTCTGGCGGTCGCCGATGCGATGGGCAAGGTCGGGGCGGGTTCAGGCATCGTGAGGCGGGCCGTGGCCGTAGCAAGGGGTTGCGGCCATGCTGGCTGAGGATGTCCGGCCGGGTGGTTCCGTTCTGTCTGAGATCGTCGCAGGATGTGAACTGTCCACGCAACTGTTGAGTGGATTGAGTACCAGCGGCGCCGCTCAAGTCGCCAAGATTTGAGACATAATTCTGCCCTTCTTCAGCATTGGCCTCTCAGACGATGCTGGCTGCCCGGCCTTGAAGGCCATCACTTGGTGATGGTTTTCGGCAGCATCAGACCAGGCACTTGGCGCGGTAGCAAAGCGGTTATGCACCGGATTGCAAATCCGTGTAGGTCGGTTCGACTCCGGCCCGCGCCTCCACCCCTTTTCTCCCTTGACCACACCGTGCCTCATGAACGCTACAATGCCGCATGGGCGTGTTCAAGGCGCCCCCATGCAATGGTAAGGAACGTAGAAAGGCACACCCGGTTATGACACCGCGAACTTCGACCACCACTTCTACCTCGACCGAGGTCTAGTCGGCTGGCCGCTGCTTTCGTTTTCTCATCCTGATCCATTGAAAGCGCGGCGCCCCCCCGCGCTTTTTTGTTGCCTGCATGAACCCGGCCTCACGCCGCAGCAGGCACACCCCTACAGGCAGAACACCATGATTTCGATTCAACTTCCCGACGGTTCCAAGCGAGAGTTTCCTGGCCCCGTCACGATCGCTGAAGTGGCCGCATCCATCGGCGCTGGCTTGGCCAAGGCGGCCTTGGCGGGTCGTGTGGGGCAGGGCGAAACCGCCCGCGTCGTCGACACCAGTTACCGCATCGACGCCGACACGCAACTGGCCATCATCACCGAGAAGGATGCTGCCGGCCTGGACGTGATCCGCCACTCGACGGCCCACTTGCTGGCCTACGCGGTCAAGGAGCTGTTCCCCGAGGCGCAGGTCACCATCGGCCCCGTCATCGAAGATGGCTTCTTCTACGACTTCTCGTACAAGCGCCCCTTCACGCCCGAAGATTTGCAAGCCATCGAAAAAAAGATGGGCGAGCTGGCCAAGAAGGACGAAAAGGTCGAGCGACGCGTGCTGCCGCGCGATGAGGCCGTGGCTTACTTCAAGAGCTTGGGCGAACATTACAAAGCCGAGATCATCGAGAGTATCCCGGCCGATCAAGATGTGTCGCTCTACAGCGAAGGCGCCTTCACCGACCTGTGCCGTGGCCCCCATGTGCCCAGCACGGGCAAGCTCAAGCACTTCAAGCTGATGAAGGTGGCGGGTGCCTATTGGCGTGGCGATCACCGCAACGAACAGCTGCAGCGCATCTACGGCACGGCCTGGACCACCAAGGAAGACCTGGCCCAGTACCTGACCCGCCTGGAAGAGGCCGAAAAGCGCGACCACCGCAAGTTGGGCCGCGAACTTGACCTGTTCCACATCGACGAGCACGCGCCTGGCGTGGTGTTCTGGCATCCCAAAGGCTGGACGGTCTGGCAGGCGGTGGAGCAGTACATGCGCCATGTCTACATCGACAACGGTTATCAGGAGGTCAAGGGCCCGCAGATCCTGGACAAGACGCTGTGGGAGAAGACCGGGCACTGGGACAAGTACCGCGAGAACATGTTCACCACCGAGAGTGAAAAGCGCGACTACGCCCTCAAGCCCATGAACTGCCCGGGCCACATCCTGATCTTCAACCAGGGCATCAAGAGCTACCGCGATCTGCCGGTGCGCTACGGCGAGTTCGGCCAGTGCCACCGCAATGAGCCCACCGGCGGCCTGCACGGCATCATGCGTGTGCGCGGCTTCACGCAGGACGATGGCCACATCTTCTGTACTGAGGATCAGATCCTGCAAGAGTGCGTCGATTTCACGGCCCTGCTCAAGAAGGTCTACCTGGATTTTGGCTTCACGGACATCATCTACAAGGTGGCCACACGCCCTGAGGCCCGCATCGGCAGTGATGAGGTCTGGGACAAGGCCGAGCAGGCCCTGATGCGCAGCCTGGAGGCCACGGGCAGCGAGTTCAGCATCGCGGCGGGCGAGGGCGCCTTCTACGGCCCCAAGATCGAATACACGCTGAAAGACGCGCTGGGCCGTCACTGGCAGTGCGGCACCATCCAGGTCGACTTCTCGATGCCGCAGCGCCTCAATGCCGAGTACGTGAGCGATACCAGCGAGCGCCGTCACCCCGTCATGCTGCACCGCGCCATCCTGGGCAGTCTGGAGCGTTTCATCGGCATCCTGATCGAGCAGCACGCCGGCGCCTTGCCGATCTGGCTCAATCCGGTGCAAGTGGTGGTGCTCAACATCACCGATGCGCAGGCCGATTACGCCCGTGAGATCGCCCAATCGCTGCAAAAGCAAGGCCTTAGGGTTCAGTTGGATTTACGCAACGAGAAAATCACGTATAAAATCCGCGAGCATTCGTTGCAGAAGGTGCCCTACTTCATCGTTGTCGGTGACAAGGAGAAGGAAGACAGCACCGTCGCCGTGCGCGCCCGGGGTAACCAGAACCTCGGTGTGATGTCACTCGCCGACTTCTCCCAGAAGATCGCTCAAGACATCGCCAGCAAGGCCTGAGGCGGGAGCTTCGCGTCGCCTGATGTCAGGGCAACGCGGGGCTGCCACCCTTGTTTGCCTGGGTGCGTGACCATTGACTACCGGTGCGGGCGAGAAGGGCTCGTGACCAAAAGGAATTCGACATCGCTAACTTTTTTGACCGCCGGACGCGCAACGACGAGCGCAAGCATCGGCTCAATCGTGAAATCATGGCTTCGGAAGTCCGCCTCAATGGCGTAGAGAACGAGCCCCTGGGGATCGTCAGCATTCAAGAGGCTCTGCGCTTGTCCGCCGAAGCCGATGTGGATCTGGTGGAAATTGCTGCGACGGCCGAGCCGCCTGTCTGCCGCCTGATGGACTACGGCAAGTTCAAGTACCAGGAGCAGAAGAAGGCCCACGATGCCAAGCTCAAGCAAAAGGTCATCGAAGTCAAGGAAGTCAAGTTCCGTCCCGGCACTGACGAAGGCGATTACCTGATCAAGCTGCGCAACCTGCGCCGCTTCCTGGAAGACGGCGACAAGGGCAAGGTCACCTTGCGCTTCCGCGGTCGTGAAATCACCCACCAGGAACTGGGCATGCGCCTGCTGGAGCGTGTTCGTGACGACTTGCAGGATTGCTCGATCGTCGAGAACATGCCCAAGCTCGAAGGGCGCCAGATGATCATGGTGCTGGGCCCCAAGAAGAAGAAATAAACCCGCAAGGGTCGATTTCTCTCATAGAATGTCGGGCTTCGCCTTCATTGGCGAAGTCAGTAGCCTGTGCAGTGGTTTGGTCGCCACTGCGCATGGAAAAGTGCCTGCAGGCCATCAAGACGTGAAAGTGGTATTTCGCGGCGCCTGGCAGGAACAACGTAAAAGGAGCAGAACATGCCCAAAATGAAGACCAAGAGCAGTGCGAAAAAGCGTTTTCGCGTGCGTCCAGGCGGCACCGTCAAGCGCGGTCAAGCCTTCAAGCGCCACATCCTGACCAAGAAGACCACGAAGAACAAGCGCCACCTGCGTGGCTCTGTTGCCGTGCACGAGACCAACATGGGCCACATCGCACAGATGCTGCCTTTCGCCGGCCTGTAATCGGCTGTCGATCCGTCTCGAATTTCTGGTTTAGATCAACGCATTAGGAGTCGCTCATGCCTCGCGTCAAACGTGGTGTAACAGCCCGCGCTCGTCATAAAAAAGTTCTCGCCCTGGCCAAGGGTTTCCGCGGCCGCCGCAAGAACGTGTTCCGCATCGCCAAGCAGGCCGTCATGAAGGCTGGGCAATATGCCTACCGTGACCGCCGCGCCAAGAAGCGTGTGTTCCGCCGTCTGTGGATCGCTCGCATCAACGCCGGTAGCCGTGCATTGGGCCTGACCTACAGCAAGTTCATTGCTGGCATCAAGAAGGCTTCGATTGAAATCGACCGCAAGGTGCTGGCCGACATGGCTGTCAACGATCCTGCTGCTTTCGCCAGCATCGTTGAAAAGGCCAAGGCTCAACTGGCTGCTTGATTCTTCAGTCAAGCAGGCAGCCATGATGCTGCACTGGTCCAAGCCGCTCGGGTTTGCGCCCGATCTCTCGGACCAGTGATCCAAAGGCCAACTTCGCAGTTGGCCTTTTTTTTCGACACCAGACGACGACCCACTTCAACGAACGATGAACGACCTCGACGTACTCGTGCAATCTGCCCAGGCGGCATTTGCAGCGGCCTCCACCCCCAATGACCTTGAGAATGCCAAGGCCCGCTTCCTCGGCAAATCCGGCAGCCTGACCGAGTTGCTCAAGGGCATGGGCGCCCTGAGTCCCGACGACAAAAAGACGCGCGGCGCGGCCATCAACCAGGCCAAGCAGCAGGTCGAGGCGCTGCTCAATGCGCGCCGCCAGGCCTTGCAGGATGCGGAACTGGCGCAGCAACTTCAGGCCGAGCGCCTGGACGTGACCTTGCCCGGCCGTCGTCGGGGTGAAGGCGGTCTGCACCCGGTTTCCCTGAGCATCGAGCG
>CANBUA010000205.1 GCA_947372535.1 Burkholderiales bacterium
CCACGCCGTCACCCTCAATATCCGAGGCAACTCATACCGCCTCAAGGAAAAACTCAAGGCCGGGCTCGTTCGTTCTGACGAGTCCGATCCTCAACCGGGTGGGGAAATTTGAACGACCATGACTGGGGAAAATTGGAATACCGTTGACAGGCGCGTCGTCGCCTGCGCAATCAACAACTCTGGCAACGAGTTTCCTCGGTCGTCCGGCCATGCATCCACTTGCGGTCAACCAGCGCAGCGTCTTGCGCAGATGGCGAAACCGGCGCGCGTCAAGGTAGTTGTCGCGTCTTTCATGCAGCCAGCAGCGGTTTATCCACAGCTGGCGAGTTGAGCGCGACGATGGCATCACGCTCTGGATTGAGGGTGACCGGCCCCAGTGGAGACCAGTCGCGCGTTGAGCCGGACCAGCGAGCTGGTTTGGCCTCACGGGTCTGCATGTACAGCGCGTGGCGAGCGGCCAAGATGGCGTGATCTTCACCGGCATGGCGCTGCGCCGGGCTGACGTACCGGATGCCGCTGTGGCGGTGATCGTGGTTGTACCAGCGCACAAACTCAGCTGCCCAGGCCCTGGCGTCATCAAGGTCGTCGAAGCCCTTGGCAGGGTACTCGGGCCGGTACTTGGCTGTTCTGAACAAAGACTCGGCATAGGCGTTGTCGTCGCTCACGCGTGGCCTGGAGTACGAGGGCTTGACGCCCAGGTGGTGGAGCATGGCCAGCACCGTGGTGGCCTTGAGCGTGGAGCCGTTGTCGCCGTGCAGCACGGGCTTGTGGGCCAGCATGGCAATGCCCTCGGCCAAAGCCGTGCGTTGCACCAGATGCGCGGCGTGGTGGGAGGCCGATATACGAAGCCCTCGTGGTGCTACGCTCCCAAAAATCGTTTCAATTCAATGCGTTTTGAGACTTTGTTCTGCCCCACTCCCTGCCCTGGCTGGTGGACCACGCCGAGCGCCACACAGGCGGCTTGCGCGCCGGCGACCTCGTCACCACCGGCGCCTGGGCCATGGCAAGCGTGCGGCCAGGTGACCGTGTGGAGGTGTTATTTGAGGGGCTGGGGGCGGTGACGCTGCAGCCCGCCGGGTGAGGGCGGGCTGTGGTGCACTCAGGCAGCCACCGCGTCAGCGGTGCAGCGGGTCATTGGCATCCAGGGCCTTGACCAGGTTGTCCACGGCCTCTTTGGCAGCGCGGCGGGCAGCCAGTGAAAAGTCGCTCTTGAACTCGGAGAAGGTGGCCACGCCCTTGCCCGATCCCCGCACCTCGGTCAGGGCGGCGCCACTGGCATCCGTCACCTGACACACCAGTTCGACCGTGAACTGGGTGGGCGGCCAGGTCAGCGCGCTGTCCGACGAAGACGTGGTGGTGATCGTGGGCTTGATCACATAGCTCACGCCCTTGGCCTCTGCCAGGCTGCTGATCTTGGACACGTCGCTGAAGGCACCGGAGAAGGCCTGGTACAGCGAAGCATCCAGGTCGCGGTAGGGCAGGTACTTGACCTTGTCGCCACCGCCACCAGGCGTCTGCACCTCCTTGGCCATGTCCGCCGCCGAAATCAGGTAGGCCACCGGCTTGTTGATCTTCTTGCTGGCAACGGCCAGGTCCTTCACGTCCGGAGACAAGGAGACCTGGTGCGCGCAGCCCGTCATGGCCACCAGCGCCATGGCGCTGGCGACCGCCACGCAGGCGCGGCGAATCGATTGGAATGTCATGCGAGCCCCCTGCTTACTTCAACGCGCTTTGGAATTCCACGTCGCTGTAGAGCTTGGCGAGCAAGTCCTGCACCACACGCGGGTAGTTCTGTTGAGCGGCGGGGATGGCGATCGCACCGATGAAAGAGGACTCCCAGGAGGCCGAGCCACGCTGGGTCTTGTCATAGGTGACCTGGCCGTCCTTCTTCACCACAAAGCGGGCCTCGATGTAGCCAGATGCGGTGCCCATGGCCGTGTCGACGTCGGTGCCGATGAGCGAGCCAGACACCTCCAGCTTCGAGCCGGTGTTCAGCAGCTTGGCCAGGTCCAGTTCCTTCTTGATGGCGTCGGCCAGGTAGGCGGCGTAGTTGTCACCCACGGGCGACTGCAAAGGGCTGCCGCGCAAGCTGATCGATGAAGCGCCCTTGGCGGCCGCGGCCACCGTGAAGGCACCGAGGCTGACGGGGTTGCCGCCGCTGCGCTTGAGCACAGTCACGTTGTTGATGGATGGGTCATATGGAGGCGCCTTCACGGCACACCCCGTCAATGCCACAGCCATGGCCAATGCCGCCACCCCTTTGGTATTCATGTCGAACTTCACAGTTTCCCTTTCTGCTTTCATATTGCAAAAGCGCTGACACGCGCGTTACAACTATAAACGGCAGCGCAGCGCCGAAGTCCGCATCCACAGATGCCGGCCTCAATCTTGCGAACGACGTCGTTTTTAGCTTTTAGCTCGGCGGTGAACTTCTGCAGGTCGATACACATCGACGCCTTGGACCAGTGGTTGCTTGGCTTTACTCTGCGATCGTGGAGATCCAGCGCCCATTCCGAATCCAGCAGCTGGAAACCCCATTGATCGCCAGCCCCGGAACAGGGAGTCAACAAGCATGGAGACTTGCCGAGGACTCCAAACGTACGGGCGCTGAAGGTCCAGGATGACGTAGGTCGCATTGATGGTGGCCTTCTTGATGATCTCGGCCAGCGGCTCGCGTTTGGAGTCGTACTTGATACTCATCTTTCGTCCTTCAAATAGTGGCGCGCAGTGCGACGAACTGATTGCTGGAGCTTCCGCCAGTTCAAGATATGCGTCCAGCAAGGCAACCTTGACGGACTACAGGTAACCCCCTCCGACGGTCACAGCAACACCGCAGTGAACGGCAAAGTTTCTCCGACCGCATGCGATGCCACCGACGCTTGGAAGATCAGCAAGCCGGCACATACGTCCAAGTCTCTGAAGGATCCGTTTCCTCTAATGGCTCCAGGCTAGCGCGGCATCCTTTGGCAGGCGCTGAACTCAGACCTTGAGCGACAACTTTCGGGCGGCGAGATCGCTGATGCGAACGACGGCAGTGGGTCGATCGCCGGCCCTGATGCATGACCGCTGATGGGCATCCGACGCGGTGCTCGTGCGCGATGAGGTCTACGAGTAGTAACTGGCTGCTCCCAGCCTGGACCGGCCGTCGACCTGCTTGCCTCCAATGGCAACCTCATCTTGCCGGAGTGACGCGATAGACCGATAGACGAAGCCCTCGTAGTGCTACGCTCCCAAAAATCGTTTCAATTCACCGCGTTTTGAGACTATGTTCTGCCCCACTCAAGGGGCCTCCAACGCAGTTTTGAGACTATGTTTTGAATTTTGAAACTTTGTTATCCGCCTCCTCATCAGGAACGTGAAAACAAAGTTTCGAACTCGGCTCACTATGGAGCCGTGATCCAACTGCCAGCAAAACACGCTGGCAAAGTTTCGAACTTGCTGCGCAAGATTGCGGCCGCCCCGGATGACTTGCATGGCAATGTCTCGAACCCTGTTGTCACGTAAGCACTATTGGGCCCATGTCGCATTGTCTTCCGATGACCTCGCCTACTGCTCGTAGTTGCTTGGATCAAGGTGTTCCGAGTTCGCCCTTCACGCGCAGCGACGCGCCACTGCCGGAGTTACAACGGGCTTCGGGGTAGCGACGATGCGCCGCAACTGCTCAACGAGTTCGAGCACCGCAGATTTTCGGCTGCCGACCTTGGACACATTGACGTAGAAGCCAGCCATCACGGACTTTTCAACACCCTTGAGCCTGACCTTGATCGCCTGCCCTGCGCGGTCCTGGACTTCTTCGAGGCAAACCGCCCATCCCACCTTGTCGCGCCAAAGGAGGTCGCCCTGCTTGTGGATGATCGCACGCGCGCCCTGATCACGCATCTCCGACTCCCACACTAGCCGTAGCGCGTTCTCGATCTCACCCAGGAGCCGGTTCACCGTCGGGGCGACATCGGCGACGTATGCCTTGGCATCCTCGATGCGAATCTTGCCGAGCAGGCCAGTGACGCGGCCAGATGTCGCAGACGCAAGCAGCTGGGGCGCAGAGAACACTTCCCTGAGGGCGACCGCCTTGTCGATGTCGGTGCCGACGCCGTGCCAGCCTGCGCCTCCCAGCGTAGCGACCAAGACCAGCCACAGCGTTCCGTCACCGACCACATCATCAAAGGTTTCCCTCTGGCCGTTCTCGACGTAGCGGTGTTCCACGGCACGCAGTAGTCCACCAGACCCCGCCCCCTGGCCACGGAACAGTATTGAAAACACCTCGAGCGCCCACCGCTCGGCGAGTTCATCTGGAACCCAACCCTTGCGACGTCCCCGCAATGCAATGGCCAACGGGAACGCGACTGCCTGCACCATCTGCGTGGCAGAGCAGCGTCCAGCAAACGCTGCCGCCGACATTTCCGTCATGAACGTGTTGATCTGCGTCGCCAGCCGCTCACGGAACCGCGCCTCGATGACTGCGCCGTCGGTGGCGGCACCGGCCTGATCCTTCTGGTCGGGCGGCTTCGGCGGGGGCGGCGTCTCCGGCATCTGCCCTTCATCGATGTCCTCGTCCCCGGCGGCGGCGGGCGTTCGACCTTCGTCTGTCTCAGCCTCGAACAGCAGACGAAGAATTCCCGTCAGTGACAACGCCCCCGGCTGCGCAGACGCGAGGTGAGGCAGCCCCTCATGCAACTCATCGAGGTGAACGAGCAGGTCGTTCGGATTGACAGGCTCCGCAGGCGCATCGCTATTCCTCTTGCGATCACCCCCGCCAAATCCGGGGTCACGGAAGGATGCCGGGTCGTTGAATAGGGTATGCGCTACTTCCTGCAGTTCATCGAGCATCTGCCGCTGCTCGGCCGAGCTCGTGCTCCGGCCCAGCGCCTTGAACGGCTCCAATAGCCTCGCCGAGTGACTGGCATGTTCTAGCGCGGCGAGGTCGTCGACCCACCGGGAGGCCGTCGTCCAGGAGTCGGGCCCCATGGTCACGATGACCGAAGCAAACATGGTCGCGGCGTCCTGCCCTTCGGTGATCTCGCACATCCAGAGTGACTTGGGCCCGTGCAGCCGCTCCATCGGCACCACGCGGTCGCCGTGCCGGAGGGCAACCTGCGCCGCAAGATCCGGCGGCGGGACGATTTCGACGACCATTCGCCGCGAGGCGTTGTCCCATTGCAGGCTCTTGATTCCGAACGATGCTTGGCAGGCTGTCGGTGCATGGTCATGGATGGTGCGCGGAACAAGGACTTCGTCCGGTGCCAGACCAGGCACTGCAAACAGCCCCAGTGCTGATTCGAAGTCTTGGGCGTCTGGTCGGTCGTAAACGACCATGGACTCAACGTTGCCGGTGCTTGCTGGCGCGAGGAGCCACGCGGCGGCGGAACAGTTGGCTGAGCCCATCACCGCCGCAGGACCGTCAGCGCCTTCGAACCAGTAGAACTTGGCGTGCAACGGACGGTCCGGCGGTGCCTCAATCAGGCGAAGATCCAATGGCAGATCAACCAACTTTTCCGCCACGAAGCTTGCGGATGCGGGTGTTAGCGCGATGGTGGCACGGGTGACGCCGAACGTAGCCTGCGCCCAACGCAGGAACGCACCGGACTCGTCAGTTGAACCCGTCAGGATCTTCACTTCATCGAATCGTCGACCCGACCAGCGCCGGGCCAGTTCTGCGGAGAGAGTTCTTGTTCCGCGGCTATGCAGCAAAGGACTGGCGCCACGGGTGTCGGATGGGGTCAAACTCAGCCAAGGGGTATCCTTGAATCGACGAACGGCGTCACGCGCCAGATCACCCTGACACCACGTCAGCACATCGTCGAAGAAGGGGGGTAGCCAAGCGCCCGTGTCGATGTGGTTCGGCCCGACCATCCACGCTGCGCCCAGTTCCCGATTTCCACCCCACCCAGAACTCGTGACGTTCCCGCTGCCGACCATGACGATACCGTCCTTCGGGCCGAGCCTCACGAAGACCTTCGGATGAAATGCTCCCGTGACACCAGCCCCAGCAAGAAGGTACTGCTTGCCGAGGTGCCAAAGCTGCCCGGCCACAGACTGGAGTGATGCATCAATCTCACCTGCGTCGCCAAGAACGAGAATGTCGCTGGAACGACCGGCCCACAAATCGGGAAGAACGACCTGCTCGAAAAAGATCGGATCAAACGAATAGGTCAGCAGGAGCGCCTTGTGATACGTGCGCTCACGACAGAACAAGCGGGGATTCATGCCGCAGCCCCTTCAGCCAAGGTGGCAAGCGCGCGCTTCAGAACAATCGCACCGTCTGCCGTGATCCCGTTCGCGTCGATCAGCTTGAGCTGGTGTAGCCACCCGAGCGCTTGCTGGATGCGAGACGCTGTTCGGCCGGCGACGAAACCCTTGCGGCGAGCGAACCACTTGCTTCCTTCAGCGGTCAGCAGTGCGACGTCGCGTCTCAGATCGACCTGCAGGCGAGACCATGTGATCTGCAGGTGCTGTTGAACCGTACGAACCGCCAATTCAGCCGCGACGTCGCGCAGGGGGAGATTTTCACGCCGGAATCGCTCCAGTTCTGGAAGCACGACCTCGCGCATTCCCTGCCGCCGCCGTCCCTGGTGCGACAGACTGCGGTACTCGTGCTTATCCTCGCGCACGGCGTCGCCAACGCGGAGTGCCGCCATGACCCACGCGACAACCGCCAGCGTCAGGGCGCCTGCGCCAGACTTCAGCGCGCGCCGGTACAGCAGGGGCTCGACGAGACTGTCAGACCATCTCACCACCCCAGGCGCAGCGCTGGCGACAAAGAGCCGTGAGCGCAAGCGATCTTCCAGCGCCTTGAACGTCAGATCCGCTACGGATTCCCCGGACGAGAGCAGACTCAGGTCACGCAGCGCAGAGTCGTGCTCTTCGACGCGCTCCATGAGTGCCTCAATGACGACATTTCGGTCCACGCCAGAAAGCCCGCCATCGGGTTGACTCAGGACTTCACCCATCACCGCGGCAAGGACACTCTCCTGGGTCACCGCAATGGCATCTCGCACGCAATAGGTCGCCCAGCCGTCTGCGACCTGATCAACGAGCGGCTCGCCGAAACGGCTGGGCGAGCAAGCCACGTCGAAGAATTCGCCCTCGCTCGGCGCCGACTTCTGCTGGCTTGCCAGCGCGAGCAGCGCTGCGTAGGTCCTGATCCGGTTCCACTCCGTTGGCCGAGGCTCGGCCGGCATGATTGCAGCGAGCAACAGCTCCCTCTCGTTATCGGGAATCCGATCGATCCTCACCTGCCTGCCGAGTTCGCGCAGGTCGTCAATCGAAGCCGAGTCAAGGTCATCATCACGAATCAGGTGCCCAATAAGGGCGACGGTGGTCAAGCGTTGATCCACGGCCTTGGCAAGCGGGAGACCTCGCTCCATGACAAGCGCAGGTACCGCGTTGTCCCGGCTCTTGCTGATGCCAAGTTGGTCGGATGGGCCGGTGTAGATCGTAGAGGCGGGCGACTTAACCAAGCTCGCAATCTGAACGCTGGCATCGCCCAGCGCAAGACGTTCAAGGGCCTGATCGGATCCGATCAATCCGCCGATGGACGCATCTTCGAGGAGGTTTCCGAGTACTAGCGCGGACTCAACACGCGCTGCGAATTCGGTGAATTTCTGCAAGGTATCGGCTCCGCCGCGTTGGCCGTAACGATGAATCAGCCAGGCTCGAAATGCGAGGTAGCGGACCGAGGGGGTCACCGTAGTGACACCATCGAGCAACGTGCCACCGATTGTTTGTACGGGAAGCCTGAGTCCAAGCAGGTCTAGGCCGCCAGTGATGGTCGCACCGCTACTGATCCACTCAGGAGCTTGAAGGTCAAAGGCGATGGTCATCTACGCTCCCCCTCCGTGAGGCGAGCGATGGGGTCGGGCTGCAAATTGCTCAACGGCGCAAGGCTCAAGTTCAACTTGCTCACGCCCCCGGCAGCTTCGATGGCGCTGACCTCTTGCTCAACCACGACCACCGCGTCTATGACGAACCCATTCAGAAACTGGTGCATGAGACCTTTGACATCCATCGAGGCAGTAGTTTTGCGGCTAAGACGTGGACGTGGGAAATACTTGGTGACACGTTCATTTGGCCCGAAAGCGCACTCTGGCCGCTTCGTTGCAGGTCGTCGATATGTGCTTACCCAGCCTTGAGCAGGTCACTCACATCCAACCCCATCGCATTCGCCAGCGCCTCCATGTTGTCCACGGCAATGTTGCGCTCACCGCGCTCGACGGACCCCACGTAGGTGCGATGCAATCCAGCAAGCTCAGCCAGGGCTTCCTGGCTGATGCCTCTGGCCAGCCGCTCGGCTTTGAGCAGCCTGGCGAAGCGCATGCGCGCTGTTTCGGTGGATTTGCGGGCTATTGACATAGCCCGCGAGAATCCGATTTGGATGACTATAGGTCTACAGACTATAAGTAGCAAGTGGCCTAGAATCATGTCCTTGGGGCGTTCGCTGACGCGCTGCCGGGAGGGCCCAGCAGCACTCGCCCTGAGAGGGAGTGCCATGCTGGATCGACTCGCAAGCCCGCCTGGGCTCGCGCCCATCGCGTTCGGGGTCAACGCGCCTCAACGTGTTGCGTCTCTGCCGCAAGGGCGGGGTGACCTCTGGTCGGCGCGCGTCCAGGCCGTACGTGAGGGGCAGTTCAGCAAGGTGTTTGCAAACGTGCTGTTCGTGGAGTCGAATGACACCGCCTACGTATTCGGCATTGAAGCCCCTGATGCTCGCCCTGCAGGGTTGCCAGCGGATGTGGCGGACCAGCAGCAACTGTTCATTCAGTTCTTGCGCGAGCAGACC
>CANBUA010000206.1 GCA_947372535.1 Burkholderiales bacterium
TGGTGTTGATGGGATGGCTCGCGGACCGATCAGGACTTGGCTGCGGCGCCTTTTCGGCCCAGGCCTTGCACGATCTCCAGCGCCTTGTCCACATTGGCCGCAGGCGCCAGGCCGCCCACGGTGGCGGCGACCTTGCCGTCGGGCGTGACGATGAAGGTGGTGCGCTCGACGCGGGCATGGTCGATGTCGTTGCCGCGCGTGTCCTTGCGGCCCGCAGGCGTATCGCTCACGCTCAGGTCAAAGGCGTGCGCCACCTTGCCTTCGGCGTCCGAGGCCACGGCGATCTTGCCGGCGCAGTATTCAGGATCGGCCGAGAAAGTGTTCAGGCGCGAGATGCTGTCCAGCGAGACGCCCACGATGGTGGCGCCGGCCTGCGCGAACTGCTCGTGCTTGACCGCGAAGGTGTGGGCCTGGATGTTGCAGCCGCCCGTGTAGGCCGAGGGGTAGAAGTACACGACCACGGGGCCCTTCTTGAGCGCTTCCTTGAGCGAGTAGTCAAAGGCCTTGCCGGCCAGCGAGGCCTGCAGCTTGAAGTCGGGCACGGCATCGCCTTCCTTGAGCGCGGCCATCGCAGGCACAGCGCAGGCCAAGGCGGCGGCGATCAGGGTGGTGTTCAGTGCGGTCTCAAAGATCCAGCGTGTCATGTCGTGGTCCTGTTCAGTGGATGTGTTCGTTGGAATGAGGGTGGGTCGAGCTCGAAATTCACAAGCCGACGAGGTAGCTCGACAGGGCTTGCAGCTCGGCGTCGGTCAAGGCCTTGGTGCCTTGGTTCATCAAGCCACCAGGGCTGTTGTGGCGCTCGCCTGAGCGCCAGTCCAGCAGTTGTTTGTCCAGGTAGCCGCGCTCTTGCCCCCCCAGGATGGGCACCAGCGGCGTGGCCGGCACGCCCTTGCCCTGTTCGCCGTGGCAAGCCACGCAAGCGATGACGCCGCGGGCCGGGTCACCGTTCAGATACAGCTTTTTTCCCAGCTCCTGCGCAACGCTGGCCGGCGCAGCCTCGCCCTTCATGACCGGCAGGCTGCCAAAGTAAGCGGCGATGTCGGCCAGGTCCTCGTCAGAGACGCTGCGGGCCATCATGCTCATCTGATCGTGCTTGCGCGCGCCCGATCGGAAGTCCTCCAACTGCTTGAGGGCATAGGCCGGGTACTGCCCCGCCAGCTTGGCGAACTTGCCCATGCTGTTGACGGGCCCCTGCCCGTTGCCGTCGACGCCATGGCATTCCTGGCAGCGCTCGGCGTCCGACTTGTCCTTGCCCAACAGGGCATTGCCCTTGAGCGACGACAACGCAGGCGGTGTTGAAGGCACCGCCTTGCTGGATGCCGCGCGCGGCTTGGCCGCAGCGCCGGCCGCCATCGCCATGGGCATCATCGACAGGGAAAGCAGCACGGACATGAGCGCGCAAGGAATCAAAGGTTTCACAACAGACAGCAGCGGGGACTTCGTTCAGGACTTCTTGTAGAAGGTGTGGCAAGTGCGGCAGTTGCGCGAAAGCGTGGTGGCCGATTCCGAGGCCGCCGTGAAATCCTTGGTCGCGACCGACTTCACGATGGACTCGGCCAGGTCCTTGCTCTTGCGCGACAGGTCCACGGCATCATCGGCACCGCCTTTGGCCACGAAGTGCTGCTCGACCTTGCCGAACAAGGTTTGCAGCTCCTTGGCATCGGCCGTGCTGCCCGCGCCGTTCTGCGTGGCGATGTTGGACGCCATGCTCTTGTTGGTGTCCTCGATGGTCTGCATCAGGTCCATGTCCAGGTCGCCGTCGGCGGCGCTCACCACGCCGCCGACACCGCCCAGGATCGCCATCGTGCTCAGGACGATGAGGAGTTTTCTCATACTGCGTTCAGCCTTCAGGTCATCAAGCCAGGATGTCCTTGATCACCTTGCCGTAGACCACGGTGGGGCGCTCGGACCGGCCGCTGTTGAGGAAGGTGGTCTTGAGGTGGTCCAGGCCGACCAGTTGCAGCACGGTGGCGTGCAGGTCATAGGTGTCCACGGCCTTGTCCTTGTCGGCCACTTGCAGGCCGACTTCGTCGGTTTCGCCGTAGGTGAAGCCGGCCTTCAAGCCGCCACCGGCCAGCCACTGGGTGTAGCCCCAGGGGTTGTGGTCGCGGCCGTTACCGCTCTGGCCGTAGGAGGTGCGGCCGAACTCGGAGGTCCACACCACCAGCGTCGATTCCAGCAGGCCACGCGACTTCAAGTCGGCCAGCAGACCGGCGATGGGCTTGTCCACCATCTTGGCCATCAGGCCGTGGTTCTTGTCCAGGTCGTTGTGCGCATCCCAGCTGTTGCGGTCGGCGTCGGCACCTTCAGGCGCGCCGGAGACCACCTGGATGAAGCGCACGCCGTTCTCGACCAGGCGGCGGGCACGCAGGAGCACCTCGCCATAGCCTTGGCTGGTCTTGTCGTTCAGACCGTACATCTCCTTGGTGGCATCGCTTTCCTTGCTGATGTCCACGGCCTTGGGCGCGGCCACTTGCATGCGGTCGGCCAGCTCGTAGGACTGGATGCGGGCGCGCAGTTCGGTGTCCTGCGAGTAACGCTCGGCGCCGAAGTTGTTCAGGCGCTTGAGCAGGTCCAGCGACGCGCGCTGTTGCTTCTCGGTGCGGATGTCCGGGCGGTCCAGGTAAAGGATGGGCGACGGGCCAGGACGGAAAGCCGTGCCTTGGTAGACCGCGGGCAGGAAGCCCGAGTTCCAGTTCACGGAGCCCGCTTGCGGCTCGCGGTCACCGTTGTAGAGCACCACGTAAGGCGGCAGGTCGCGGTTGGCCGAGCCCAGCGCATAAGTGATCCAGGCGCCCAGTGAAGGACGGCCGGGGTTCAAGTCACCGGTGTTGAGCTTGAGGATGGAGATGTCGTGCGTGGCACCGACCGTCACGCTCGACTTGATGAAGGTCATCTTGTCGGCATGCTGGGCCAGGTTGGGCAGCAGGTTGGAGAACCAGGCACCGCTCTCGCCATACTGCTTGTAGCTGCGCTCGTTGGACATGTAGAGCTTGCCCACGCCACCCTGTGTACTGGTCTTGATGCCCTTCAGGAAGGACGCGGGGATCTCCTGGCCGGCCAGGCGGGCCAGTTCGGGCTTGTAGTCATACAGGTCCAGCGTGCTGGGCGCGCCGTTCTGATGCAGCCAGATGATCGATTTGACCTTGGCTGGAAAGTGCGGCTGCTTGGGCGCCAAGGGGTCGATCAGCTCAGCGGCGCTGGCCGCCGAGAAGGCGCCCAAACCGGGGATGACACCGCTGAGGGCTGCGCCGCCCAGGCCCAGGCCAGATTTGCGAAGGAAGTCGCGGCGAGAATCGTTGTTCATGTTCGTATCCTTGTGGATTTGGTTCAATGGTGTGATGACGGCTCAGAAGCGGTAAGCAAAATCGTTGGAGTTGGCGACCGCGTGAACGAGGTCGACAAACGCCGCGGACTTGACCGGATCGAAGCGGCTGGTGTCCTTGAGGCCTTGCGGGACGGCCACGGCGAACTTGCCGTCGGCGGCCTTCTGCTTGATCACCACTTGCTCGCTGGCCAGGAACTCCTTCAGGGCCTTGCGCTCGGTCTGGTTGGGATCGCGGGCAAACAGGATCTGGTAGAGCTTGCTCAGTTGGGCATCTTCTTGCGGACCGGCTTCGTTGATCACGCGGCCTGCCAGGGCTTGCGACCAATCGAACACCACATCGCTGTTGAACAAGGTCAGGGCTTGCAGCGGCGTCGTGGTCACGTCACGCTTGTGGTGGGGCTTGCTCGGATCAGCCGGGTCGAAGTTTTGCGTGACGGGGTATGGGAAGCTGCGGCGGTTGAAGATGTAGACGCTGCGGCGGTACCAGTCTTCCTTGTTGTCAGAGACCGTCCAGGCGCGGTTGCCGTTGAAGTCCTGCGACTTGCCAACGTCCAGGCCAGCCTTGACGATGGGCGGGAACACCGACGGGCCACCGACCTTGTCGACCAACAGGCCCGATGCGTACAGCAGCGAGTCGCGGATCTCTTCGGCTTCCAGGCGCTTGCGGGGATACACGGCCAGCAGCTTGTTCTCCGGGTCGGCCTTGATCACGTCATCACGCTGGTTGGAGGACTGGCGGTAAACGCTGGAGAGCAGGATTTCGCGGTGCAGTTGCTTGACGCTCCAGCCCTTGTTCACGAAGTCACTGGCCAGGTAATCCAGCAGTTCGGGGTTGGTGGGCTTGGCGCCGGCACGGCCGAAGTCAGCCACCGTGGCCACGATGCCCTTGTCGAAGTACTGGCTCCAGACACGGTTGGCATAGACGCGGGGTGTGAGCGGGTTGCTCGGGCTGGTCAGCCAGTTGGCCAGGGCCGTGCGACGGCCGGACGACGTGGCCGTTGGCGTGATTTGTGGCTGCTCCTTGCCACCCCACAGCGCGGGGATGCCGGGCTGCACTTCTTCCAGCGGACGCTCGTGGATGCCGCCAAAGCGCAGTTGTGTCGCTGGCGAGTCGGCATGGCCCAGCTCGGTGGCGGCCGTCAGGTATTTGGAACCGCGCTCGGGCTTGAGCTTGTCGAACTTCTTGAGCTGCTCGGTCAGGGCTTGGTAGTCCTTGAGCTTGACGGCGTTGGCCGGGTCGTACTCTGTGCGCTCTTTCTCTGCGCCTGTTTCGCGCAGGAAGGCCACGATGTCCTGATCCGAGGCCACGGTCTTGAGGCGGAAATTCACCCAGCGGTCCAGCGGGGTCCATTGGTCCTCAGGCTTGAAGATGGACTCGCGGCTGTCGGTCAGGTAGCGCTCGTTGTGATACTGGCGGCCCTTCTCGCGCACGCTGTCCAGGATGGCCTTTTGCTTGGCGCGGATGTCCTTCGTGGCCTCGTTATAGACGGCCTGTTGCTTTTCAAAAGCTTGGTCCCACTCGGTTTCGGTACCTTTGGCCAGCGGCGTTTTTTCGTCGAAGCTGGTGTTGGCGAAGAAGGCCTGCAGCTGGAAGTATTCCTTCTGGCTGACCTTGTCGGCCTTGTGGTTGTGGCACCGCGCGCAACCGATGGTGCTGCCCAGGAAAGCCTCCCCCACCAAGTCGGTCATGTCAGTGGCGATCTGGTACTTGCGCTGAACGAGGTCACGCGAGTTGGCGTTGTCGGGGTAGCCCGCCAGGAAGCCCGTGGCCACTTTGGCCTCTTGCTTGTCAGGCCAGAGTTCGTCGCCAGCGACTTGCTCCTGGATGAACTGGCTGAACGGCTTGTCCTGGTTGAAGGCGTTGATGACGTAGTCACGGTAACGCCAGTTGTTGGCCCGCGTGTTGTCGTTCTGGAAGCCCGAGCTGTCGGCGTAGCGGGCCACGTCCAGCCAGCGACGCGCCTGACGCTCGCCGAAGTGATGCGAGGCCAGCAGGCGATCGACCAGCTTCTCGTAGGCATTGGGCGACTTGTCGGTCACGAAAGCCGTGATCTCTTGGGACGTCGGCAGCAAGCCCCAGGCATCCAGCGTGGCGCGGCGGATGAAGGTGCCCCGGTCGGTTTCTGGCGAGGGCTTGAGGCCCTTGGCCTCGATGGGCGCCAGCACGAACGCATCGATGGGTGAACGCACCCAGGCTTTTTGCTTGACGGCGGGCACGGCAGGCGCCTTGACCGCCACATAGGGCGACCACGCTTTGGCGGGGGCAGTGACGGCCTTGGCCGCATCAGCCACCGGCTTGGCGTCGGGCTTGACAGGGGCTTCTGCTGCCGAGGCCCCGAGCGCCAGCGAGCCCAGCAAGATCGATAAATAGATGGACTTATTCATATTGACTGACCTCAGATACTTTGAGCGATTTACTCATGTGCTTCATTCGTTAACGAGAATAGATACCCGATCACCCATGTGCACCCAGCTCGACGGCTTGACCGCATGAAACGCAGCATGATCGGGGTGGGTAATAGCAACTAGCGGGCCAGCTTCAAAAAAACACACAAATTCTGTTAAGTCATTGTTTTTATTGGATATTCAAGTCGCTCATTTGGATATGAAGATGCCTCATTGAGCAGGGCAGGATGACCGTCGATCAACACCTGCTTATTTCTCAACACACATATTGTTCAAAACTCAACACCCTGATTGAAAATCCACCACAAAAGCAGAGAAAACCTTCAAAAAAGCTGGCACAACTCCTGCAGATATGCGACTCACGAAATATTGATTCGCCAACCCGGACAGGAGTTTTCAAGGTGTACCTATTTAAAAAAACAGCGCTGGCGAATGCCGTGCTGCTGACCGTGGCCCTTCAAGGTGGCGCGGCCTGGGCAGCAGAGCCGACCAGCGAGATTCAAGCCCTGAGGGGCACAGTGGAAGAACTCCGCAAGCAAGTTGACGAACTGCGCAGCCTGGTCAAGCAACAAGCCACGGGTGGCGCAGCAGCCTCAGCCCCCACCGAGGCCGCGCCAGGTGGCGAGCCTGAAAGCCAGGAAGCTTTGGACGCCCGCACGAGCGCCACCAAGGCAGACATCCAGGGCCTGCGGACAGACCTGGAGAACTACAAGTACGACAACAGCCGCCAACTTGAGCGCAACGTGGCCAGCGTGACGCGCAACACCCGCATCGGCGGCTCGATCACGGCACGCTATGAAGCGCAGAACCCAGGCGCCCAGCCGTCGGCGGCCTCCAGCGGCAACGGCCCCACCGACCCGCGCACCAGTGGCTTCAGCCCCTTGATCTTCGGCCTGAACTTCCAGGGCAACCTCTACCGCGACTATGCCGAAGGCCGCAACCTGACCTACCGGCTGGCCTTGAGCAACCTGAACACGGCCACCAATTCATCGTCCACGGTGAACCTGACGGACGCCTACATCCGCTACAGCTTCCAGCCCGCCAGCGGCAACCCGGAAGACCCGCTGGGCACCATCACCCTGGGCCAGCAGGTCGTGCCCTTCGGCCAGGATGCGCAAGCCCTCGACCCTGAAGTCAAGGCCGTGATCGGCAACGCCGGCTTCGTCGGCGGCCTGGGCCTGGGCACACGCCAGATCGGCTTGGTCCTCTCGGGCGATTACGACCCCTACGTGGACTTCACCAACAACTACCGTGCCCCGTTGCTGGCCTACACGCTGGGCATCTTCAACGGCAACGGCCCCAACCGGGCCGACAACAACGACCGCGCCGACCTGGTCGGCCGATTGGTCTACACCCTGCCGGTGGACTACAGCAGCTGGTTCCGTCAATTGCAAGTGGGCGGCTCGTTCTACCGTGGCTACACGTCGCTCGGCCCGGCATCGACCACCGCCGCGACCGTGGCCACCAAGAAGGGCACGTTCGACCGCTACGGCTTCGACATCAACTGGACCCACCTGCCGTTTTCCATCGCCTATGAATGGGCCTATGGCAAGCAGGAGTTGCTGGCCGCCACGGCCGCCAACCCCGATGGCTTCCAGCGCGGCGTGGGCCAATACGTCAACCTGGGCTACACCTGGGGCGAGCAGTTCCTCAACAGCTCCAAGCAGCAAGGCAAGTTCGACGACTACTGGCCCAAGTCCTACCAGGCCTTCGTGCGTTTCGACACCTTCGACCCGAACCGCAGCCCAGGCTCGGTCACCGACCGCAAGTTGGCCACCACGCTGGGTCTGAACATGTTCTTCGCCGAGACGACCAAGTTCCAGATCAATTACGTGACCACGAAGAACCAGCTCGGCACCGCCGTGTCCACGCCAGCCAACCCGGAGACAGTCAACCTCTGGCAAGCGCAGCTCAACGCCACGTTCTGACCCCCGCCATCCGCCAGACCACTTCTCTTGGAGAACACAACATGAAACGTCGCTCATTCAATTCATCACTCATGGCCGGCCTGGCCGCGCCCGCGCTGATCGGCCTGGGCGGCAACGCCCGCGCCGCCGGCGGCAAGCCCACCACCATCCGCATTGGCTTTCCCAACGCGGGCACGGGCGGACGCCCTTTGCCCGGTAGCGGCTTCACGGCCAATGCAGTGTTCCGCAACGAACTGGAGCAGGAGTTCCAGGCCGAGGGCATCAAGATTGAATACAAGTACTACGTGGGCGCCGGCCCGGCCTTGAACGAAGCCTTTGCCAACGGGCTGCTGGACTTCGCCTTCGGCCACGGTGACTTGCCCACCCTCGTGGGGCGCTCGACCGGCCTCAAGCACAAGGTGATCCTGTCCTCGGGACGTGGCAGCGACGTCTACTTCTTGGTGCCTGCCTCCTCCACGGCCAAGACCGTCGGCGACCTCAAGGGCAAGACGCTGTCGGTTCAAAAGGGCACGGCCACACAGCTGACGCTGTACCGTTTCCTGGCCAAGTACGGTTTCACCGAGCCAGACAAAGACTTCCGCATCATCAGCCAGATTCAAGATGACCGCCGCGCATCCCTGGCCACGGGCGACATCGCCGGCACGCTGGACACCCCATTCGGCCTGGAAGCACGTGGTGTGGCCAAGCGCCTGGCCGAGGTCTTCGATGATCCCAAGATCAGCGCGCCCGGCACGGTCTGGGTGGGCGAGGCCTTTGAGTCGCAATACCCCGATGTCGTGCAGCGCATCGTCAACCGCCTGGTCAAGACCGCGCACTGGAGCACCCTGGAAGCCAACCGCGAAACCCAGTACCAGCTGTGGACGCGGTCGGGCACCAACACCTACATCGACAACAAGCAGACCTGGGGCCGCGTCAAGGACTTGCGCACGCGCATCAACCCCTTGCTGGACACCTATTACGAGGCCGCGATCACCAAGTCGATCTCGGAGGCCAAGAGCTACCGCCTGATCCGCCGCGACGTGAGCCTGGAAGGCTGGATCGAGCGCAAGTACCTCAACAACGCCTTGCGTGAATTCAAGCT
>CANBUA010000207.1 GCA_947372535.1 Burkholderiales bacterium
GAGCCCGGTGGGCGCGCGCTGAGCGGCTGAACCCACGGGCCGTCGGGTAGAGTCGGCCCCATGAGCAGATTGCAATCCGAGTGGCACCGCCTCTACCAGGTGCAGGCCATGGTCCTGGCCGTGGGCAGGCCCGCCGACTGGGCGGCCACGTCGGCCGTGTGGCAAGGGGTTCAGGCCGACCTGAACCTGCCCGCCCCGGCCATCGCCGTCTCTGGCACAGACGGCTACCAATTGTGGTTTTCGCTGGCCGAGCCCGTGCCCACCGACCAGGCCCTGGCCTTCCTCGATGGTTTGCGGGCGCGCTACCTGGGCGACATCGCGCCGCCGCGCCTGGCTTTGATCCCGGCCGTGGCGCAGGACATGGCCAGGCCGCCCGTGCAGGTACAGGCGGATCAGTGGTCGGCCTTCGTGGCCCCTGACCTGGCCCCGGTCTTTGCTGACACGCCTTGGCTGGACATCCCGCCCAACCTCGATGGCCAGGCCGATCTGTTGGCCCGCCTGGTCAGCATCAGGCCCGATGAATTCGAGCGGGCGCTGCGGCAATTGAGCGCCGCACCACTTGGCGTGGCCGTGCCTGTGCCGGCGGTCGACGCACCGACGCCGGCAGGCACCTGGGCGGACCCGAAACGCTTCTTGCTCGATGTCATGAACGACCCGTCCGTCGCGCCGGGCTTGCGCATCGAGGCGGCCAAGGCGCTGCTGCCTTACTTCGAAGTGCCGCGTGCCCAAGGCCCGGCATGAACCCCGAGGATTTGCAGAAGCTGGTCACCATGGCCATGCCCTTTGGCAAGCACAAGGGCGTGATCCTGGCCGACCTGCCCGCCAACTACCTGCACTGGTTCGCGCGGGAGGGCTTCCCCAAAGGCGAGGTGGGCCGCCTGCTGGCCTTGATGCGCGAGATCGACCACAACGGCCTGAGCGGGCTGCTCAAACCGCTGCGGCGCTGAGGCCGGTGCGGCATGATGCGCTGCCCGCCCTACTCATCACATTCATTGCCCGGAGCCTTTCGTGACCGCCTCCCTCCTCACGCCTGAAGAAGCCCGCGTCCTGGCCGTGCTCTTCGAGAAGCAATACACCGTGCCGGACAGCTATCCGCTGTCGCTCAATGCCCTGGCCGCCGGCTGCAACCAGAAGACGGCGCGCGATCCGGTCATGCAAATGAGCGAGACCGAGGTGCTGGAGGCCATCGAAGGCCTGAAGGCGCACAGCCTGGTCCACGAGGTCAGCGGCAGCCGGGTCACGCGCTTCGATCACAACATGGCCAGGGGGCTGGCGGTGCCGACGCAAGGCGCCGCCCTGTTGACCATGTTGATGCTGCGCGGCCCGCAGACCTCGGCCGAGCTGCGCCTGCACACCGAGCGCCTGCATCGCTTCGCCGACATCTCCTCGGTCGATGGCTTCCTGGAAGAGCTGGCAGAGCGCGATCCGCCGCGTGCCGTGAAGTTGCCCCGCGCACCGGGCGCGCGTGAATCGCGCTGGGCGCACCTGCTGTGTGGTGAGCCGCCGGCCAGCATGGCGCAGGAATCGTCCGCCGGCATGGCGGCGTCACCGCCCTCGGCCGCCCGTGCCGATGAGCTGGCCGATGAGGTGGCCGCGTTGCGCGCCGAGCAGGATCGCTTGTCCGCCGAGGTGGCCAGCCTGCGGCAGTTGGTGCTGCGCATGGCGGGCGAATTGGGCGTTGACGTCGACCCGCCACCCCCCTAACAACACAGGGCGATCGTGCCCGGGTTTTCATGCCCCCTGTGTTAGCTTTCACGCTGTGCCAAACCACCGCGGAGCGCCCTTGCCGACGCTCGCCGAAAGCCCATGGAGCCCGACACCTCATCCGCCCCTCAGGACCTCAGCACGGGCTTGAGCACCTCCCCCATGTGGCAGGCCTCGCCACCGGCCTTGCGCGTCACCGCCATCGACTGGTTCAGCGGTTTTCGCGGCACCGGCTTGCGGGTGGGCGATCAGATCGTCGCGGTCGATGGCCAGCCCTTGCCGAGCGCGCCCACCCCCGCCGAGACGCAGCGCGCCATTGGCTCTTACACGGAAGGCCAACGCTGGTTTGATGCCGGCAAGCGCGAGGGTTCGCCCCTGACGCTCACCGTGCGCCGCCGCACCACGCCCGGCCAGGGCTGGCAGACGCTGGACGTCATCGGCGCCCTGCGCTCACCGCTCAATGTGCGCACCGAGGACAACCGCATCCTCCTGGGCCCGGGCGGCCCGCCCGAAATGTACGAGAACGATGGCTTCGACAAAAGCTGGCGCCAATGGGCCGATGACTTTGCCAAGACCACCAGCGCGGTGCTGGACGATCCGCTCTACGCCTTGTCACTGACCTCGCCGTACGAGCTGGGCAAGCTCAAGGAGCAAGAGCCGCGCGTGAAGTTGCTGGCCCAGAAATACCCCGGGCCTTTCGCCGATGCCGTGAGGCAAGACTTCGACGCCATGCTGGCCCGGCTGCAAGGCCCGGACATCACCTTGCCCGAGCACGCGCTGGATTACCGCGAGCTGGGCGAGCAGCGCGCCGCCGCCGTCCGCGAACAGGCGCAAGCCGCCTGGGCCGCGCTGCAAGCCGAGCTGGGCGCGCAGATGATCACGCCGCTGCTGCCGGCCGTGCACCCCATCCATGGCGACCGCGCCTCGGTGGTGGGCCGCTACGCCGCGCTGCCGCCGCTGCGCAACCGCGATTGGGTGGGCGAGGCCGGCCGCACCTGGTTCGTGGCGGGCAACCCCAACGACGGCTGGTACTTCGCCGATGCAGAAGGGCCCGAGGCCGTGTGGATGATGGATGCGCTGGCGCGCTACCGCCGCCTGGTGCTGCCCAACATCGACGAGACCTACGAACTGATCGGCCAAGTGATGCCGCAGCCCGCGCAACTGGTGGTCGGCGAGCGCGCCTACTTCGGCCTGCGCTTGCAGCCCGTGGCCGCGTTGATTGGCGGCTCGATGTTCGTGGACCTGCGCCAACCCGAAGGCGACCTCGTGCGCTTCGCGGGCGAGCAAGCCTTGCGCGCGCAAGGCGTTGACGCACCGCCCGATTCAGCCACGCCCTTTGACGTCTTGCAAGCCATGGTGGCCGCGCTCAAAGCGGCCGATCAGGACCTGTGGATCTCGCTCTTCGCCACCTGGTCGGTGGAACTGCTGTCCGATGGGCGCGCCCTGTTCCGCATGAACTCGGTGGAGCAGCCCGCGCGCTACTTCGAAGAGGCCCGCCGTCGCATCGTCGAGCGCGTCTTTGACATGCGCCCGGCGTGGGTTGACGAGGTGCGCGCCGTCATCCCGGGCGACAAGTACCCGGGCCAGCAACGCCTGGAGGAAGTGACCGTGGAGGTGCAGCACATTGGCAGCTTCGATGGTGTTTACCGCCCGTTCAGCGACGTCACCGTGCACCGCTGGTGGACGCTGCAGCGCATGGGTCAGCCCGGCGCCATGGGCCCCTGGCGCATCACCAGCCAGCAACCGATCTGACTTGACGCGGAGCCCACACCATGCCTTCTTTTGATGCCCGCCGTCGGGAAATGCGCGCCGCCTTGGCCGCTGTCCAGTCCACCCTCGATATCGCCGAATCCACCCGCATCGCCACGGTGCTGGACGACTACGCCAATGCGCGCGATGCCGTGCTCACGATGATGCAGACCTACTTGGCCGAGGACGATGTCACGCCGCTGCTCGATGAGTACTCATCCAAGTTCCGCGACATGACGCGCACGGCCACGGACAAGCTCGACAACATGCTCTCGGGCATCTCGACGCCGACCGCTGCGGCTGTGCGCTTTCGCGAGCAGGTGAGCTTTGCCGAGTTCATCTTCTGGGGCCACCTGGGCGGCATCAAAGGCGCGCAGGCCAGAGATGCGATGGCGCGCGACGGCCAGAAGGTGCGCGATTTGATCTCCGCGCTGGACAAGAAATGGCAGAACCTCAGCGAGGAAGACTCGCGCGTCGAAGAGGCCGAACAACGCGCCGCCCAAGAGATCAAGGACCTGCTCGAAAAATCGATGGCCGAGGCCATGCCCTACTGGCTGCAGGCCGGCGTGGGTGTGACCGTGATGCGCGATGCCTGGAAGGCCTTCTTCGCCTCCATCACCGACCACGTCAAGGAAACGCTGATCGGCGCGGGCGTGCCCCGGTCGCTGGTCGAAGGGCTGCTGAAGCTGGCCGGCTGGGCCAACAACACGGCCGATGTCTACGAGATCGCACAGCGCGGCGGCATGAACGTGGACGAGGCCATGACCTGGCTGAACCGCATCCGCTCGATGAACATCGGTGGGCTGATTCAATACCGTGTCGGCACCCTGCTCGACAGCCACACCAAGACGCTGTTGACGGTGCTGGACATGGCCGGCAAAGCCATCAAACTGGTGACGGAAGACCAGTACAACACGCGCATGGCGGCTTTCAAGGCGCAGCTGGACAACGAGGGCCTGATCATCGTGTCCTACGGCGGCATCCGCCAGCAGGTCGATCAGTTCCTCAAGGACTGCAACCTGGACCTGCTGCGCGCCATGCATGCCAGCGCGATCAGCTCCATGGATGCGTTGGATTCGCTGCTGAGCACCGATGGCCAGAAGACCGACTGGGCCGACCTCAAGCGCAGCCTCAAGGACGCCTTCGATGCGCGCCGCCAGGCGGCCGAAAAGGCCTTCGAGGATTTCTACCGCGCCAACGATGGCCGCTTCCTGGGTGGCTTGAGCAGCGAGACCGAGCGCACCTTGCTTGAGCCCGACAAGTGGCTGATCACCACCAACGGCATCATCGCCGTCGGCCTGGATGCCAAGCTGCGCGAGTGGCGCCAGCTCGTGACCGTGGTGCAGGGGGGCCCGAAGGACGCTTTTGACCAGGTCCAGGATGCCTACCTGGGTTTGCCGCTGGACATCCGCGACTCGGTCAAAAGCAGCATGAACACCTACCTGAGCAAACAGGTCGACCTGCTCAACACGGAGGCCGACAAAGCCATCGCGACGCTGGAGAAGTGTTCGATCATGGTCAACGCCCAGAAGATCAGCGACGACATGGACCGCTCGCGCCTGAACCAGGCGCTGCGGGCGACGATTCGATGAGCCCTGGGCCGGCAAAGGTCGCTCTAGGGATATGCAGGCGGTGGCCGCCCCACTACTCTGCTGGTTCAGAGGCAAGCCGTCGGCCAGACTGATCGGGGGGCAGCATGGTGGACCAGGAGCAAGGGCGGGACCAGGGGCCGCCAGGGGACGACTCGTCCGACCCGGTGCCCATGGACAGTGATTTGCTGACCGCCTACTTGACAGGGCAAGCCATGACCATTGCGCAACTGGCGCAGCTCTCGGACATGTGCTGGCAGGTCACACACCAGGGGCTGGATTCGCCCGACTTCATCGAGCAGGTGTTTCAGGAACCGCCTCAAGCCACGGGGGTCATCTCGCCGTTGCTGCAGGTGACCGTCTTGCCTCAATTGCGCCAGGCGCTGGATGCCTTGCCGGATTTGTCCGCCGAGCAGGCCGAACGTTTGTCGGTTTCGCGAGAGAGGCTGGCCATTGCCTTGTGTGCCGACGACGCCGTGCCCCGTGAGCGGCGCCTGAGCATGGCCCTCAATGCCTTGAACGACGCTTCTGAACGTGAGCCAGAAGCGACCCGCAAAACCACGCTGCGCTGGACGGCCGAACTGAGTTACCGGCTGGTGAGTGAGTTCAAGCTCGAGGCCCTGGCCAAGACCGGGCGACTGGCGTTCTGGATGCTGGCCGTGGGAAGCCCGCACGACGGCAGCGCATTGCGGGACCTCTGTCTGTGCTGCGAGCTGTGTCTGCGCGAGCTGCGCATGGAATTCGGCCAGGGTCTGAACGAGGCCGAGCGGGCAGCGGGCTGGCAGGCCGCGTTGAAGGACTTGTGGCCAGCCTTCGACGTGGACCTCGGCGAAGACAAGCTCGATCCGGCCAGTCGGTTCGAGGCCTTGCTCAAGCGGACCTTGTGGATGAGCATGAGGGGCTGGGACCCCGCCGCGCAGGCCGTGCTTGAGGAGGTCTTGGATCTGTTTGATTCGATGCACATCAGCCGGCCCCACAAAGTGGCTGCCATGGACCAGCTATTGGCCGGCGTGTCGGCCGTGGTGAAAGGGCAGTTGGCCATTGGCCAGCCGGTCGCCGCAGGCGTGAAAGAGGCTGTGCAGGATCTGCTGCACGCGACCACCTCCTGGCGCATGCTGTCGGCCAAGCGCCAGGCGCTGATGAGTCAGGTTCCGGCCCTGCCGCTCGAGGAGGTGTTCCGGCAGATGGCGCAGTTCTCAGCGGTGATCGACGGCAAGACGTTGACACGCCATGTCGATGAATTGCTCTCGCCTGATGGGGATCACAAGCACGGCCTGGCTTTGTCTGGCGGTGGCTGGCGGGCGGCGCTCTTTCACCTGGGCGTGTTGGCCCGATTGGCTGAATGCGACCAACTGCGACGGCTTGATGCGATCTCCTGCGTGTCGGGCGGTTCCATGGCCGGGGCCGCCTATGCAGTTCGCCTGAAAGCGCTGTTCGATGGCAAGCACGATTTGGAAATCGGGCAGGCCGATTACATCGAGGTCGTGGAAGACGTGATCGCTGCACTGTCCAACACCGCCTCGCGAAATCTGCGCATGCAGGCCCTGGGCAGCCCCAAGGCCATCTTGAAGATGTGGCTCAAGCCCGCCTATACCTTCACCGAGCGCATCGCCGAATTGCTCGACCTTGAGCTTTTCGCACCCTTGTACCGTCCCTCGATCAACCTGAAGGTCAAGCCCCTGGAGATGACCCGGCCTGGCCACATCGGCTTGATCAGGGCACTGCTGGAGGGCAGACCGCTGGGGTGGCCGCTGGGCCCGTGGGACCTGGAGGCCGCGCCCCTGGGGGAAGAGGGCGTCACTTTCTCCAGCACGTCCTTGCGCAACAAGTTGCGTCGCGCCAAGGTGCCCGAGATGACTTTCAATGCCACCACGCTCAACACGGGCCATGGGTTCAGATTCACCGGGCAGGCGCATGGCGAAAGCCCGGATCCTCACAAGGGCGTCATCTCCAGCCGTCCGCGGCTGACATGGATGCGCTATGACGACATCACGGCGGGCGCCGCCCTGGACCCTGAGCGCTTGACCTTGTCGCGCATCGTGGCGGCATCGGCCAGCGTGCCGGGCATCCTGCCGCCTGTCCTGCTGCAACGCAACAGCCAGGCTGCGCTTCTGGCGGTGGCCGATGGCGGGGTCTTCGACAACCAGGGACTGGATCACCTGATGGAGGCACGCTGCGATCACATTCTCTTGAGCGATGCGGCCGGGCAATTGCACTTTGAGCATCATCCCGATGTGAGCGGCCTGCCGGTGCTGGTACGCAGCAGCGACATCCTGATGGAGCGCATCAGAGAGCTGGGCTACAAGCGCCTGCTTCACGCGAACGCAGAAGGGTCGCTGGGGTCCTTCACTTACCTCCACCTGACCAAAGGCCTGGACGTGCCGCCTCCACCGGCAACCTTCCGGCCCGACGATGTGATCCTCCATCACCTGGGCAGGTTCCAGGCGACCTGGCTGACGAGTTTCGGGGTGGTTCGTGCGGTGCAGGCGCAGTTGGCCAGCCTTCGCACGGACCTCGATTGCTTTGCGCCGCTGGAGATTCAGAGTCTGATGCTCGATGGCTACCTGCAAGCCAGAGAGCAGATCAGATCGACCGATCCTGCGCACGGCTGGCGCTTCCTGGCAGTGGCGCCGCAGATGGCCCGCCATCGACCCAAAGGGCAATTGGCGGCTGTGCTGCAGGCCGGGCGGCGTCGGTTCGGGCGGCTGCCGCTGTTGCTGGGCTGGTGGCTGGTCGGATCAGGCGTGGGGCGGTGGGCCAGGCTGCGCCGCCGGGCCGTTCAAGCCATGGGCTTGGTGTTGGCCTTTGGCTTGGGCTGGATGGCCTGGCCTGGCTTGTTGATGGCCTGGCATTCAACTTGGCTGGCCATCGCCTTGCTGCATGGGCTGGCCTTGGGCCTGTTCGTTTGGTGCTGCCCGCCGTGCCGGCTCAAGCAAACGGTGGTCAAGCTGGCGGCCGGGCCCTGGTTGCTGCTGGCCATGCTCTATGCGTGGCTGGTGCTGCTGGTGGCCGATCCGATCTACCGGCGCCTGGGGCGAGCAAGCGAGGCAGACGCCCCCTGACCCATGGTCGGGCGCTCAGCCTCAGGCAGGTACCGGGTTGCGGAACCCCACATTCAGCAAGTTCCAGGCATTGATCGTGGCGATGGCAAAGCCCAGCTCGGCGATCTCTACCTCGGAGAACTGCGCCTGCAACAGGGCGAATTCCTCGTCGCTGGCATCGCCGTTGGGCGTGGCGGTGATGATCTCGGCCCAGCGCAAGGCCGCACGCTCGCGCTCGCTGAAGAAGGGTGCCTCGCGCCAGCCGGGCACGGCGTTGACGTGGCGCGGGTCGGCGCCTTGTTTGATCAGATCCTGCCAGTGCATGTCGATGCAAAAGCCGCAACCGTTGATCTGCGAGACGCGCAGGAACACCAAGTCCACCAGGCGGGTGCCTAAAGCGCCCTGCTGAAGGGCGGTGGACAGGTCGTACAGGTGCTTGAAGGCCTTGGGGGCCAGCTTGTAATAGGGAACGCGTGGGCCGTGGGTGGTTGCTGCTGGTGTCATGGCGGGGCTGTCTTTCGATGGCAGGGGTCAAAGGGGGCAGCCGATTGCGGCCCCCATGTCATCAAGACGCGCCAGGGTTGGCGTTTGTGACAGCGCTGGCGTCAGAACCAGCCGAGGACTGAGCCGGCGCCAGGAATAAGC
>CANBUA010000208.1 GCA_947372535.1 Burkholderiales bacterium
GGCTTGACCCCGGTTGGGCCGCATGCTCACTGCCTTGAGGCGGTGAGCCCCACACCCTAGGCCAACAGCGATGTTGGCCTTTTTCGTTTCGACCCTCCTTGCTGAGCGCGAACCATGAACGATCTTGATGCCCTGGTGGCCCAGGCCACACAGGCCTTCGCTGAAGCGGCCACGCCCGCCGACCTGGAAAACGCCAAAGCGGGCTTCCTGGGCAAATCCGGCAGCCTGACCGACTTGCTCAAGGGCATGGCCGCCCTGAGCCCGGAAGAGAAGAAGACCCGTGGCGCCGCCATCAACCAGACCAAGCAGCAGGTCGAGGCCGCGCTCAACAGTCGCCGCCAGGCCCTGGCCGACGCCGAACTGGCCCAGCAGCTGCAAGCCGAACGTCTGGATGTGACCCTGCCGGGCCGCCGCCGTGGCGAAGGCGGGCTGCACCCTGTGTCGCTGAGCATCGAGCGCATCGAAGGCATCTTCGGTTCGATGGGCTTTGATGTGGCCGATGGCCCCGAGATCGAGGCCGACTGGTTCAACTTCACCGCGCTCAACACGCCCGAAGACCATCCGGCGCGTTCCATGCACGACACCTTCTACGTTGAGGGTGGCCACCTGCTGCGCACGCACACCAGCCCGATGCAGGTGCGCTACGCCGTTCAACATGTGAAGCGCCATGCCGACTTGCTGGCGAAGGGTGAGCGCATGCCCGAGATCCGTGTGATCGCGCCGGGCCGCACCTACCGCGTGGACAGCGATGCCACGCACTCGCCCATGTTCCACCAGTGCGAAGGCCTGTGGATAGGTGAGAACGTCAGCTTCACCGACCTGAAGGCGGTGCTGGGTGATTTCTTCGCCACCTATTTCGAGACGCGGGACATGGACATCCGCTTCCGCCCGTCCTTCTTCCCCTTTACCGAGCCCTCGGCGGAGGTGGACATCGCCTTCTCGTCGGGCCCCTTGAAGGGCCGCTGGCTGGAAGTGGGCGGGGCAGGGCAGGTGCACCCCAATGTGGTCCGCAACTTCGGGCTGGATCCGGAGCAGTACATCGGCTTTGCCTTCGGCCTGGGGCCGGACCGGCTGACCATGTTGCGCTATGGCGTGAACGACTTGCGTCTGTTCTACGAAGGCGATCTGCGCTTTCTGCAGCAGTTCCAGTGAGCTGGTTGAATGCCCGCCTGGCACCCAGGCTGGATGCCCTTTCGGCACCCTGAGATCATGGATCCCCTTGAAGGAGCCCCGCACATGAGCACGAGCACCACCATACGAGCCTGGGCAGCCCAGGAGGCCAGCAAGCCCCTGCAGCGCTTTGACTACGATCCGGGCGCCCTGGGTGCCGAAGAGGTCGAGATCCAGGTCGAACACAGCGGCCTGTGCCATTCCGATTTGTCCGTGATCGACAACGAATGGGGCTTCACCGGCTATCCGGTTGTGGGCGGCCACGAGGTGGTGGGCACGGTGGTGGCCTTGGGCAGCCAGACCAAGGGACTGAAGCTGGGCCAGAAGGTGGGCATTGGCTGGATGGCCGGCTCCTGCATGAGCTGCAAGAGCTGCCTGGGCGGTGAGCCCCAGCTGTGCCGCGCCGGCCAGCCCACCATCATTGGCCACAACGGCGGTTTTGCCGAGCGGGTGCGTGCCCACTGGCTGTGGACTTGCCCGATTCCCCAGGGCCTGAACCCGGCCAAGGCCGGCCCGCTGCTGTGCGGTGGCATCACCGTGTTCTCGCCCTTCCTGAACTTCGGCATCAAGCCCACCCACCGCGTGGGCGTGGTGGGCATCGGCGGCCTGGGCCACATGGCCTTGAAGTTCGCGCGGGCCTGGGGCTGTGAGGTCACGGCCTTCACTTCCAGCGATTCCAAGCGCGAAGAGGCGTTGCTGCTGGGTGCGCACCAGGTGGTGTCCAGCGTGGACGCCAAGGCCATGAAGGCCGTGGCTGGCCGCCTGGACATGGTGCTGGTCACCGTCAACGTGATGCTCAACTGGAAGGCCCTGATGGGCACGCTGGCGCCCAAGGGTCGCCTGCACCTGGTGGGCGTGCTGCCGCAGCCGATGGAGGTCGAGGCCTTCCCGTTGATCGGCGGGCAGCGCAGCGTGTCGGGCTCGCCCACGGGCTCGCGCCAGGACATCGACACCATGCTGGAGTTCGCGGCCCGCCATGGCATCGAGCCGCAAACCGAACATTTCCCGATGAGCCGCATCAACGACGCGTTGGACCACCTGCGCGCCGGCAAGGCCCGTTATCGCGTGGTGCTGGACGCCGACTTCGCCTGAGGCGCAGGCCTGTTCGCCATCCGCCCATCGCGCACATTGAATCCCGAGGACCCTTTCCATGCAATTCCCTGAATCCTGGTTGCGCTCGTTCTGCAACCCCGACATCAGCACCCAGCAACTGGCCGATCTGCTGACCATGGCTGGCCTGGAAGTCGAAGAGCTGCAGCCCGTGGCGCCGGCCTTCACCGGCGTGGTGGTGGCCCAGGTGCTGGAAGTGGCCAAGCATCCCGACGCCGACCGCCTCAACGTGTGCAAGGTGGATGCGGGCACGGGTGCCGTGCTGCAGATCGTGTGCGGTGCGCCCAATGTGCGCCCGGGCATCAAGGTGCCTTGCGCCACCGTGGGCGCCGAGCTGCCCCCCGGAGCCGATGGCAAGACCTTCAAGATCAAGCTGGGCAAGCTGCGCGGCGTGGAAAGCCAGGGCATGCTGTGCTCGGCCAAGGAACTGGGCATTGCCGCAGACGCCAACGGCCTGCACATCCTGGCCGACGACGCGCCGGTGGGCATCAGCATCCGCGATCACCTGAAGCTGGACGACACCCTGTTCACACTCAAGCTCACGCCCAACCTGGCGCATTGCCTGAGCGTGGTCGGCATCGCTCGCGAGGTGTCCGCCCTGACGGGGGCGCCGTTGACGCTGCCCGTGATCACGCCTGTGGCTCCGGCCGTGGATGACCGCCTGCCGGTCAAGGTGGACGCTTCCGATCTGTGCGGCCGTTTCGCTGGCCGCGTGATCAAGGGCGTGAATCCCCAGGCTGCCGCGCCCGCTTGGATGGTGGAGCGCCTGGCCCGTTGTGGCCAGCGCTCGGTGTCGCCGCTGGTGGACATCTCCAATTACGTGATGTTCGAGCTGGGCCAGCCGTCGCATGTGTTCGACCTGGACAAGATCCATGGCGGCCTGACGGTGCGCTGGGGCAAGCCGGGCGAGCAACTCAAGCTGCTCAATGGCAACACCATCACCGTGGATGCCGAAGTGGGCGTGATCGCCGATGACCAGCAGCTGGAATCGCTGGCCGGCATCATGGGCGGCGATGCCACCGCCGTGGGCGACGACACGAAGAACGTTTACCTCGAAGGCGCTTTCTGGGCGCCCAAGGCCATCGCCGGCCGTGCCCGCCGCTACAACTTCTCGACCGATGCTTCCCACCGCTTCGAGCGGGGTGTGGACCCGGCGCCCACGGCGCAGTACCTGGAGCGCATCACCCAGCTGATCATCGAGATTTGCGGTGGCCAGGCCGGCCCGATGGATGACCTGCAACTGGCGATGCCTGCGCGCCAGCCCGTGACGCTGCGCCTGTCGCGCGCCCAAAGGGTGATCGGCATGCTCGTCACTCTGGAGCAGGTCGAGGCCGTGTTCACACGCCTGGGCCTGCCGTACACGGTGGCCGAGCAGGGCGGTGACACCCATCTGACGGTCACCCCTCCGAGCTGGCGCTTTGATGTGCAGATCGAAGAAGACCTGATCGAAGAAGTGGTGCGCGTGATCGGCTTCGACAAGCTGCCCAACCGCGCCCCCAAGGCCCCCATCACACCCTTGGTGCGCAACGAGGCCCGTCGTGGCCTGTATGCGCTGCGCCGTGCCGTGGCCGCGCGTGGCTACCAGGAAGCCATCACCTTCAGCTTTGTGGAAGAAAAGTGGGAAGCCGATTTCGCCGGCAACACCCAGCCCATCCGCGTGCTCAACCCCATCGCCAGCCCACTGGCCGTGATGCGCTCGACGCTGATCGGCTCGCTGGTCGAGGTGTTGCGCACCAACCTGTCGCGCAAGGCCGATCGTGTGCGTCTGTTCGAGGTGGGCCGCGTGTTCATGCGCGACGCGTCGGTGGCCGACAGCGACCGCGATGTGGGCGGATTTGCGCAACCACTGCGCGTGTCCGGCCTGGCCTATGGCCCGTCGGATGCCGTGCAGTGGGGCCAGGCTTCGCGCGCGGTGGATTTCTTCGACGTGAAGGGCGATGTCGAGGCCTTGCTGGCCCCGGCGGTGCTGCGCTTTGAAGCTGCGGAACACGCCGCCTTCCACCCGGGGCGCAGTGCCCGCGTGTGGGTGCGTGGCTCTGAAGGTGAGTGCGATGCAGGGTGGATTGGTGAACTGCACCCCAAGTGGCGCCAGGCCTACGACTTGCCGCAGGCCCCGGTGCTGTTCGAGTTGGATGCGGCCTTGCTGGCCAGCCACGCGGTGCCTGCTTTTGCCGGCGTGCCCAAGATGCAGTCGGTCTACCGCGACCTGGCCCTGGTGGTGGCCGATCAGACCGCCCACGATGCCGTCATCGGCGCGATCAACTCGGCGTCGACCGATGGCCTGGTGCGTGGTGCGCGCCTGTTCGACATCTACAAGCCCAAGCAGGCGACGGCCGGCATGGCCGAACACGAGCGCAGCCTGGCTGTGCGTGTCGAGTTGCGCGACGACGAGCAAACTTTGACCGACGAGCGCATCGATGCGGCCATGCAGGCGGTGCTGACGCAGTTGGCGCAAACGGTACAGGCCCGCGTTCGGACATGATGTATCGTTTGTGAAGTTGCTTGAAGATCACACAGTCCCCGGGTACGCCGGGGGGCAAGGGAAGTGCCGCCACCATGTCTGACGCCATCCAAGACCTCAAGGTCCTGCTGCCCACCATCGAGACACCCACGCTGACCAAGGCCGAGCTGTCGGAGATGCTGTTCGAGCGCCTGGGCCTGAACAAGCGCGAATCCAAGGACATGGTCGAAGCCTTTTTCGAACTGGTCAACGACAGCCTCGTGACGGGTACGGATGTGAAGCTCTCGGGTTTCGGCAACTTCCAGATCCGTCGCAAGGCACCTCGGCCTGGACGCAACCCGCGCACGGGTGAAGCCATCCCCATCGACGCCCGCAACGTGGTGACGTTTCACGCCAGCCAGAAGCTCAAGGACATGGTCCAGGGTGACGCACCCGTCAGCGACGAGCTGGAGTAAAGTGAGCGGTTGGCCTGAGCACCGCAGTCAACAATCCACCTGTCGCACCACACCTGGCAACGCACAAAGCACATGGGAGCACCTGACCGCAACGACGGCGTCCTGCCGCCGATCCCGGACAAGCGCTACTTCACCATTGGTGAGGTGAGTGAGCTGTGCCTGGTCAAACCTTATGTGCTGCGCTATTGGGAGCAGGAGTTCGTCCAGCTCAAGCCCATGAAGCGCCGTGGCAACCGCCGCTACTACCAGCATCACGAGGTGCTGCTGGTGCGCCGCATCCGCGAGTTGCTGTATGAGCAAGGCTTCACCATCCACGGTGCCCGCATCCAGTTGGTGGACGTCACGGCTGCGTCCATCGCCGCCGCAGCGGGCCTGACGATCGATGTGGCGGACGTTGAGGCTGAGATGCCGACGGATCCAGTGATGGCTTCTGGCGTGGTGAATGGCCAGCTCTCTGCTGCATGGCAGGTGCAGGAGCCTGCAGCCATGGCCGGCCCGGTGATCGAACGAGCACGGCGGGCCAAAGCGGTTTCTCCCGCCCATGGCATGGGCACGCGTGCCTTGCAGGCTTCTGCGCCGGCCAGTGCCGAGGCCTTCAGCGCCCCGGACCTCAGTGGTTTGAGCCGATTGGCGACGGACGATGTGCAGGCCCTGCGGGAGGCGCTGCTGTCGATCCGGGATTTGCTGTCTTGAGGCCAGCGTTCCAAAAAAGCCACTCGGAGCCAGAAATCAGACAAAAATCCATGCTATAGTTTACGTCTTCGTCGGGGCGTAGCGCAGCCTGGTAGCGCACTTGCATGGGGTGCAAGGGGTCGCGAGTTCGAATCCCGCCGCCCCGACCAAGAGAATCAATGGGTTAGCTCTCAAAAGGAGCTAACCCAATTTTCTTTGTGGGCCTGATTCGCGTTCTGGTGCCTGTTCGGTGCCTGTAAGTCGAACGCTTCCCTCATCAGCAGCAGCACACAGCCACCGCATTCAGCCGCGCAGCATCGGCGCAGCAATGGCGCCACGGTCTGGTGCTCCCTTGCCGCTACCTGAAGTTGCGCCTTCTCAGCGTCGACGCGCCAGCGCCTTCTCGAACTCCTGCTGCAACACCACGGGGAAGGCCGCACTCACCGAGCCGATGGCCAGTGGCCTCAAGCGCTCGAAGAGTTCACGCAGCCACACCGCCGAACTTGGCAGCCTCGCGGTCATCTCGGCTTCCATCGCCGGCGGCGCATCAGGTGAATCAGTCGAACCTGGCGTCGCCACGTGGGGCGGCGTCAGGCGCAAGGCCTCGGTCAGGAAGAGTTGCTCGACATAGGCCTGGGCGATCGCGCGGGCGTGCTCGACCAGGGTGTCCTGCAGGTCCAGCACCAGGTTCAATGGCACTTGCAGTTCTGCCAACTGGATGCCGATGCGTTCCAGCGCTGGGCTGAGCATTTCCACATGCTCCTCATCGAGTTGTTGGTAAAGCCCATTGGCCGTCAGGCGAACGCGCTGCGCCTCGGTGGCCTTGGCGCCCCAGTGGCCCGCCATGTCCTTGATGGCCTTGCGCTGGGGGCGCTCCACCGTGAAGAAGGTCTTGGAAAACAACTGACCCATCAGGGCATATTCGCCCCAGGCTCCGCCCGGCGCCTGGTCCAGCAGGGCCTTGATCGTGTCCAGCTTGAAGCCTTGCTGGCGCAGATCGCGGATCAGGCCAAGCTTGGCCACGTGCTGCTCGTCGTACAGGCCCAGGCGGCCTCGCAGGCGCGGCGGCGGCAGCAAGCCGGCCGTCTGGTACGCACGGATGTTGCGCACACTGACGCCCGTCTCCGCAGACAACTGCTCAACCGTCCATTCACCAATGGCGGCCTCCGGTCGTGCCGGTGTGGTGTCGCTGTGCGCAGGAGACGGACGATTTGGGCGGCGGCTTGCGGGCATATGGCGCGATAGGTTCAAAGGCGATGGGGCATGATAACGACGGCATCTTGCAGCGCAGATGTAGCATAGGGACTATTTGACGAATCATCGGGCACGACATGGTGAATCCCATTTCTGAACGCTGCATGGCCCTGGCCTTGGGCTTGAGCTGTGCTGCCTTCTGGACCGCGTCCAGGGCTGCGACAGAGGGCATGGCCGAGCCTGCTGCCGCATCCGCTTCGGCAGCCTCAGCCCCTGGGGGGCCGCAGACTGCCGCAAGTGAGTTTGGCGATCTCGCGGGTCGCGATGTGGCTGGCCTGCACTTCGCGCCCACCCATCTGCTCGATGGGCGACATCTGGTGCTCAATGGCGCGGGCGTTCGGGCCAAGATGATCGTCAAGGTGTACGCCATGAGCCTGTACCTGCCACGCCCCGAGCCCGATGCGCAGGCGCTGCTGCGCAGTGACGCACCACATCACATTGAATTGCTGCTGCTGCGCGACGTCGATGCCGAGCGCATGGCCGAGGGCTTTGGCAAGGCCATGTTGGCCCACTTGAAAGCTGCGCAGGCGGAGGCCTTGCGCGAGCGGGTGCAGCTGCTGTCTCAGGCGCTGATGCGCCATGGAGACGCCCATCGCGGTGAATCCATGCAACTGGACTACCAACCGGACCGGGGCACCAGCGTGACCCTGGCCGGGCAACGTGTGTGCCCGGACATCCCGGGGGGCGATTTCAACGAGGCCATGATGGCCATGTGGCTGGGGCCCGATGCGGCCGACGAGCGCTTGAAGGCCGCTCTGCTGGGCGCCCTGCCTTGATCGGCTGGTACAGCCAACCCATGGCTCAGCTCAGCACTTGATGCCCATGTGAAGAGCCACGACGCCACCGGTCATGTTGTGCACGTCGACGTGGCCGAAGCCTGCGGTTTTCATCATGGCCTTGAGCGTGGCCTGATCGGGGTGCATGCGGATGGATTCGGCCAGGTACTGGTAGCTGGCGGCATCGCCCGCCACGAACTGGCCCAGCTTGGGCAGCACCTTGAACGAGTACCAGTCGTAAGCCTTGGCCAGCGGCTTGGCCACCTTGGAGAACTCCAGCACCAGCAGGCGGCCACCCGGGCGCAGCACGCGGCACATCTCGGCCAGGGCGGCTTCCTTGTGGGTCATGTTGCGCAGGCCGAAGGCCACGGTGACCACATCGAAGGTGCCGGTGGGGAAGGGCAGTTTTTCAGCGTCGCACAGGGTGGTGGGCAGGGCCATGCCGACGTTGAGCAGGCGGTCGCGACCGGTGCTCAGCATGGCTTCGTTGATGTCGGTGTGGACCACCATGCCGCTGGGGCCCACGCGGCGGGCAAAGGCCTCGGCCAGGTCGCCCGTGCCGCCGGCAATGTCCAGCACCTTGGAGCCTTCGCGCACGCCGCTGGCGGCGATGGTGTAGGCCTTCCAGAGCCGGTGCATGCCCATGGACATCAGGTCGTTCATGATGTCGTATTTGGATGCCACGGAGTCAAAGACACCGCGAACCCGACCGGCCTTTTCAGACTCGTCGACCTGCTGGAAACCGAAGTGCGTGCTGCTCATGGAGCGGCATCTTAAGCCAAGGCGGAGCCTGCAG
>CANBUA010000209.1 GCA_947372535.1 Burkholderiales bacterium
CGGCCGTGAAGAGCCCGAGTTCACCTGGGAACGCACGGACAAGGCCCAGGTGCTGCGCCAGGCTGCTGGCATCAAGGGCTGAAGCTGAACAGCGACAGCGTCCCTTCGATCCACTGGCAGGCGCTGGATGGCACGGCCTGCCAGGCCCGTTGGCGCTCCGAGGCCGGCGTGCCTGTGCCCCGCAAGGTGGTGCTGGCCGACGACCGCATGAGTGCCGACACGGCCTACAAGCTGGCCTGCGAAGGCACGGCCTTGCTGTGGCAGGGCGATTTCCAGAACGCGCGCCACTTGCTTCAGGCCCTGGTGCGCCGGCTGGATCAGAAGGATCAGCGCAAGTCCAAGGCCTCCGCCAAGGGCGGCAGCGACACGTCGGATGCGGCCAAGGCCACCGCCGCACAGGCCTTTCACCTGCACCGCCAGCAGCAGGGCCACCGCGCCCGCATCCTGGGCATGGTCTTGCTGCCTTTCGAGGCTGACCACGGCCTGACTTTGAGGCGTGCCACCGACGCCCGCCAGGCCTGCCAGGAGGCTTACGGCCAGGTCGATGGCCCTTACGTGGCCTCGCTGCGCGAACTGCTGGGCCTCATCGGCGCGCACGAGTGGCGCAAGAAAGGCGTGGCCATCCCGGCTGTTGACGGCAGCATCCACGCGCACTACGGCGTGTTCTCGCCCGTGCGGGGCGAGTACGTCAGCCTGGTCGCGCAAGCGCCGGTGCCGCCAGGCACCGAACTGGCTTTTGACATTGGCGTGGGCACGGGCGTGCTCTCGGCGGTGCTGGCGCAACGCGGCATCCCACGCATCCTCGCCACCGACATGTCACCCCGAGCCCTGGCCTGCGCCCGCGACAACATCGACCGCCTGGGCCTGCAGCAGCAGGTCGAGCTTTTGCAAGCCGATCTGTTCCCGCCTGGCCAGGCGCCGCTGGTGGTCTGCAACCCCCCCTGGGTGCCCGCCAAACCCAGCTCGCCCATTGAATCGGCCGTCTATGACCCTGACAGCCAGATGCTGCGTGGTTTCCTGCAGGGCTTGCGCGCCCATTTGAGCCCGGGTGGCGAGGGCTGGCTGATCCTGTCCGACTTGGCTGAGCACTTGGGCCTGCGCACCCGTGACGAACTCCTGGGCTGGATCGCGGCAGGCGGGTTGACCGTGCTGGGCCGCCTGGATGCTCGCCCACATCACCCGAAAACCCAGGACCGCGACGATCCGTTACACGCGGCACGGGCGCGGGAAATCACTAGTTTGTGGCGCCTGGGAACGGTGCAAGTTTGACGCCGGCCGTGTGGACAAGCCGCGACATTGCACAAAGTGGAACAATTGCTACAGCCTCCAGGGGTAGTCCCGGTATCCCGTGAATGAGGGTGTGGGGTTAACATGCCACACAACGGCTGGTCAAGCAGACAAACAGACAAACCGGGCAAGCGCCCGCCCCAGCCCCGGAAAAGTGAGTTGAGACATGAATCGTGTGAACCGGTGGCTTGTTCTGGCGGCGTTCGGGCTGGCAGGTGCGATGAGCCCGGTGTGGGCCTCCAATACCGAAATCGCCGGTGTTCGTTACGACACGACCACCAAGGTGGAAGGCCAGTCGCTCGTGCTCAACGGCTCCGGCCTCAGCTACAAAGCGCTCCAGAAGGTCTACACCGTGGGGCTCTACACCCCCCAGCGCGGCAACACCATGGACAGCGTGCTGACCATGCCCGGCCCCAAGCAACTCAAGTTCGTGATGCTGGTCCACATGCGCGTGGACGAGCTGGGCAAGTTGATCGCCCGCGGTGTCGAGCAGAACAGCAGCCGTGACGAGTTCATGCGCCTGATTCCCTCGACCATCGACATGGGCCGCGTCTTCTCCAAGATGAAGCGCATGTCGCCCGGCGACACGATCACTGTCGAGTACGTGCCCCGGCGCGGCACGGTGTTCTTCGTCAATGGCCAGGCCACGGGCATGCCCATCACCGAGCCGGAGTTCTTCAACGCCGTGCTCAAGGTGTGGATCGGCAAGAATCCGACGACGCAGGACTTGAAGGACGCCTTGCTGGATTACAAGGCACCGCCTTTGTTGAACGCGCTGGAGTGACGCTGCTTGGAATGTACCTAGCAGCGGGATCTGCTATCGGCTCAGCAAGTTTTGCAAGTCGTTTTTGATTTTGAAGGTACAAGCCTCGCCGACCCTTGCCATCTCATGGTTGAGCAGCAAATGGTCCGCTTTTAGCCATTCGTCGATCCCGAGAGGTTGTTCGGATACGTAGCTGCAATCGACGACAGGAACATTGGGTTTCAGTTCGCCCGCCCAGCTGGCCTTGAATATTTCAAGTGTGTCGGTCGGTGGGTTCTCGATGACCTTGTAGGCGCGCATCGTCACATGCAGTCTGTATCTTTCGGAATCGCTGCCGGTCAATGATTCATAAATTAATCGTGTGGCTCCGCTGGTGATGAACAGCTTGTTTTTGAATGTCTTGCTTCGGAATGATTCGGACCCATGGATGAAAGCATCGACGTTGCTCTGTGTAGATTCAACAATGGATTTGCCTTGAAATAATGGATTGACGATTTTCTTCTTTTCGGCGGTCTCCAATTCGTCGCCATGCATTTCTGTTTTTTCCAGGTAGACATTGCTTCCACCGCTCAGGAATATTCTCGGAACGGCGGTCAAGACGCTGAGGGTATTTTTTCCGATCGCCGATGTGGCGGTAACGATTCTGACATTCGAGTAATCATTTATGAATCCGCCTGAGGCCGAAGGTGCTCTTGTGCTTTCTACGATGACTTTGCCCGGCGGAAATGATTTAACTTCTGTGTCTACAGTTGCGCAGCCATTGAGTACCGCCACGAAGATGAACGGAGCGATGATTGATTTGATGTTCATATAAGGCATGATCTTTCTAGGATTTGAGATGGATTTGCTGGTTTCAATACGGGGTGGGTGTTTAGCCTGGATGGGGCATCTTGGCGATCTGATTTAAATGGTGTTGAAAAAAATTTCATTCAATGACCACGTTGGCTTACCAGGCGCGTGCGGGTTCCCATCGGATCACGAGGTCATGGAAGGTTGGGCGGCGGCACGATGAGTGGGACGGCTTCGTGGTCGGGCATTCGTTGCCGCTGCCAGCAGCGGTTGCCGTTTGCGCCGGCGGTGCTTTAGCGTGCTCCTCGCGCTCCAGCGCTTCGCGGCGCTGGATGTCAGCCTGTCGCAGCGTCTCTTGCGTGGCCTGAATGTCGTCGGCCGCCCAGACCATGCCTTGTCCGATCAACCACAGTCCAGCGCTGGCGAAAAAGCCCGCACTTGATTTCCTCATGCGCCCACAGCTGTCAACCCACCTGATTTCTGATGCGCCGAATTTTATCGGACATTGCAGAATGGTCTACTCCTGATTTCGGGAAGCCTTGGTATTTTTACTTTGCTACCAATTAATCTGTAGGCGAGGGCGACAGATCAGTCTGTCAGATTTGGCGTGATGGTTGCGTCGTGGCGATCAGCCACCCATTTGCTCTGCGGCACCACGCAGACAATGGGCACGACATCGGCAATGTCACCCAGCTCCAATGCCTCCGTCTGCCCGCCATGCACGGGCAAGACCACCAAGGTATCGGTCTTGCGAAGCAGCAACTCCCGAATCACGGTGCGCTGGTCTTTGAAGGTGATCGCCAGATTTTCTTCCGCGTGCAAGGCGCCGCCTGGTTCGAGCAAGAGGTACTGGCCGTCTTTGACATACGGGGCCAAGGCGTTGCCTTTGATGCGAACGGCGCAGGCGCCTGGGGCATGAAGCGGCATGCGGACATGCCCGTCGGCTTCGCCCTCAGGCAGATCGATGCGCTCGACATCGCCTGAGCCGCTGACGCGGAAAGATCCGATCACAGGCGCTTGGCCGTCTCGACCTTCTTCATAGAACCCCCGGCCGGATTCAGTGCGCCAATTCAGCGAACCATCTCCGGTATGCGGGCCACCTTCGCCTCGGGCCAGCCAGGCTGCCGAGACGCCCAAGGCCTGGGCGAGGGCAGGCGTGTGCTTGCTGCCTTGTGCGCCAGCGTCTGTGCGGCACAGGTACTGAATGGACTGTGGCTTGACGCCGACGGTGCGTGCCAGTTCGCTTTGATTGGTCTTCCCTGCGTTTTGCATGGCCCACAGCAATCGGCCGGTGTAGGTTTGCCATTGTTTTTCCATGGCGACATCCTACAAAGATCTTTGTTGGATGGATTGCAAAATCATCTTGTTTGGTCTACAAAGCAGGCTGCAGACAAGGAAATCAAAAATGACACCTCAGGAAGCGTTGCAGAAAGCCATCCAGATCGTTGGATCTCAGAGTCGCTTGGCCCGTGAAATCGGCGGCGGCATCAAGCAGGCCCACGTCCATTACTGGCTCACCCAGGCGCCCGCCGTGCCGGCCGAGCACTGCCCGACCATCGAGCTCATCGTCAAGAGCGAGGTGCGTTGCGAGCAACTCAACCCGAATGTGGACTGGTGGGTGCTGCGGCACAAGTCCGTGCCGGTGCTTGACACCGAACTCGACATCAACATCGATCAGGGCTGATCAGTTTTCCGCCCACCTCCGAACGCCCGACACAGACCTCGAAGCCGCCGTTTCCCAGCGGCCGCCGGACTCACGTGCAATTTCCCTGTTGCCCGCGGCGGGCTTGGCCTCGAGGGTCGGAGGTGGGTTTTTTATTCAAAAGCCCAAGCGTTCGCAGATGGCCTTGATCGGCCCGGCCTGGTTCATGGTGTAGAAATGCAGGCCGGGCACGCCGGCGCAGCGCAGCTGGTCGCACAGGTCGGTCACGACGTCCAGGCCGAACGCCTGGATGGAGGCCTTGTCGTCGCCATAGCCTTCCAGCCGGGTGCGGATCCAGCGTGGGATCTCGGCGCCGCAGGCATCGGAAAAACGCATCAGCTGGCTGGAGTTGGTGATCGGCATGATGCCGGGGATGATGGGGATGCTCACGCCTTGCGCATCGGCATCTTCGACGAAGCGGAAGTAGGCATCGCTGTTGAAGAAGTACTGCGTCAGGGCCACGTCGGCGCCGGCCTTGACCTTGGCCACGAAGGCTTGCAAGTCGGCTTGCGGGTTGCGCGCCTGGGGGTGCATTTCCGGGTAGGCGGCCACCTCGATGTGGAAGTGATCACCCGTGGCTTCGCGGATGAAGGCCACCAGCTCGCTGGCGTAGCGGAACTCGCCGAAACCGCCGTAGCCGCTGGGCAGATCGCCGCGCAAGGCCACCACGCGCTTGATGCCGTCCCGCTTGAACTGCTGCAACTGCTCGGCCACGCTGGCCTTGGTGGCGCCGATGCACGAGAAGTGGGGGGCGGCATCAAAACCTTCCTTCAGGATGGCACGGATGGTCTGGATGGTCCCGTCCTGTGTGGAGCCGCCGGCACCGTAGGTCACCGAGCAATACTGCGGCGCCAAAGGGTAGAGCTGTTGGCGCACGGCGGCCAGTTTGTCCACGCCTTCAGGCGTTTTGGGCGGGAAGAACTCCAGGCTGAGGGGCAGGCGCTCGTCGTTGCTTTGGAAGGAGGTCGTCATGGTGTTCTCTCAGGGCTGGAGGGAAACATATTTATAGAGAAGGGGCCAGGGCACGGACAAAGAATTCGCGGTTGCCGTCGCCGCCCGTGATGGGGCTGTCGAAGTAATCGGTGACCTGCAGCGCCAGTGCGTCAAGCGCATCGCGGACGCGCTGCTCGACCTCGACGTAACTGACGGGGTCCTTGACCAGGCCGCCCTTGCCGATCTGGGCGGGCTGCAACTCGAACTGGGGTTTGACCAGCATGAGCAACTGGCCACCAGGCGCGAGCAACGGAGCCAGCGCCGGCAGCACCAGGGTCGAGGAGATGAAGGACAGGTCGCCCACGATGAGGTCGAATCCGCGTGCCGGCAGGTGCTCGCCGAGGTCTTCCTCGGTCACGTGGCGGGCGTTGACGCCTTCGATCACGGCCACCTGGGCGTGCTCACGGATGCGGGGGTTGATCTGGCCGTGGCCGACATCGATGCCGACCACCTTGGCCGCGCCGCGTGCCAGCAGCACGTCGGTGAAGCCGCCCGTGCTCTGGCCCACGTCCAGGCAATACAGGCCGGTCACGTCCAGGTCGGCGGTGTGGCTCAAGGCGCCCTCGAGCTTGAGGCCTGCGCGTGAGACCCAGCGTGTCTCTGCATCGTCCAGCAAGCGGAAGGCCGTGCCGGGTGGCAGGGCCTCACCGGCCTTGCGCACCGGGGTCCAGCCTTTGGGGCCTTGCCACTGCACGGCGCCCTGGTCCACCAGGCGTTGGGCGGCCGAGCGGGTGGGGGCCAGGCCCAAGGCCAGGATTTGCTGGTCGGCGCGGATGGTGTGGTTGATCATGGGTGTGGCGTGCGCCTTCAGGCTGGGGTGTCGGGCAGGCCGGCCGACAAAGGCTGCAACAGCCAGTCCAGGTCGGTTTCGGTCAGGGCGGCGGATTCAGCACCGGCCTGGCCGTGCAGGCCTCGGGCCAGGGCCGCTTTGCGCGCCTGCAAAGTCAATATGCGTTCTTCCAGCGTGCCTTCGGCCACCAGCTTGTGCACGAACACGGTCTGGGTCTGGCCCAGGCGGTGGGCGCGGTCGGTGGCCTGGTCTTCAACCGCTGGGTTCCACCACGGGTCGTAGTGGATGACGGTGTCGGCTTGGGGCAGGTTCAGGCCCACCCCACCCGCCTTGAGGCTGATGAGGAAGAGCGGCACCTCGCCCGAGGTGAAGCGCTCGATCAGGGCTTCGCGGCCGGTGCTCTGGCCGGTCAGCTTGGTCCAGGTCAAACCCAGGCCGGGCAGCTCGGCCTCGATCAAGTCGAGCATGGAGGTGAACTGCGAGAACAGCAGCACGCGGCGGCCCTCGGCGATCATCTCCGGCAGGTTCTGCATCAGCCAGTCCAGCTTGGCCGATTCCTGCACCTGCGAGGCCGCCGCCAGCGGCACCAGGCGCGGGTCGCAGCAAACCTGGCGCAGCTTGAGCAGGGCGTCCAGCACGGTGATGTGCGAACGCGCCAGGCCCTTGCTGTTGAGCGCCTCGCGCACCTTCTGCTCGGTGGTCAGGCGGATGGTTTCGTAGAGCTTGGCCTGCGCTGGCGACAGCGAGACATGCTCGATGTTCTCGACCTTCGGGGGCAGCTCGGACGCGACCAGGGCCTTGCTGCGCCTGAGCATGAAAGGCGCCAGCCGGGCGCGCAACAGGGCCAGGCGTTCGGTGTCGCCATGCTTTTCGATGGGCGTGCGGAACAGCTGCTTGAAGCGCGCGTCGCTGCCGAGGTAGCCGGGCATCAGGAAGTGAAACAGGCTCCAGATCTCGCCCAGGTGGTTTTCCATGGGCGTGCCGCTCAGGCACAGGCGCTGGCGTGCATTGAGCGCCTGCACGATCACGGCGGCCTGCGTCTTGGCATTTTTGATGGTCTGGGCCTCGTCCAGCACCACGACCGACCAGGCTTGAGCGGTCAGCACGTCCTGGTCGCGGCTGAGCAGCGGGTAGGTGGTGATGACGACATCGCTGTGGGCGATGCGCTCAAACTGCTCGTTGCGTTGCGCGCCGTGCAGCACCAAAGTGCGCAGGCCCGGGGCAAAGCGGTGCAACTCATTGCGCCAGTTGCCGACCAGGCTGGTGGGTGCGACGACCAGGGCAGGGTGGGTCAAGCGCCCGGCTTGTTTCTCGACCCACAGGTGGGCGATGGTCTGAAGGGTCTTGCCCAGACCCATGTCATCGGCCAGCACGCCACCCAGGTGGTGGCGCGCCAGGAACTGCAGCCAGGACAGGCCCTGGTGCTGATAAGGCCGCAACTCGGCGTTCAAACCCTCGGGGATGGTGACCGGCTGGTTCATGCCGCCGCCCTTGAGCGCCTGCACCAGTTCGCTCAGCGATTGGGCCTGCATGCCCGACAGGGCCAGGGCGCGGCCGGGGTCATCCGTGGCGGCCAGCCGCATGGCCTCGAAGCGGCTCAGGCGCAGGGCCTCGACGTCGGCCGGGTCGTGGCGGCGTTCGCCGACCAGCTCCAGCATGGTCGCCAGCCAGGGGCGCAGCGGCGTGACGGGCACTTGCCACCACTGGTCGGTGTCGGCGCTGTGCAGCCAGATGCGGTCACGCTCTTCGGCGTGCGGGCCCGATGGCGCCTGGTGTTTGCCGACGTGGTCCAGTAGCTGCGGTAACCAGGGCAGCAGGTTGACCCGCTGGCCATCGACCTCGAAGCCGAGCGACAGGCTGAACCAGCGCGCACTGACGCTGTCGTCCAGCTCGCCCAGCACCTGGCCATCGTTGGAGACGGCGGCCAGATCCATGTTCATTTTGGGTGCGGCACGCATGCGGGCGCTCAGGTCCGCATCGTGCGTGACGACGAAACCCAGGTCGCGGAACTCGCGCAGGTCATCGGCCAGCAAGGCCTGGTCGCGCACTTTGGGCGGCGACTCCAGCAGCGGGCTGCCGCGCAGGGTGCGGGCGGTCCAGATGGCCGGCGCCTCGTCGGCTGGGCCAGAGAGGTAGCCGCGTGTCAGGAAGGGCGTGAACCATTGCGCCTCGGCCTGGGGCTGGCGGTGCAGCAGCACCCGGCCTTGCGCCGTGTTCAGCCATTGCTGGGGCGAATCATCGGGCGCCCAGATGCCGCGCACGCCGTCGTAATCAAAGCTCAGGTGCAGGACCAGCAGGTTGGGCAGGCCTTCGGGGGCGCGCGCCACGCGCAGATGCGGCACCGGCA
>CANBUA010000210.1 GCA_947372535.1 Burkholderiales bacterium
TTCATGGAGTTGGTTGAGCGCACTGAAGAAGGTGCTGCTGAAGCCGTCGCTGCTGAATAAGCCAAGCCTTGCTTGCGCATGAAAGGCCAGCGTCAGCTGGCCTTTTTCATGGGCGCTCGCATGAGTGCTCGATCAGGCAGACGTGTGCATGTGGTGGTGTGGGATGTTGCTGCTGCTGGTCGCGGCATCTTTTTTGAAGATTCTTGACTTAAAGCTTGCAAACCATGAAATGCATGCTATAGTCTATTTCTCTGTCGCGGGGTGGAGCAGTCTGGTAGCTCGTTGGGCTCATAACCCAAAGGTCGTAGGTTCAAATCCTGCCCCCGCAACCAAAATGTATGAAAGCCGATCAATGAAAATTGATCGGCTTTTTGCATTTCAGCGGCGATTCGATCCCCGACTGACATCAAGGCGTAAGCCCCTAGCTTGAGGCCCATGAGGGGGCCGCCAGGCGGCGTACAATGCCCGGTTTTGCGCAGGGTCCTGTCTGTGCGTGCTTGCGGCCGGCATCAGCGAGATGCCGTCGCAAGTGCGGGGCGAAGGGGGGCCAGGCGCTGCTCGGTAGGTTGCAGCTCATGAGAGCTTGAAAGGATTTTTTCATGTCGATGGACGATCGCGACGGCAAGATTTGGATGGACGGCCAGATGGTCGAGTGGCGCGATGCCAAGATCCACGTGCTCACGCACACCTTGCACTATGGCTGCGGTGCTTTTGAAGGCGTCCGCGCCTACAACACCGTCAATGGCACGGCGATCTTCCGTCTCCATGAGCACACCGAACGCCTGTTCAACAGTGCCAAGATCCTGCGCATGCCCATGCCGTTCACGATGGACCAGGTCATGCAGGCGCAACTCGATGTGGTCAAGGCCAACAACCTGGAAAGCTGTTACTTGCGTCCCCTGGTCTGGCTGGGATCGGAAAAGCTCGGTGTGAGCCCCAAGGGTGCCAAGGTGCATGTGATGGTGGCGGCCTGGCCCTGGGGTGCTTACCTGGGCGAAGACGGCCTCAAGCGTGGCATCCGCGTCAAGACCTCCAGCTACACGCGTCACCACGTCAACATCACCATGACGCAGGCCAAGGCGGTGAGCAACTACACCAACTCCATCCTGGCTAACATGGAAGCCACGGACGATGGCTACGATGAAGCGCTGCTGTTGGACAGCTCGGGCTTCGTGTCCGAAGGCGCGGGTGAGAACATCTTCATCATCAAGGCTGGCAAGCTCTACACGCCTGACCTGTCGGCCGGTGCGCTCAACGGCATCACCCGCAATACGATTTTCGCGATCTGCCAGGACTTGGGCCTGGAGATCAAGGAAAAGCGCATCACGCGTGATGAGGTCTATATCTGCGATGAGGCCTTCTTCACGGGCACGGCTGCTGAAGTGACACCGATTCGTGAACTCGACCGCATCGAGATCGGACAAGGCTCGCGTGGCCCGATCACCGAGAAGATCCAAGCCGCGTTCTTTGACATCGTCAATGGCCGCAACCCCAAGTACGCCGAGTGGCTGTCCAAGGTCTGAACCATGAGCACCAACAACTCCCAAACCCCCAAGGCTGTCGTGGAAGTGACGGCCGCTGACGTGCAAGGACCGGGCGTTGTGTTTTGCCCCAATCCGAAGCAGCCGCTGTGGAGCAATCACCCCCGGGTGTACATCGACTTGGCCACCACCGGTGAAGGGCGTTGTCCTTACTGTGGCACCAGCTATCGATTGAAGGCCGGTGAAGTGATCGGACATGGCCACTGACAGGGTTTGACCGTCCATGGGGCGGTGGCCCCGTCGGCGTCAGCCAATGGAACAAAGCCCGCATCAAGCGGGCTTTGTTTTTGGCGGCTCAGTTCAGCTCAGTTCACATCGCGGGTTTGTAGAAGGCATAGTCGGCGCGATAGCTCACTTGTTGGCGTTGACCTTTCTGGTCGGCACCACATGGCAGGGCTGGCGCGATGCCGCCTTGCGTGTTCAAGCGCTGGATGAAGCTCACGCCTTGCATCTTGCCCATGCCCATGGCCGGGTTGGCCTTGACCAACTGGAGCGGGATGTTGCCGGCTGAAGCCGGGCTGATGGCCACTTGCTTGCCGGTGACCGTGGAGCCGTCGTTGGACTCCCAGGTGGGGCCTGCGTAGTACTTGCCGACAGATTGGCCGTCCTTGGTGGTCAAGGTGGCGACAGGCGCCACGAAGGCCCATTCGTATTGGCCGGCCATGTCTTTCTTGTCACGGCATTCATACGTAATCTCGCCCGCACCCATGGTGTAGAGCGCCAATTGATGGCCTGCCGGGACGCGCACGGCATCGGGCAAGGCGGCGTTGTCCACGGTGGGCTGCATGGCACATGCGGCCAACAAGGCTGGCAGGAAGGCAGCGAACAGGCCGACGCGGGCCGAGGAGGTGAGTGTTGTTGGGGTCATCAAGAGGGCTCCTGGAGCGTGAATAGGATGCCAGCTTCATTGCCTTCATTCATTGAGTGAAGAGGCTGGCATCCCTCTCTACGCGCCCCAGGCTTGACTGGATGCAGCGCCGGGCGGGTAAGGCCGCTCAGATTTGCAATTTGCCCACGGAAATGACCGGCCCTGTGGGTGAGCCTGTGGGCGAGCCGCCCGAAGGCTCGACGCTGATGGCCAATCCGCCGGTGCCTGTCAGCAGGGCAGCGCGTTTGACCGTGGTGGCGTGGTCGGTGGATACCAGCCCCAGCGACTTCGGTCCCGAGCCGTCTGCGGGCAGGGCCCAGAGTTCCAGCGCCTGGCGCGCCGTGACCGTGGCGCCGGCAATCGGTTTGAGCACCAGGCTGCGCCCGTCGCCGCCGATGCTGGCCACGAACTGGGCGGCTGCGCCGGTGGAGACGTTCTGCATGGCTGGATCGGTCGAATTGAGCACGACCACGATGGGTGGCTGCACGGGCGATGGCTGTTCCAGCAGCAGACCCAGGCTGAGGGCGGACACGGTGGCGACGGCGGCGAAGCCCTGCCACAGGCCCAGCCGTTGCCACCAGCGGGTCACGCTGGCCAGGGCATCGGTGGCGGCGGTCTGGGCGCCGAACAGGCGTTGTTCGATGCTCAGCCACACCTTGGCACTCGGTTCGACGGGCGAGATGTCGGCGGAAAGCACGCCCAGGCGGGTCTGCCAATCCAGGACGGATTGGCGCAGGTTGGCGTGGGAGGGCAGCAGGTTCTCGAAACGGCGGCGTGCAGGCCCGTGAAGGGTGCCCAACACGTAGTCGGCGGCCAAGCGATCGGCCAGGGGGCGGCGGCTGTAATCCATGTCAGTTCAATGCCAATGCGGCCCGCTCAAGGCAGGATTTGAGTGATTGCATGCCGCGGCGGACCCAGCTTTTGACTGTGCCCAGAGGCTGGCCCATGTGGTCGGCCACCTCGGCGTGCGACAGGCCTTGGTAGTAGGCCAGCGCCAAAGAGCTTTTCTGCTCGGCCGTGAGGCCCTGCATGCATTGTTCGAGCGCCCGAGCGCGGCTGGAGCGCTCCAGCATCTCAGGTGGGGTGGGGGAATCGTCGGCGATGTGATCCAGCAAGTCATGTTCAGTCTCCTCGTCCGCGCCAGCCACGGTGCTGCTGATGGTGTGCACCTCGGTCTGCTTGCGGCGCAGGCTGTCAATGGCCCGGTGACGGGCGATGCTCACCAGCCAGGTGGAGGCCTGGCTCAAAGCAGGATTGAAGCTCTGCGCCGCGCGCCAGACGTTGATGTAGACCTCTTGCAGGACATCCTCGGCTTGGGCTCGGTTACCTTGAATACGCAGGATCACGCCAAGTAGATGCGCGCTCGAATGCTTGTAAAGCGTGGCAAATGCCGCGCGATCGCCCAATGCGGTGCGGCTGAGGAGATCGCCGAGTTCGTGGGCTTGTCGCATGAGGCATCTGGAGAAGCTGGAGGTAGTCCATTCTAGGAGGCATGCGACACCTACAATGGCACGACCATGAAAGCATCGAGCGAATTTGTTCTGACCCTCTCGTGCCAGGATGCCAAAGGCATCGTGCACGCGGTTTCCGGCCTGCTGTTTCAAGCAGGTTGCAACATCCTGGACTCTCAGCAGTACGGTGATGTGTCCTGCGAAGACAGCACCGGGCTGTTTTTCATGCGTGTGCACTTCGAGGCGCCTGAGCACTTGGGCGATGCGGGCCAGCTCGAAAAACTGTTTTCGCACGTGCGTGAGCAGTTCGCCATGACGACGACTATTCGCGCCATGGCGCGCAAGCCGCGCGTGCTGGTGATGGTCAGCAAACACGGCCATTGCCTCAACGATTTGTTATTCCGCTGGCGATCGGGCTGGTTGCCGGTCGACATCACCGGCATCGTCTCCAACCACCCGGATTTCACCGAGCTGGCCGCCAGTTACGGCGTGCCCTTTCACCACCTGCCTTTGCCCACCGGCGCCTCCAACGAGGTCAAGCGCGCCCAGGAGCTGGAGGTCGAGGCCCTGGTCGAGCAGGGCGGGGTGGACCTGGTAGTGCTGGCGCGTTACATGCAGATCCTCAGCGCGGAGTTCTGCGGCTTCCTCAAGGGGCGGGCGATCAACATCCACCACAGCTTCCTGCCCAGTTTCAAGGGTGCGCGCCCCTACTACCAGGCGCATGACCGTGGCGTCAAATTGATTGGCGCGACCGCGCACTACGTGACAGCCGATCTGGACGAGGGCCCGATCATCGAGCAGGATGTGGAGCGCGTCGACCACACCCTGAGCCCAGAGGATTTCACGGCGGTCGGGCGTGATGTGGAGTGCATCGTGCTGGCGCGTGCCGTCAAATGGCATGCCGAACACCGCGTGCTCATGAATGGCCACAAGACCGTGGTGTTTGGCTGATTGATCGATCAAAGCAGGCTGCCTGCCCGGCGACCCCAGGAGGAATGATGGCGGATTTCCGTTCCCAGAAAGTGGCCCAGGCGGCCATGATGGCCTCGGCCGACGACACCGAGGTGGCTTTCTACGAAGCCATGCAGCAGGCCGACATCGAGCGGCTCATGAGCTTGTGGTCGGATGATGACGACATCGCCTGTGTTCACCCGGGAGGGCCGCGCCTGGTCGGATCGGTGGCGATTCGGGCGGGTTTTGACGCGGTGTTCGCTGGTGGCGGTGTGCGCGTGACGCCCGCCCAGGTGCGCCGCGTGGACACGCCTGGGTGTTCGGTACACCACGTGCTGGAGAAGGTGCAGGCGCTGACCTCGGAAGGCTTGCAGACCGCTTATGTGCTGGCCAGCAATGTCTACGTGCGCACGGGTCAAGGGTGGCGGCTGGTACTGCACCACGCCAGCCCGGGCCAAGCCGATGACATGCAAGAGATGATCGAAGCCTCTTCCGTGCTGCATTGACCCGGATGAAGGCCTGGCAGGCACCTTGGTGGATACGCGGCAGCGGGCCGGTGGCAGGCAATGCACAGACGATCTGGCCTGCGCTGGCATCGAAGCCCTGGCCGGATTCCGGCGTCCGCATGACGGGGCGGCTGGAGCGCTGGATCACGCCGGACGAGGACTTCATCGACGTGGACTGGCTGGTCGATCCGGTTTCGGACACCGCGCCCTTGCTGGTGCTGTTCCATGGCCTGGAGGGCTCTTCCGGCAGCCACTATGCCCAGGCCTTTGCGCACTGGGCGTGGCATCAAGGCTGGGGCTGCGTGGTGCCTCACTTTCGCAGTTGCTCGGGCGAGCTCAACTGGGCGCCACGGTCTTATCACAGCGGGGATTTTGTCGAGGCGGACTGGATCCTTCGGCGTCTCCAGGCGGCGCATCCCGACGGGCCTCATGTGGCGGTCGGCATTTCCTTGGGCGGCAATGTCTTGCTGCGCTGGGCCCAGGAAGCGGGTCACACAGGCAGTCAGTTCGTCAAAGCGATCGCGGCCATCTCGGCGCCTTTGGATCTGACCGCTGCGGGGCACACCATTGGCCAGGGCTTCAACCGGCTGGTCTACACGCGCATGTTCCTGGACAGCATGAAGCCCAAGGCCTTGCAGCGCCTCAAGACCTTTCCCGGTCTGTACGACGAGCAAGCCCTGCATGCTGTGCGGGATATCCATGCGTTCGACAATGTGGTCACGGCCCCCATGCACGGCTTTGCGAACACGGAAGACTACTGGACCAAGTGCTCGTCCATCTCGCGCATGAAGGACCTGCTGGGTGTGCCAACCTTGGTGCTCAATGCCTTGAACGATCCTTTCATGCCCGCCAGTTCGCTGCCCACGGCCGATCAGGTCAGTTCGTGGGTGACCTTGTGGCAACCGGACCAGGGCGGGCATGTGGGTTTCCCGGGCGGCGCTTGGCCTGGGCACGTGGGCGCCATGCCTGAGGCCGTGGGGTCTTGGCTGGCACTGCACATGGCGTGACGGATCAGTCGCATGATTGATCCGTGGGGTGATCGATCGATTCAGCAGGAGACAAGAACATGGATGACATCGTCAAGGCCGCGCTCAAGAAGTGGCCCAATGTGCCGCACTGTTATGACTGGCTGGCGCTGGATGCCCGTGGCGACTGGTACATGCGCGATGACCGCATCCAGCACGCCGGGCCGTTCCCTCAGGTCAAGGGCAGCAAGATCATCCACGACAAGCTCAAGGCCTTCATTGAGCGCAACTACCTTAGCGACGAAGCGGGCCAGTGGTTCTTCCAGAATGGACCGCAGCGGGTCTACCTGACGCTGGAGGCGGCGCCTTGGGTGATCGGGGTCAGGCAACTGCCCTCATCGCACGAGGCCGGGTCCACTGGGGCTTTGCAGGGCTTTGTTCTGAGCACCCACACGGGCTTGCCCGTGGCCGAGGTCTCGCGCACGCTGATCGACGAGCATGGGCGGCTGTTCCTGGTGACCGAGCATGGGCTGGGTCTGGTGCATTCGATGGACATGCTGGCGGCCTCCGAAGCGGTGGAGGCGCTTGGTTGGGTGCCGCAGGAGGTCGTGTTTGACACGCTGCCGGCGACCTATGGCTTTGTGATCAGGCCTCAGCCCGTGGTGCTGGCACCTTCAACTTGAAGCGGTGAACCGGCATGAAAAAACCGGCCCTTGAAGGCCGGTTTTGCGTGGAAAGGCGAGCCCTGGTCGGCCCGCTCCCGTGGTCGATTCGATCAGGGTTTGGCGGCAGAAGCTGCCGATGTGGCGTCGGAGGCGCCCGACGCAGCCGCTGCGGCGGCCACGGCAGGCATCTCGAACTTGGCGCCGCTGGCATTGGCCATGTAGACCACCGCGCGCTTGATTTCGATGTCGGCGAATTCACCACCGCCTTGTGGCGGCATGGCGTTCTTGCCTTTGAGCGCCGAAGTCAGCAGCACTTCCACACCCTGGGCGATGCGAGGGCCCCAGGCCGCGGCGTCGCCGAACTTGGGGGCGCCCAGCGCGCCGGCTGTGTGGCAGGTGGTGCACTGTGCCTTGAACACGTCCTCGCCGCTTTGCGAGCCGGGGATGGCGGAAACCGTCTTGACCTCGACCTTGGCCACGGGGGCGATCCGCTGGGCGGTGGCCTCAGGTGTGAGGGCGCTGCTGCCTGGCGATGACTTGGCTGTCGAGCTCACGTAGTTGACAAGCAAGACAATGATGACGATGGGCACCACAAACGCCAGCACCACGGCCACGATGAGTTGCTTGGGGGTCTTGATGGGACCGTCTTCGTCGTCATGGGAGTGTGGCGCTTGGCTCATGAGGTTCTCGCTACGGTGGGCTAGGAATGCATTCAAGCGAACGCTGGGCCGAGGTGCTCCGAGGAGACGTTCTTGCCAGCACAATCGCTCAATTATAAAACGCTGCGGCCATTCTGGCTGTTGTGATCTGAGCAAGCCGGGCAGGTGTTGTGCCCCGGCCTGATAGAATCAGCGCCGCTGCGCCCGTAGCTCAATGGATAGAGTACTGCCCTCCGAAGGCAGGGGTTGCTGGTTCGATCCCAGCCGGGCGCACCATATGAATCAATGACTTACGCCACCTTATCGGTGGCGTTTGCATGTCTGGTGTCCTAATAGTGGCCTAATCTGGCTTTATTTCCGTCCACCTCGATAATGCGAACCCTTGCCGTGACTGCTGTGGCCGCCGACTCGATGACTGCCGGTTCGTCCCTTCGCACCAAATGAGGGCGCTGCGACCATTGTCATGGCCGAGGCGTGCACGGGCGTGATTTCAGCCATGGCTGGCACTGCCAACCCCATCAATGCCGCAGAAGCACCAGCCCACCTCAAGAGGGCCATGATGAGCGGCTTAGTCATCCTTCTTCCCCGAATCAGTGTCCAAGTCATAAAGCGACGATGACTTGCGTGAAGGCTTGAGGCCATAGCCATCTGTCTTGTACGGATCAACCGTGCCTGCCTTGCCGGTGTACGGATTGACATTGCCCTTGGTGCTGTAGTTGTCCAGCTTGGTCGAGTTCGCCTCGGTCTGGTAGTGCCCCTGCACATACGTCCCGTTCTTGGTGGTGTGCGGAGACACGTAGGTGTCTTTGGCCTGGGCCGTCACCGAGACGGCCGCAAGCAAGGTGATGGCAGCAATGAAGCGCATTGAATTCCCCGTGTTGATCGCCGAATGGCGACTTAGAGCCGCAGGATCACGCTAACGGCGATCTCGGTCAACAGGTGGTTTCCAGGGTTGGCCCTGGGTGCATATCCTGCCGTTCGGCTTCTCCATGTCTGTTTGCTCTATGGGATTTGCCATCAAACGGGGACGGTAGAACGTTGGCTACTGATCAGAGG
>CANBUA010000211.1 GCA_947372535.1 Burkholderiales bacterium
GGCACAAAGCCCCAGAAGCGCGAATCCAGAGAATTGTCGCGGTTGTCGCCCATCATGAAGTAATGCCCGGCAGGCACCTTGCAGACCACGCCCTCACCGCTGTAGTGGCAATTTTCCTTGCCCGGGAAATCTTCGATGGCTTGCGGCGGCACGAAGGGCGGACGGTCCTTGTCGATGATGATGCGATGCTGCACGCCGGTGAGGTTCTCGGCGTACTGCAGCGCATAGCGCATGGAATCTTCGTCGTAGAACTCGCTCAAGGGCGCCATCTCGATCGGCTTGCCGTTCACGGTCAGGTGCTTGTTCAGGTAGGCGATCTCGTCACCGGGCACACCCACCACGCGCTTGATGTAATCCAGGCTGGGGTTCACGGGATAGCGAAACACCATCACATCCCCGCGTTGCGGGTTGTTGAGCGCCACGATCTTCTTGTTGATCACCGGCAGGCGGATGCCATAGTGAAACTTGTTCACCAGGATGAGGTCGCCCACCAGCAGCGTGGGGATCATCGAGCCCGACGGGATCTTGAAGGGCTCGAACAAAAAGGAGCGCATCAGGAAGACGGCGCAGATCACCGGGAACAGCCCGGCGGTCCAGTCCAGCCACCATGGCTGCATCAGCAACTTGTCCTTGGCGATGTTGACGTCCACATCGACCTGGGTGATGCCCTGCCCGCTCAAATGGGCCTTGCGGGCTTCGGCTTCGCTCACCAGCCTGGCCGCAGCGGCCTCACGCTCGGGCTGGAACTTGAAGCGCTCGGCCAGCCAGTACAGCAGCGTGACCAGCGACAACACGAACAGCAACAGCGAGAAGTTGCCCTGCCAGTGGCCGAGATACCAGCCCCCGAGATACGCAGCCAGGACCGCGTACAACACACTTGTGATCAAGCTCATCAATCGTCCACTTGAAGGATGGCCAGGAACGCTTCTTGTGGCACCTCGACGGACCCCACCTGCTTCATGCGCTTTTTACCGGCCTTTTGTTTTTCGAGCAGTTTCTTCTTGCGGGTGATGTCACCGCCGTAGCATTTTGCCAGCACGTTCTTGCGCAAAGCCTTGATGTTCTCCCGGGCGATGATGTTGCCGCCGATGGCCGCCTGGATGGCCACGTCGTACATCTGGCGCGGAATGTGTTCGCGCATCTTGGCGGCCACGCCGCGTCCGCGATAGGCGCTTTGCGCCCGGTGCACGATCAGCGACAAGGCATCCACGCGGTCGCCGTTGATCAGGATGTCGACCTTCACCACATCGGAGGCGCGGTATTCCTTGAACTCATAGTCCATGGAGGCATAGCCGCGCGACACGCTCTTGAGCTTGTCGAAGAAGTCCAGCACGATCTCGGCCAGCGGCATTTCGTAGGTCAGCATGACCTGGCGGCCGTGATAGGCCATGTTGAGCTGCACGCCGCGCTTGAGGTTGGCCAGCGTCATCACAGGGCCCACGTAATCCTGCGGCATGTACAGGTGCACGGTCACGATGGGCTCGCGGATCTCGTTGATCCGGCCGATCTCGGGCATCTTGGAGGGGTTCTCCACCTCGATGACCTCGCCGCCATTGAGCTCCACCTGGTAGACCACGCTGGGCGCGGTGGTGATCAGGTCCTGATCGAATTCGCGCTCCAGCCGCTCCTGCACGATTTCCATGTGCAGCAGGCCCAGGAAGCCGCAACGGAAGCCAAAGCCCAGTGCCTGCGACACCTCGGGCTCATACCGCAGCGACGAATCGTTGAGCTTGAGCTTTTCCAGCGCGTCGCGCAGCTGATCGTACTCACTGGCTTCCGTCGGATACAAACCCGCGAACACCTGCGGCTGGATCTCCTTGAAGCCAGGCAAGGCCTCGGTCGCTGGACCCGCGTTGTTGGGCAGCTTCTTTTCCACGGTGACGGTGTCGCCCACCTTGGCGGCCTGCAGCTCCTTGATGCCGGCGATGATGAAACCCACCTCGCCCGCCTTCAGCGCATCGCGGTCCACCGACTTGGGCGAGAACACGCCCAGGTGCTCGGCCGGGTAAACCGCGTTGGACGCCATCATGCGGATGCGCTCGCCCTTGCGCAACTGGCCATCCACCACGCGCACCAGCATCACCACGCCGACATAGTTGTCGAACCAGGAGTCGATGATCATGGCGCGCAGGGGGCCATCGGGATCGCCTTGGGGCGGCGGCATGCGTGCCACCACGGCTTCGAGGATCTCGTCGATGCCCATGCCCGTCTTGGCCGAGCACGGGATGCCATTGGTCGCATCGATGCCGATGACGTCTTCGATCTCTTCCTTGGCGCGCTCGGGATCGGCCTGCGGCAGGTCCATCTTGTTGAGCACAGGGATCACTTCGACGCCCAGGTCGAGCGCGGTGTAGCAGTTGGCCACAGTCTGGGCTTCAACACCCTGGCTCGCATCGACCACCAGCAAGGCGCCTTCGCAAGCAGACAGCGAGCGGCTCACTTCATAAGAGAAGTCGACGTGGCCGGGTGTGTCGATCAGATTGAGGTTGTAGACCTGGCCATCTTTGGCCTTGTAGGTCAGTGAGGCGGTCTGGGCCTTGATGGTGATGCCACGTTCACGCTCGATGTCCATCGAGTCCAGCACCTGCGCTTCCATCTCGCGGTCACTGAGGCCACCACAGCGCTGGATGATGCGGTCGGCCAGCGTGGACTTGCCGTGGTCGATGTGGGCAATGATCGAAAAATTACGAATGTGGTTCATAAAAAAAAGGCACGTCCAAAGGTGAGACGCGCCTTCCAACAAAAATCGTATGGCAACTGCTTGTTGGACCTCCATTGTACCGAAAGGTCCCATGGAATGGGGCTTCGGACGAGGGTCGGTATGCGGTGCAGCCGGTGGGCGCCAAGTGTTATCAACAACTTATCCACAGATTTTTGTGGGCCATTGCTGCACTGCAGCGAGCCTCACGCGCGGGTTCGGCTCCGTGGGGAGATTGTAAGGGGTACGGGGCTCCGGATTTTTCACTTATCAACAGCAATCCGGGGTGTCGATGGGGACCAACAACCCCTTTCGCGGCTCGGATAAATTGTTTCCATTTGCTCACTTGGTTCAAAAAAGGCGTGGTCGGTGTCACCCGACCACGCCCTTTTCAGACCTTTCCGGCCATTTCCGGATCAGCCGGCCCTCACTTGGCCGATGGACGAATCAGCACGTATTGCGCGAACTCACCGCGGCGCACCAGGACCGTCAAAGGCTTGACCTTGTCAGCCTTGGCCAGCACCTGCTCGAACTCGGACACGCCGCCGATCTGCACATTGGCCACCGAGAGGATCACGTCTCCAGGCTGGATGCCAGCGCGCGCGGCAGGGCCGTCCACGGCCTCCACCAGCACGCCACCGGACTGACGCAGCTCCTTCTTCTGATCAGCGCTCAGGTCCTTGAGCTTGAGGCCCAGTGAAGCGATGGCTGCACCCTTCTCCTTCTTCACGTCGGGTGCGGCTTCGGACGCCTTGTCCTTGGGCGCATCCAGCTCTGCCACGGTCACGTTCAGCTCCTTGTAGGCACCGCGACGGAAGACCTGGATGGTCGACCTCGTGCCCGGCTTGGTGGCCCCCACCAGGCGCTGAAGATCGGGCGCATTCTCGATGGCCTGGCCATTGAACTTGGTGATGATGTCGCCGGCTTCGATGCCCGCCTTGTCGGCAGGCGTCCCGGGCTCGACGCCATTGACCATGGCACCCTGTGCCTTGCCCAGGCCAATGGACTCGGCCACATCCTTGGGCACGGCGCCAATGGACACGCCAATGCGGCCACGCACCACCTTGCCGCCACTGCGCAATTGGTCTGCCACCTTCAACGCATCGTCAATGGGGATGGACAGGGAGATGCCCATGAAGCCACCCGAGCGGCTGAGGATCTGGGAGTTGATGCCCACCACCTCCCCGCGCATGTTGATCAGCGGCCCACCCGAGTTACCGGGGTTCACGGCCACATCCGTCTGGATGAAGCGGATCTCTTCGCCGGTGTCGCGCGCCTTGGCACTGACGATGCCGGCGGTCACGGTGTTTTCCAGGCCGAAGGGCGTGCCGATGGCCATCACCCATTCGCCCACCTTCAGCTTGCCCACTTCGCCCGTGGACACGGCTGGCAGCTTGGTGGCTTCGATCTTGAGCACGGCCACGTCGGTGCGCTTGTCGGCGCCCACCACCTTGGCCTTGAACTCGCGCTTGTCGGTCAGGTTGACGTAGACCTCGTCCGCCCCATCAACCACGTGGGCATTGGTCATCACATAGCCATCGGTGCTCACGATGAAGCCCGAGCCCACACCGCGCGGCCGCTCTTCGCCTTGGCTGTCACCCTTCTTGGGCGTGTTCTTGCGGGGCGACTGGCCCGGCTGGCCGGGCATGGGCGTGCCGAAGAAGCGTTTGAAGAACTCGCGCATCTGCGCATCGGCCTCGTCGCCCTCTTCATCGTCATCAGAGACGCGCTGGGTGGTGCGGATGCTGACCACCGAAGGGCCAACCCGTTCGACCAGCTCGGTGAAATCGGGCAACCCCTTCACGATCACTGGGGCTTGAACAGCCGGTGCCAGTGCGGCAGCCAGCGGCGCCGGGGCCGCCGGGGCAGATTGGGCCTGAGAAGGATGCGGGAACAGGCTGGAACTCATGACCAGCCCGACCGCGGACACCACCGCGCCCACAATGAGGGTGCGGCGAACAACGGAAGCAGTGGAACGGGTGGATGACACGGAAGACACCATGTGATTCGACCTTTTGGTTCAGCAGGGTTGAAGATGGACTCGTAACGTTTGAGCGCGATCATCCGCCGACAGTTCAGCCCGAATGGGTGAAGAGCAGTAAAGATCGCCGTCGCAACAGATGGGGGTGGCCATGCTCATTGCAAGTTCATCGGGGCGCAGCGCAAAAGGCAAACCCGCGGCAAAGCGCGGGCCTGGTGAGCGAAAGCGCGAGGTGTCAATGCTGATCGAAGGACACCGTCTGGGCCAGCGCACCAGCGTTGGAGAAGCTCAGGTCTGCCGACCTGCTGGCCACGGCCACGCCGGACAAGGCCTGATCCACGCGCGGATCTCGCACCAGCACCTGCGCCGTCGCATCAGGCTTGCTGAAGCTCGGGGCATCCGCCAGGCTGACCACGCGGGCCTCGGCCAGGCCCATGGCCAGGCCATCACCAGCACCTTGCGAGGCCCCCATCAGCGTGCCGGATCCGGCGCCAGGCCCCACCTGATTGCCCAGGAGCGCAGCCACCACGGCCACGAAGCTGGCGGCCACAGCGATCGGCCCCGTCCAGGTGCGGCGTTGCAGCGGGCGCAAGGCTTTGACAGGAACCGCAGCGGGCGCGGCGGCCCGACGCGCCACGGCCGCAGCTGGGGCCAGCACCACAGGCTCCTGAGCCAGGCGCGCACGGAAATTGTTGAGGAAGGCCGCACTGGGCGTGGTGCCCTCCTGATCCTGAGAGCGCATCACATCACCGATCAACTGGTACTCGTGCCAGTTGGCGCGGGTATCGGCATCGCCTCGCCAGGCTGCGCAGGTCTGTGCCACTTCGGATGGCGACGCTTCGCCATCGACCAAGGCAGACAGGGCTTCACGGGCAGGAACGTTGCGATCGCTCATGGATGGGGCTCCAGGTTGTCGAGAAAGATGCGCAGCACAACGGTGTGGAGAGATACCCGCCGTGCCACGCATGTCGATCAGACTCCCTCTGGCGAAAAAAGTTCACCCGGGTTTCACCTGATTTCACACAGGTGTGGCCAAAATCACCAGCGCTCGCCCTGTCGGGTGTCCAGAAGTGGGCGCAAACGGGTGGCAATGGCCTCGCGGGCGCGGAAGATCCGCGAGCGCACCGTGCCGATGGGGCAGTTCATGAGCTCGGAGATTTCTTCGTAGCTCATGCCCTCGATTTCACGCAAGGTGATGGCCTGGCGCAAATCGTCGGACAGCGCCTCGATGGCGGCGTTCACCGTGTCGGCGATCTGGCGGCTGGCCATCAGCGACTCTGGCGTTTCGCCGTTGGTGATCTCGTTTTCAACGCGGGATCCATCATCGGCGTCGTCGTCACCACCGCCGCCCATGGCCGCTTCGGTGAGCAACAGGTCGCGTTGCAGGCCAGCCATGGCCTTCTTGGCCGTGTTGACCGCGATGCGGTAGAGCCAGGTGTAGAAGGCGCTTTCACCCCGGAACTTGGGCAAGGCACGGTAAGCCCGGATGAAGGTTTCCTGGGCGATGTCTTCGACCAGGTCGACATCGCGGACCATGCGGGCAATCAGGCGCTCGATGCGGCGCTGGTACTTGACCACCAGCAACTCGAATGCACGCTGATCGCCTCGCTGCACCCGCTCGACCAGGGCCCCATCCACGTCCACCACCAAGGCGGGATCCACCGCATCGGCAACGCGCGCGGGCTCACCTTGCGCCTGCGCGCGCAGGCCGGCCGGCACAGCGCCGCCCGAGTGGTCACCCGAATCGATGTCCTGCTCATCCATGCGGTCGGCGTGGTTCAAGTTCAGTCCCAGAGTCGTACTTCATGATCGCGGTGGCCGGAAAGTCGTCGCGGGCCGCGTCCATGTCTGCTTCGGCCTGGGCGCGGCGGCGGGCCAGGGCAGCGTCCCACGCCTCGCATGATGCCATTGCATCGGCTGATCCGCCAGCGTGACGTCCTGCTGCTTGTGAGGTCGATTCGGGCCGGGGTTGGCTCACCGTGCGCAGCAAGACGCGCAGGGCGCGGCCAGCCTGTCGGTCGCGCAAAGTAAGCCAGACCCAATGCCGATCCGAGCATTGCAGGCAGACATGGGGGCCCCATTGCAGGCGAAGGCGAGGCCAGACCGCCTTGCCGTCCAACTGGAAGCCGGGGGCAGGCCGTTCCGGGCTCGAGCCGGGCCGCTCGAAGCGTGCACCGGTTGATGTCGGCTTGCTCCGGCGCTCCCGTGGTGCGGGAAGACCGGGCCAGGGACCAAGCCAGCTCAACGTGGCTACCGGGCTGGCCTCTTGCTCTTGGGACGCAGCGCTCCGCCGCCAGTTCAGCCAGCCCCAGGCGGATGCTGCCAGAGCGACAGCCACTGGAGCCAGGACCTCGCTGAGACCGAGCCAGGCCGCAGCCCAGGCCAGACAGACCAACGCAGGCAGGCCATACAGCAAGAGCGCCGTCGCACGGGGCCAGGGGCTGCCGGCCACCAGACCGGGCCGCGCCACCCAAGTCAGGGCAGGCTCGGGCAGCGGCACCGCCTTGCCTGCGTCTGCAGGCGCCTTGTCTACATACTCAGATGCGCTTGAAGACCAGCGTGCCATTGGTGCCGCCGAAACCGAAGTTGTTCTTCAAGGCGACGTCGATCTTCATCTCCCGCGCGGTGTTGGCGCAGTAGTCCAGGTCACATTCCGGATCCTGGTTGAAGATGTTGATGGTGGGCGGAGACACCTGATGGTGGACCGCCAAGGCCGTGAACACGGACTCGATGCCACCCGCGCCACCCAGCAGATGGCCGGTCATGGACTTGGTCGAGTTGACGACCAGCTTTTTGGCGTGATCGCCAAAAGCCGCCTTGATGGCGTTGGTTTCGTTCAGGTCACCCAGGGGCGTGGAGGTGCCGTGGGCGTTCAGGTACTGCACCTGATCGACGCTCATGCCGGCATCGCGCAAGGCGTTCAGCATGGAGCGCTTGGGGCCATCCACATCGGGCGCGGTCATGTGGTAGGCGTCGCCGCTCATGCCGAAGCCGGCGATTTCAGCGTAGATGCGGGCGCCACGGGCCACCGCGCTGTCGTAGGACTCGACCACCATGACGCCAGAGCCTTCGCCCAGCACGAAGCCGTCGCGGTCCTTGTCCCAGGGGCGGGAGGCCGTGGTCGGGTCGTCGTTGCGGGTGGACAGGGCGCGGGCCGCGGCAAAGCCACCGACGCCCAGGGGGCTCACGGTGGCTTCGGCACCGCCGGCCACCATGATGTCGGCATCGCCGCACTGGATCAGGCGGGCCGCCAGACCAATGGCATGGAGGCCGGTGGTGCAGGCCGTGACCACACCCAGGTTCGGGCCTTTAAAGCCGAACTGGATGGACACATGGCCCGAAATCATGTTGATGATGGAAGCTGGCACGAAGAACGGCGAAATGCGCCGGGGGCCGCGCTCCTTGTAGTCGGCGTGGGTCTGCTCGATCAGAGGCAGACCGCCGATGCCCGAGCCGACCATCACGCCGATGCGTTCGGCTTGCTCGGGACTCAGCGCTTCACCCGTGGCCAGACCGGCGTCGCGCACAGCTTGCATGCTGGCCGCCAGGCCGTAGTGGATGAAGGTGTCCATGTGACGGGCTTCTTTGGCGGGGATGTAATCCTCGATGTTGAAGCCCTTGACCTCGCCCGCAAACTGGCAGGCAAACGCCGCGGGGTCGAATTTGGTGATGGTCTGGATGCCACTGCGACCTGCCAGCAAGTTGGTCCAGGAATCCTGGACGTTGTTGCCAACGGGGGTCACCAGACCCAGACCCGTAACGACGACGCGACGACGGCTCATGCTTGATGGGGGAAAGGTCAATGGACGGATCAAAGCCAGAAAAAATCAGGCCTTGACGTGGTTCTTGGCGTAGTCGATCGCCAGCTGAACGGTGGTGATCTTCTCGGCTTCTTCATCGGGGATCTCGATGCCGAACTCGTCTTCGAGGGCCATCACCAGCTCGACGGTGTCCAGGGAATCGGCGCCCAGGTCA
>CANBUA010000212.1 GCA_947372535.1 Burkholderiales bacterium
AATCGAAAGGCCGGTCTGGTGTCTCGGGCTGCTGGGGTGGGCGTTTTGGCAAACAGCTGTTTAGTCAGATCCGCCCATTCCGTGGGCCCAAGACTGTCCGGTCGTTGTTGTGCAGATGTTGCGCAGCCGATGGGTGCAAGTTGGGGTAAAACATGATCCAAATGCAATCGCGACTCGATGTCGCAGACAACACGGGCGCCAAGAGCGTCATGTGCATCAAGGTGCTCGGTGGCTCCAAACGCCGTTACGCCGGCATTGGCGATGTCATCAAGGTCAGCATCAAAGAAGCTGCGCCTCGTGGCCGCGTCAAAAAAGGCGAAGTCTACAGCGCCGTGGTGGTTCGTACCGCCAAGGGTGTGCGTCGTCAAGACGGCTCGCTCATCAAATTCGACGGCAATGCCGCCGTGTTGCTCAACGCCAAGCTGGAGCCCATCGGCACCCGCATCTTCGGCCCCGTGACGCGTGAACTGCGTAACGAGCGCTTCATGAAGATCGTGTCGCTGGCCCCCGAGGTTTTGTAAATCCTCGGTACAGCAAAGGACTGCCCATGAACAAACTTCGTACAGGCGATCAGGTCATTGTTTTGACCGGTCGCGACAAAGGCAAGCGCGGCACCGTTTCGGCCCGTGTTGATGCCGATCATCTGCTGGTCGATGGTGTAAACGTTGCCAAAAAGCACGTCAAGCCCAACCCCATGAAGGGTACGACTGGCGGCATCGTCGACAAGACCATGCCGATCAACCAATCCAATGTGGCAATTTTCAATGCCGCATCCGGCAAGGCCGATCGCGTTGGTATCAAGCTCCTGGAAGACGGCAAAAAAGTGCGCGTCTACAAATCCAGTGGCGAAGAAATCAAGGCTTGATGAGGTAACACATGACTCAACAAACCGCCCCTAATATCGCTCGTCTGCAGGCCATCTATCGCGAGAAGATCGTGCCTGAGTTGATGGCCAAGTTCGGCTACAAGTCGATCATGGAAGTGCCGCGCCTGACCAAGATCACCCTGAACATGGGTGTCTCGGAAGCTGTGTCGGACAAGAAGGTCATGGAACACGCCGTGAGCGACCTGACCAAGATTGCTGGCCAAAAGCCTGTGGTCACCATGTCCCGCAAGGCCATCGCCGGCTTCAAGATCCGCGAAAACATGCCCATCGGCACCATGGTGACGTTGCGCGGTGTTCGCATGTTCGAATTCCTGGACCGCTTCGTGACGATTTCGCTGCCCCGCGTTCGTGACTTCCGCGGTATCTCTGGTCGCTCTTTCGACGGTCGTGGTAACTACAACGTCGGCGTCAAGGAACAGATCATTTTCCCGGAAATCGAATACGACAAGATCGACGCGATCCGTGGTCTGAACATCAGCATCACGACATCGGCCAAGACTGACGACGAAGCCAAGGCTCTGCTCGCAGCGTTCAAATTCCCGTTCAAGAACTGAGGTGGATTGTGGCAAAACTGTCCCTTATCCAACGTGAAGAAAAGCGCGAAAAGCTGGTTGCCAAGCACGCCAAGAAGTACGCCGAACTCAAGGCCATCATCAACGATGCCAACAAGTCCGACGACGAGCGTTACGCTGCCCGCCTCGAGTTGCAAAAGCTGCCCCGTAACGCCAACCCCACCCGCCTGCGCAATCGCTGCTCGCTGACTGGTCGCCCACGTGGCACCTTCCGTCAATTTGGGTTGGGCCGTAGCAAGATCCGTGAACTGGCATTTGCCGGTGACATCCCCGGTGTCACCAAGGCTAGCTGGTAAGCCGGCCGGGAACGAACAGGAGTTATCCCATGAGCATGAGTGACCCTATCGCCGACATGCTGACCCGCATTCGCAACGCACAAATGGTGGAAAAAGCCAGCGTTGCCATGCCGTCGTCAAAGCTGAAAGTCGCGATCGCCGCAGTCCTGAAGGACGAAGGCTACATTGATGGTTTCGCCATCACCGGTGAGGCTACCAAGCCCACACTGGAAATCGCCCTGAAGTACTACGCAGGCAAGGCCGTGATCGAGAAAATCGAACGCGTCTCCAAGCCCGGTCTGCGTGTGTACAAAGGTGCCCACAGCATTCCCAAGGTCCAGAACGGCCTGGGTGTGGCCATCGTCACGACTCCTCAGGGTGTCATGACCGACCGCAAAGCGCGCGCAGCCGGTATCGGTGGCGAAGTGCTCTGCTACGTCGCCTGATCAAGGAGCCATCGACATGTCCCGCGTAGGAAAAATGCCGATCACCGTCCCGCAAGGCGTGGACGTGCAGATCACTGCAGACAACATCACCGTCAAGGGTGCCTTGGGTACCCTGAGCCGCGCTCAATCGTTGCTGGCCCCCGTGGCTGCCAACGCTGGCGTCCTGACCGTCTCCCCTGCTGACGAAAGCGCAGCCGCCAATGCCATGTCTGGCACGGTGCGCGCCTTGGTCAACAACATGGTCAACGGCGTGAGCAAGGGCTTCGAGAAAAAGCTGTCCCTGGTGGGCGTGGGCTTTCGTGCCCAGGCAGCCGGCCAGAAGCTGAACCTGCAAATTGGGTTCTCTCATCCAGTCGTCAAAGACATGCCCGATGGCATCAAGGTCGAGACTCCGTCTCAGACCGAGATCGTCATCAAGGGTGTCGACCGTCAAGTAGTGGGTCAGATCGCCGCCGAAGTGCGCGCTTTCCGTCCGCCAGAGCCTTACAAGGGCAAGGGCATCCGCTACGTAGGCGAGCGCGTGGTCTTGAAAGAGACCAAGAAGAAGTAAGGAGCTGATTCATCATGTCTATCAACAAGAAAGAACAGCGCCAGCGCCGCTCGCGTCAAACGCGTGCTCGCATTGCATTGCAAGGCGCAGTACGTCTGACGGTCATCCGTACCAACCTGCACATCTACGCGGCCGTCACCACGGGCGACGGTGCCAAGGTGCTCGCTTCGGCCTCCACGGCCGAAAAAGAAGTCCGCGAGCAACTGGGCGCTGCTGGCAAGGGTGGCAACGTGAACGCCGCAACCGTGATTGGCAAGCGCATCGCCGAAAAGGCGAAAGCAGCTGGCGTCGAGAAGGTCGCTTTCGACCGCTCGGGCTTTGCCTACCACGGTCGCATCAAGGCCTTGGCTGATGCCGCGCGTGAAGCCGGCCTTCAGTTCTAAGCGTCGCACTGGAGAAATACCAAATGGCTAAGTTTCAACCCAAAGTAGCAGACGAAGGTCGCGACGACGGGCTGCGCGAGAAGATGATTCAAGTGAACCGCGTGACCAAAGTGGTCAAGGGCGGTCGGATCATGGGCTTCGCAGCATTGACCGTGGTCGGTGATGGTGAAGGTCGCATTGGCATGGGCAAGGGCAAGGCGCGTGAAGTGCCTCTGGCCGTGACCAAGGCCATGGACGAAGCCCGTCGCAACATGCTCAAGGTCAACTTGCGCAACGGCTCGGTTCATCACAATGTGATGGGCGAGCATGGTGCCTCCAAGGTCCTGTTGGCGCCCGCGCCTGCCGGTACCGGCATCATCGCTGGTGGTCCAATGCGCGCCGTGTTCGAAGTGATGGGTGTGACCGACATCGTGGCCAAGAGCCTCGGTTCGACCAACCCTTACAACCTGGTGCGTGCGACGTTCGACGCCCTGCGCAAGTCGACCACGCCGTCCCAAGTTGCCGCCAAGCGCGGTAAGACAGTTGAAGAAATCTTCAACTGATCGCTGGAGATTTGTGATGAGTGAAAACAAAACTGTCACGGTCAAGCTGGTTCGCAGCGTGATCGGTACGCGTCAGGATCACCGCGAAACCGTTCGCGGCCTGGGCCTGCGTCGCCTCAACAGCACGTCCGTGTTGCAAGACACGCCGGCTGTTCGCGGCATGATCAACAAGGTCGCCTATCTGGTGCAGGTGCTCTAATGGAACTCAATACCATCAAGCCTTCAGAAGGCTCTAAACACTACAAGCGTCGTGTGGGTCGTGGCATTGGCTCCGGCCTGGGCAAGACCGCTGGTCGCGGCCACAAGGGTCAGAAGTCCCGTGCTGGTGGCTACCACAAGGTGGGTTTCGAAGGCGGTCAAATGCCTTTGCAACGTCGCCTGCCCAAGCGTGGCTTCAAGTCGCACCTGCTCAAGTACAACGCTGAAATCACCCTGGGTGAGTTGCAGCTGCTGGACGTCACGGAAGTCGACGCCCTGGTGCTCAAGCAAGCCGGTCTCGTTCCCCAGATCGCCAAGGTGATCAAGGTGATCAAGTCGGGTGAGCTGAGCAAGAAGGTTTCCCTCAAGGGAATCGGCGCAACGGCTGGTGCCAAGGCTGCCATCGAGGCCGCTGGCGGCTCGCTGGGCGAATAACACAAGCACTGTCCGCATTCATGGCGACTTCACCCACTCAACTGGCTCAAAGCGGCAAGTTTGGCGACCTCCAACGTCGCCTGATTTTCCTGCTTGGTGCGCTGGTCGTCTACCGCGTCGGGGCTCATATCCCCGTGCCTGGTATCGATCCGTCCCAATTGCAGCAGCTGTTCAAAGGTCAGCAGGGCGGCATCCTGAGCTTGTTCAACATGTTCTCAGGCGGCGCCTTGTCCCGCTTCACGGTTTTCGCGCTGGGCATCATGCCTTACATCTCGGCGTCCATCATCATGCAGATGATGGGCTATGTGATCCCCAGCCTGGAAGCCTTGAAGAAAGAGGGCGAAGCTGGTCGTCGCAAGACCACCCAGTACACCCGTTACGGGACACTGGGCCTGGCCTTGTTCCAGTCCTTCGGCATTGCCGTGGCACTGGAAGGGACGGCTGGTCTGGTGATCAATCCCGGTTTCGGCTTCAAGCTGACGACTGTGGTGAGCCTGACAGCGGGCACGCTGTTCCTGATGTGGCTGGGTGAACAGATCACCGAGCGTGGTCTGGGCAACGGCATCTCGATTCTGATCTTTGGTGGTATCGCGGCAGGTTTGCCCAATGCCATTGGTGGTCTGTTCGAACTGATCCGCACCGGTGCGATGAGCATCCCGGCTGCAATCCTGATCCTGGGCATCGTGGGTCTGGTGACCTTTGGTGTGGTGTTCGTGGAGCGCGGTCAACGCAAGATCCTGGTCAATTACGCCAAGCGTCAGGTCGGCAACAAGGTGTATGGCGGTCAATCGTCACACCTGCCCCTGAAGGTCAACATGGCCGGCGTGATCCCTCCGATCTTTGCCTCGTCGATCATTCTGTTGCCAGCAACGGCAGTGGGTTGGTTCGCAGCTGGTGACAGCATGCGCTGGTTGAAGGACATGGCCGGTGCCTTGTCCCCAGGTCAGCCGATCTATGTGTTGCTGTACTCCGCTGCCATCGTGTTCTTTTGCTTCTTCTACACGGCGCTGGTGTTCAACAGCCGTGAGACTGCAGACAACTTGAAGAAAAGCGGCGCGTTCATCCCCGGGATTCGTCCTGGCGACAACACGGCCAAGTACATTGACAAGATCCTGGCGCGCTTGACGCTGGCTGGCGCGGTATACATCACGGCAGTGTGTTTGCTGCCCGAGTTCCTGGTACTTAAGTACAACGTGCCTTTCTACTTTGGTGGGACTTCATTGCTCATCATCGTGGTGGTCACCATGGATTTCTGGGCTCAAGTGCAGTCCTATGTCATGTCTCAGCAGTACGAATCGCTGCTGAAGAAGGCAAATTTCAAAAGCTGAACCGGGCAGGCTGTGTGTTTGCAGCCTGCGAAGTGAAGCGAATATTTTTTCGGTGGCTCGCATCGTATTCCGGGCGAAGTGAGCGAGTTGAGTTAGACCCGGTTTACGAAGTGTGAGTCCCGTCGAGTCATCGATGGATCAGGAGAAGACATGAAAGTCGCTGCATCAGTCAAAAAGATCTGCCGCAATTGCAAAATCATCCGCCGCAAGGGCGTGGTCCGCGTGATCTGCACCGACCCACGTCACAAGCAACGCCAGGGTTGATCCCCTGCGGACAACGAATCACGGTATCAGAGGACAGCTATGGCACGTATTGCTGGCATCAACATCCCACCGCACAAGCACACTGAAATTGGCTTGACGCACATTTACGGCATTGGCCGGACCACTGCGCAGAAGATCTGCTCCGCTGCAGGCATTCCCTTCAATAAGAAGATCAAGGAATTGACCGACGGCGACCTGGAGAAAATCCGGGACGAAGTGGGCAAGCTCACGATCGAGGGTGACCTGCGACGCGAACTGTCAATGAACATCAAGCGACTGATGGACATTGGCTGCTACCGTGGCTTCCGTCATCGCCGTGGTCTGCCTTGCCGTGGCCAGCGCACTCGCACGAATGCGCGCACTCGCAAGGGTCCCCGCAAGGCGATCGCCGGCAAGAAGTGATCTTCGCCATCCGATAAGATACAGCGCCCGGACATTTCGGGCTCGTTGAGAGAGAAGGTTTCAAATGGCTAAAGCACCTGCCAACAGCGCGGCTCGCCGTGTGAGCAAGAAAGTCCGCAAGAACATTGCGGACGGTATCGCCCACGTCCACGCGTCGTTCAACAACACGATCATCACGATCACGGACCGTCAAGGCAATGCTTTGTCGTGGGCCTCAAGTGGTGGTCAAGGTTTCAAGGGTTCGCGCAAGTCGACTCCCTTCGCTGCCCAGGTGGCCGCTGAAGTGGCCGGCCGCGCTGCTCAGGAACAAGGCATCAAGAACCTGGACGTCGAGATCAAGGGCCCCGGTCCTGGTCGCGAGTCGTCGGTTCGCGCGCTGGCATCGCTGGGCATCCGGATCAACTCCATCTCTGATGTGACGCCGGTTCCCCACAACGGTTGCCGTCCGCAAAAGCGTCGTCGCATCTAAGCGTCGTCTCTTGAACCTCGCCCACAGCGCCTGCTGTCGGCGAGGTTTTGCTTTTGCTCTGATTTGCTGTTTGGGCAAACCAACGCGATTCACTTTCTGTATCAGGAAGTGTGGCTTTGTGTTTGCCTGAATGCATTCCTGTGGCTATAATCACAGGTTTTGTTCGCGCACCATTGGCGCGGGCTTGGTTTGGCCAGATCGGCCTGACTTTTGCCTGCTGCCCTCATTGGTGCGCATTGTCGAAGACCACCGTCTGGCCCTCACACTTGGCCAGACTCGCGTCGGACACCTTGGCCCCCTGTGTGGTCTGGTTCATCTGGCGTCAGATTCATTGAGGACATCAACGTGGCACGTTACCTGGGCCCTAAGGCCAAACTGTCTCGCCGTGAAGGCACCGACCTGTTCCTGAAAAGCGCTCGCCGCCCGATCAGCGACAAGGCCAAATTCGATTCGAAGCCCGGTCAGCATGGCCGCACTTCGGGTTCGCGCACCTCGGACTTCGGTCTGCAACTGCGTGAAAAGCAAAAGGTCAAGCGCATGTACGGCGTGCTGGAGAAGCAATTCCGCCGCTATTTCGCTGAAGCCGAACGCCGCAAGGGCAACACCGGTTCGAACCTGCTGGTTCTGCTGGAATCGCGCTTGGACAACGTCGTCTACCGCCTGGGTTTTGGTTCGACTCGCGCCGAAGCTCGCCAACTGGTGGGCCACAAGGGCGTGACCGTGAACGGTCAAGTCGTGAACATCCCGTCCTACAACGTCAAGGCTGGCGATGTCGTCGGCGTGCGTGAAAAGGCGAAGAAGCAGGTCCGCGTTGTGGAAGCTCTGAAGCTGGCCGAGTCCATCGGCTTGCCCGGTTGGGTCACGGTCGATGCGACCAAGCTCGAAGGCGTGTTCAAGAAGGCGCCTGACCGTGATGAATTCGGTGCTGACATCAACGAATCGTTGATCGTCGAACTGTACTCGCGTTGATTTTTCAGGACCGCTGGGTGCTGGCTGTTTGGCCGCGCCCTGTCGGTCCTGTTGTCGTTTTTTTCAAAGTTCGGTTGGCGACAACCGATTCATCCATCAGCCTTATCGGTGTAACGAGCCGAGGGTATTGACAGGAAGGCCTCATGCAAACCACGTTGCTGAAACCCAAAGCCATCCAGGTGGAGCCGCTCGGCGGCCACCGCGCCAAGGTCACACTCGAGCCTTTCGAGCGTGGCTATGGTCACACCCTGGGGAACGCCCTGCGTCGCGTTCTGCTGTCCTCGATGGTGGGTTTTGCGCCAACGGAAGTCACCATCGCCGGTGTTCTGCACGAGTACTCGACCCTGGACGGTGTCCAGGAAGACGTCGTGCACATCATGCTGAACCTCAAGGGCGTGGTCTTCCGGCTGCACAACCGTGACGAAGTCACCCTGGTGCTGCGCAAGGATGGCGAAGGCGCCGTCACGGCCGCTGACATCCAGACGCCTCACGACGTCGAGATCGTCAACCCCAACCACGTGATCTGCCACCTGTCGCAAGGCGGCAAGCTGGACATGCAGATCAAGGTGGAAAAGGGCCGCGGCTATGTGCCCGGTACGCTGCGCCGTTACGGCGAAGAAACCAAGGCCATCGGTCGCATCGTCCTGGACGCTTCTTTTGCGCCGGTCCGCCGCGTGAGCTACACGGTCGAAAGCGCCCGTGTGGAACAACGCACCGACCTGGACAAGCTGGTCATGGAGATCGAAACCAACGGCGCCATCTCGCCTGAGGAAGCGATCCGTTCGTCGGCCAAGATCTTGGTTGAGCAACTGGCCGTGTTCGCACAACTGGAAGGCAGCGAGATCGCCGCGTTCGACGCGCCTGCCAAGGCTGCGCAGAACTTCGA
>CANBUA010000213.1 GCA_947372535.1 Burkholderiales bacterium
GACATGAAGCACGACAACACGCGTGCCGAGATCATGCGGGCCGCCGTGGCCGCGCAAAACAATGACCTGCAGCAGGTGGACGACGCAGGCAAGGCCGTCACGGAAAACGTCAAGAGTCTTCTGGGCAGCCTGGACCTGGCCGTGGCCAACGCCTCCACCATCCAATCGGTAGAAGCCGTGCGAGCCTCCATCCCCCCAGGGCAGCGTTACGCGGAGGCCGCGGCCACCGCCATTGCGTCGATCAAACAGCATCCGCAGGACAGCAAAACCGCCCTGGCGACGTTTGACCAAGCCTTCCACGCGCTGGAAGCATCGCTCGAAAAATCGGCCGATGCCATTGAGCAAGCGGCCGAGGAGATCAAGGAGCAGACTCACGCGTCCAACACGCAATCCATGCGCACGATGCTGGTGCTCATCGTCGGCGGGTTGGCCGGCCTGCTGGCCTTTTCCCTCTGGACGATGCGCTCCATCCTCACCCCCTTGGGTCACCTCCGGGAAGCCGTGCGCCAGCTCAATCAGACCGATGGTGATTTGTCGCGACGACTGCCGCCAAGCCATGCCACCGAGTTCAACGACCTGACTGTTCAGTTCAACACCTTCCTGGAGAAGATCGCGGGCGTTGTAGGCAATGTGCAAAGCTCGGCCCGATCCATCTCGATGGTCAGCGAGCAGATCGCCACCGGCAACCAGGACCTGAGCAGGCGGACCGAGGAAACCTCAGGCAACCTGCAGCAGGCCGCCTCCAGCATGGAGCAGATCACCGCCACGGTCAGGCTCAGCGCGGATGCCGCGCTGCGGGCCAGTGGCCTGGCAGACAGCGCCAGCGCTGTCGCGGCCCGGGGTGGCCAGGCCGTCTCGCGCGTGGTCATCACCATGGACGAGATCAACACAGCGTCTCGCCAAATCAGCGACATCATCGGGGTCATCGACAGCATCGCCTTTCAGACCAACATCCTGGCCTTGAATGCCGCCGTGGAAGCGGCCCGGGCGGGCGAACAGGGTCGCGGCTTCGCGGTGGTTGCCTCGGAGGTGCGCATGTTGGCACGCCGCAGCGCCGATGCCGCGCGTGAAATCAAAACCCTGATCGGCTCCAGCGTGGACAAGGTGCAGGCGGGCAGCCAATACGTCAAGGATGCCGGTTTGACCATGGATGAAATTCTGGCCAGCGTCACCCTGGTGAGCACCACCATCAACGAAATCACCCAGGCAGCCAGCGAGCAACGCAGCGGCATTGTGCTGGTCAATGAAGCGGTGAACGACCTGGACCGGACCACCCAGCAAAACGCTGCGCTGGTGGAACAAACCGCGGCGGCCGCCATGGAAATGGCTCAGCAGGCTCAGGCGCTGGCCACCACGGTCAACGTTTTTCGCACGTCTCACTGACTGAATCCATACAGTCAAAAGGACTCACCGTGAAGGCTACCCATCTCAACGTCGCCCTGCTGTTGTCCATGGCCTTGTCCCTGCCTGGCCTGAGTGCGCATGCCGGCCGCCCACTGGCCACCGAGGACGCAGGGGTGCTGGCCAAAGGAGACTGCGAATGGGAATCGGTCGGCGCCCGCTTGAACGCCCACGGGCAAGCGCCTGTCAGCGCATGGTCCACCCAGGTGGCGTGTGGCGTGATGGCAGGCACTCAGCTTGCGGTGGGCTACGGACACACGCAAAGCATCGACGTCCATGACCAGGCCTTGACGTTCTCCGGCAAATCCGCATGGATCGACGGCGGCGACCAGTCGACCTCCGTGAGCTTGGCGTATGGCGTGAACATGCTGCGCGCGCTCGACGCATCTTTCCAGCTCGACTCGATCTCAGTGAACCTGGCGGCCAGCCGGCCGCTACCGGGTGAATTCACGGCGCATGCCAACCTTGGCCTGGTGCGGACCTTGAGCGACAAGCTCTGGTTTGTCACCTGGAACCTGGCGATGGAACATCCACTCACCCAAGGTGTGGACCTGGGCCTGGAGGTCTATGGCGATCACCGCTCGCAGCCCATGGTGGGGATGGGACTGCGCTGGGCCTTGAATGAGCATGTCCAGGTGAACGCCTCGGAGGCCAGTCAAGCCGGAGGCGACCACGCGCGCTTGTTCTCCTTGGGCACCAACATCACGTTTTGATCAGCTTTTGAACGTGACGCCCGACCTGTTCAACGGCGAGGCTCAGTCACCCCGCATCAGCGAGTCCAGCGTGAGGTCATAGGCGCCGCCGAACGTGTCCAGGAAATACTTCACCTCCGGCAGCATGTTTTCATGCAGCTTGGCGTGGATCTGCTGCGCGGCTTGTTCGAATTCACGGTTGCCATAGCGCAATTCGGCCTGGCACTTCAGCCAGGCGGCCAGGCGATCCGCCGCCTTGACCAGTTGCGCCTCATCCACCGGCCATTCACGGTGATCGACCACAGCGGTCAAGGGTGCTTTCAAAGCAGCAGGCAACAAGGCCAACATCTCGTGGCTGACTTCGTCTTCCAGGTGGAGGCTGGCCTGTCGCATGGCCGGAGAATATTTGACCGGCGTCGGCAGATCACCCGTGATGGCCTCTGTGGCATCGTGGAACAAGGCACGCGTGGCGACCGAGTTCGGGTCCACATCGCCTCCGAAGACTTCCTTGCGGATCAAGGCCAGCGCATGGGCCAGCACCGCCACCTCCCAACTGTGCTGCGCCACGTCTTCCTCGACGGCATTGCGCATCAAACCCCAGCGCTTGATGAAACGCAGGCGTGAGAGGTGGGCGTAGAAGGGGCTGATGCTCACGGTGAACCTTGGGGTGGGATGCCGGGCCGTCAGTCTAGCCGGATGAGCGCCTCTGCCGCAGCGTCAGCGTCAGCCCATCACCACCGGGCCACCCTTGGCGATGCCGCGCTGGTAAGCGGGGCGTGCGGCCAGCCGGGCCTTGTAAGCCGCTACATGGGTGTAGCGCGCCGCGTCAGCGCCACGAGCCAAGGCCGCTTCCACCGCAAAACTCATCTGAAAATCAGCCAGGGTGAGTCGATCCCCAGCGAACCAGGCATGCTGGGCCAAGTGCTGGTCCATGTAACTCAAGGCAGCCTTGAGGTTGGGGTCGATCAGCTTGGCCTGCACCTGGGCACAAAGCTGACGCGCGATGGGCCGCACGAAGAAAGGCATGGGCTGGGTCGGGATGGTGATGAACACGAGCTTCATCACCAGCCAGTTCATGAGCGAACCTTCAGCGAAATGCAGCCAGAAGCGGCATTCACGGTGCTCGGGGGTGCCGGGCGCAGGCACCAGGTGAGCGACATCGCCCTGCCCTTGGGCGCCATAGGTCTCAGCCAGGTATTCCAAAATGGCGCCGGACTCGGCCACCACCAAATCGCCATCGGTGATCACCGGCGATTTGCCCAATGGGTGGATCTTCTTGAGTTCCGGCGGGGCCAGGCGGGTGCGCGGGTCGCGCTTGTAGACCTTGATCTCGTAAGGCAGAGCCAATTCTTCGAGCAACCACAGCACGCGCTGCGAGCGCGAGGTTTCAAGGTGATGGACGGTGATCATGCTGGGCAGCCCGAAAAATGAAGGTCAGACAGGTTTGAAGGCCATGGCCACCAGGCGACGCACCACAGCGCGCGGCGTGAAGCGAACCGACCAGGCCCCCAGCCGGTTGACGATGCCGTGCACGGCCACGGCCTGGCCGCGCATCATGGCCTCAATGCCGTAGCGCGCCACATCGGCCGAGGGCGCGAAGGGAATGCGGCTGGCCAATGAAATGCTGTGGGTCTTGGACGCCACCGCGACGAATTCGCTGGCCGTTGGCCCAGGGCAAAGCGCCGTGACGGTGATGCCCACGCGCGCCAGTTCCTGATGCAAGGCTTCACTGTAAGACAGCACATAGGCCTTGGTCGCGAAATAGACCGCCATGCCAGGCCCGGGCTGGAAGGAGGCGGTGGAAGCCACATTGAGGATCTTGCCGCGCTTGTTGGCCACCATGGCGGGCAGCAAGGCATGGGTCAACTCGGTCAGCGCCGTGACGTTGAGGTCGATCATGCTTTGCTGAACCGCCCATTGGCTGCCGACGTGCTCACCGATCGAACCCAGGCCGGCATTGTTGATCAGCACCTCGGGTTGCAGGTCTCGGTCTTTCAGCTGCGCGACCAGGGCTTTCACGCCGCCCGGCGCGGTGAGGTCCTGGGACAGCACCGTGCAGGTGGCCTGGTGCTGGCGCTGCAACTCCTCGGCCAGGGTCTGCATGGCGGCGGCGCGGCGCGCCACCAGCACCAGGTCGTGTCCGCGAGCGGCCAGGTCGCGCGCCATCTCGGCACCAATGCCCGAGGATGCGCCGGTCACCAGCGCCAAAGGTCTTGCCATGTCTGCTCCGTCGTCAGGGCGTGCTGGCCGTTTTGGTCGGGCCTGCCGCCGCCGATACACCGCCACCCAGGGCCTGCACCAGCGACACCCAATTGCTCAGTTGATTGAAGCGCACGTCAGCAGCGGCCAGCTCAGCCTGGCGACGTGCCTCTTGCGCGTCCAGCCAGGATTTGAGCGGTTCCGCCCCCGAGCGGTAGCGCAGCTCGGTCAGGCGCTCGACCTTTTGGGCCTGCACCAGGCGGCCATTCTGCGCTAAAGCCTGGATGTTTAACTGATCGCGAGCCGATAAGGCCTGGTCCACGTCCGACAAAGCGGTGTAGAGCGTCTGGCGAAAACCCAGCACAGCCGCGTCGGCCTCGGCCTGAGAGATGGCCACGTTGCGCTGCATGTCACGCCATTGCAGGAAGGGCAGGACCAGGGCCGCACCGAGGGTGCCGACCGGGTTGCTGAGCACCGAACCCAGCGAGGTGCCGCCGCCGCTCACGCCAGCAGTCAACGTGATGGGGGGGTAATAGGCCGTGCGGGTGGCCTCAGCCGAGGCGAAAGCGGCATGCAGACGCGATTCAGCCGCCTGGACATCAGGGCGGCGGGCCAGCACGGCGGCGGGCAGGTCAGGCGCCACGGTGGGCCAAGTGCCCAGGGGCCAGGCAGGATGAGCGGGCACTTGTGCCGTCTGGGTGGGCCCATCAAGCAGCAGCGCCAGCGATTCGCGCGTCTCCATGCGGGTCTGGGTCAGCTGCGACAAAGCGCCTTCCTGGGCGCGCACGGCCTGCTCGGCCTGGGCTTCTTCCAAGCCGGAGATCGAGCCCGCGTTGTGCAGCGACTGAACCAGCGACAAGGTCTTGCGCGCGTACTCCAGGCTGCTTTGGGTGGATGCCACGCGCTCATCCAGGTAGGCCAGTTGCCAGTACAGGCGCGCGGTCGTGCCGACCAGGCTCAAGGCCACGCCACGGCGGTCTTCTTCGCTGGCCGTGGCCTCCCAAGCTGCGGCGTCGCGCTGTGCAGCCAGGCGACCCCACAGATCGAGCTCCCAACTGGCGCTCAGGGAGGAACTGGAACTGCGCAAGGTGCCTGTGTTGTCGTTGTCGATCGACCGACTGGCTCGCACATTGGCGTTGGCGCTGACGCTGGGCAGGCGCGCCGAGTTGGCCAAGTCAGCCCGCAATTGGGCCTGACGCACGCGGATGGCGGCGGTGGCCAGACTGGTGTTGCTGGCCAGCACGCGGTCGATCAGGGCATCAAGTTCTGGCGTGTTGAAACGCTTCCACCAGGCTTCGTCCAGCGTCACGCCGCCTTGGGGCCAAGTGGTCGCGGTGGCGTATTGCCAGTTCGCGGGCACCTTGGCGCCACCACCTTGGGGTTCGCTCGTGGCCTGCGGGAAGGAGGAGCAGCCAGCCAGAACGGCCAGCATCATCGCCACTGTCAGCACCTTCATGGTCGCTTGCTTGTTCTGCCGCATTGTGTTGTTGATCATCTTGTTGCTCGCTTATCTTGATTCGTTGTTGTCATGCCGGTCGATCACGGGCGCACCAGCGCCTCGACCGGGTCCAGGCGCGCCGCATTGCGCGCCGGCAGGAAGCCAAAGACCACGCCGATCAGGCTGGACACGCCAAAGGCGGTCAGGATGGACGTGGTCGAATAAACCATTTTGAACCCACCACCGACCTGCTCGATCAGCACGCCGATGCCCAACGCCAGCGACACGCCCAGGATGCCGCCCAGCAGGCAGACCAGCACCGCCTCGATCAGGAACTGTTGAAGGATATCGCCTTGTCGCGCGCCCACGGCCATGCGCACGCCGATTTCCTGGGTGCGCTCGGTGACCGAGACCAGCATGATGTTCATCACCCCGATGCCGCCGACGATCAGCGAGATCACCGCGATCGACGAAATCAGCAGCGTCAAAGTCTGCGTGGTGCTCTCGATGGTCTGGCGGATGCTGTCGCTGTTGCGCGCGAAAAAATCAGTGCTGCCATGACGCTGGGTGAGCAGTTTGGTAATGCCTTTTTCGGCCGCGGCCGATGACACCTGATCACTGACACGCACCGTCACGCTGCGCAGGTAGTCCTGTCCCATGAGCCGCCGCATGGCGGTGGTGTAAGGCACCCAGACGTTGAGGTTGTCGCCCATGCCGAACATGTTGTCCTGCGGTTTGGTCACGCCAATGACCCGCACGGGCACACTGCCCAGAAAAATCACCTGGCCGACCGGGTCTTCATCGGGCTTGAACAAGGCGTCGCGCGTGCCCTTGTCGATCACGCCCTCCTGGGACTGCCGCCGCACGCTCTCGCTGTCGAAGGCCATGCCCTGGGCCATGGTGTAGCCCTTGACCTGAAAGAACTGCTCGCCCACGCCCGTCACGCTGGCCGAGGCTTCGACATTGCCGCGCCGCAGCGTCACGCTGGTGCCCACGCTGGGGGTGACGCTGTCCACGTAGTTGAGCGAGGCCAACGCTTGCACATCCGAGGGCACCAGGGTGCGGATGCGACCGGCCGTGCGGTCACCAAAGTTCTTGCCCGGAAAGATGTCGATGGTGTTGGTGCCCATGGCGCTGATGTCGGCCAGCACGCGCCGGCGTGTGCCCTCGCCCAGGGCCACCATGGACACCACCGAGGCAATGCCGATGATGATGCCCAGCATGGTCAGCAAGGTGCGCAGGCGGTGTCCGGCCATCGCCCGCAGCGCCATGTGCAGCGCCTCGGTCAGACGGCCCCAGCTGGACGACAGTGCGGCCATGAGCCCGCCCGCCGCCACCGCCTTGGGCTGGCGGGTCTGGTGGCCATCCTTGGGGGCGATGGCGATCTCGCCACTGTCGATGGGATCGAGCGTCGGGTGGTCAGCCACCACCCAGCCGTCCTTCAGTTCAATGATGCGCTGGGCATGCCTGGCCACCTGCGGATCATGGGTCACGATGACGACGGTGTGGCCCTCGGCATGCAGCTCCTTGAGGATCTTCATCACCTCAGCGCCGGAGGTGCTGTCCAAGGCGCCCGTGGGCTCGTCGGCCAGGATGACGTCGCCGCCATTGACCAAGGCCCGCGCAATGCTCACGCGTTGCTGCTGCCCGCCCGACAACTGGCCTGGGCGGTTGGCCAGGCGATCGCCCAGGCCCAGCCTGGTCAGCAGGTGGCGGGCACGTTCGTGCCGCTGCTCGGCCGGGATGCCCGCGTAGATGGCCGGGATCTCGGCATTGCCCACGGCCGACAGATCACCCAACAGGTGATAGCGCTGGAAGATGAAACCGAAGTGCTCACGCCGCAAGCGCGCCAGCTCATCGGGCAAGAGCAGCGCGGTGCTTTGGCCGGCCACGAGGTAATCACCGCGCGTGGGCCGGTCCAGGCAGCCCAACACGTTCATCAGCGTCGACTTGCCCGAGCCCGAAGCGCCCATGATGGCGACCATCTCGCCTGCCTCGATGCGCAGGGTCACGCCCTTGAGCACGGCGACCACGCCATCGCCCGAGGGGTATTCGCGCCAGAGGTCCCGAACCTCCAGCAAGGCCTGATCCGGCTGCTGCATGTTGCTCATGTCGCGGGCCACGGCGTCAGAACATGCGCGGGCCGCCGCGCTTGCCGGCGGTGCCCCCCGCGCCATCGGCATCCGCATCACCCACTACGACTTTGTCACCTGCCTTGAGCCCGCTCAGCACCTGGGCTTGCACGCGGTTGTTCAAGCCGATGGTGACTTGGCGCGTGGCCAGTTTGGCGCCATCGCCCTGCCCATCAAGCACCTTGACCTCATAAGCGCCGCCCTTGCTGCGCTTGCCCAAAGCCGCCGCAGGAATCACCAACGTGCCTTTCGCTTGATCCAGCACCACAGAGACCTGCGCGGTCATGGCGATGCGCAGGCGCCCCTCCGGGTTGGGCACGTCGAACAAGCCGTTGTAGTAAATGGCCGAGGTGCTGGCCGAACTGGTCGAAGTCGTGCTGGACGACTCCGACTGCTCCGATTCAGGCGCTGGCTCGATCGCGCGCAGCTTGGCCTCGTAGCGTTTCAAAGGCTCACCCAGGATGGTGAAGTACACCGGCTGACCCGGCCGGATGCGCACCACATCGGCCTCGGACAACTGGGCCTTGATCGTCACGGTGTCCAGCCGAGCGATCTTGACGATGGTCGGCGCCGACTGGTTGGCGTTGACGGTGCGCCCTTCTTCCGTGACCACGGCCACCACCACACCATCCATGGGCGCCGTGATGCGCGTGTAGCCCATGTTCAAACGCTGGGTATC
>CANBUA010000214.1 GCA_947372535.1 Burkholderiales bacterium
GGCGTTGGGCAAGCTGGTGTTGCTGACCATGCCGCTCAGGCTCTTGGTCAGGGCCGCTGCCGGCGACAGCGCGTCATCGAGCGCGCAGGCATTGGCCTTGCTGCTGCCGGCCGCACAGCCCAGACCCACGGTCTGGTGCGTGCTGGCGGCTTGGTGGAAGGTGCTGGCCAGTTGCTGCATCTGCTTGGCCAGCGCGATGCCTGCGGCGTTGTCGCCCGCGCCTTCGCCCGTCTGACCCAGGCCGTTGTTCAAGCTGTAGGTGCTGAGCATGACTCCGCGCACCGCGCGCAACCCGCCCCAGGCGTCGGTGCGCAGCTCGAAGCCCAGGCCTCGGAAGCTACCCCGGTGGTTGTCCGCCTGGTGCAGCAAGTGGCCCATCTGTAGCCAGGTCTGGGCCTGGGTGCTGTGCAACTGCATGCGGCCCTGGTTGGGGGTGTCGTCAAACACCATCTGGTTATAGCCCTGGCCGCCGAACTCTTTGCTCTTGACCCCACTGAGGGCTGCAGCGTTGTTCTGGCCTTCCGAACCGTCTGTCGCAGCACCTGGTGCTGCGCCATGCCAGGCGGGGCTGTTGCCGCCGCTGGCACTGCCCACCAGGTTCATTTGGCCGCTGGGGGTGTGGTCGCTGGATCCGGCAAAACCGCTGGTGTCGGCTGCGTTCGGCTGGCCACCAGGCGTGCGAGGCACACCGCCATCACCACGGCCGTTGTACAGGCTGGCGTGCACATACGGCCGGTCAATGTCGTTGCTCAGGAAGCCCACCAGTACCTCATGCCCGATGCGCGGGATGAACTGGTGGCCCATGCCTGGCCCTGACATGCGCTGCATCACCCGCACCCAGCAACTGTGGTCGCTGTTGGCGCGCTGCGGCGCGTACGGGTTGGCCTGCCAATGGAACTTGACTTTGACTCGGCCCAGCTTGTCCGTGTAGATCTCGTCGGCGCCGTTGGGGCTGGTGCCGCCGTCCGGGCCCACCACAATGGCCGTCTGCATGCCCAGAGCAGTCGGGCGCGGCCGTGGCCGCAGGCCTGTGCCGTCCAGCAGAACAGCACGCCAGGGCACGTTACGACGCAAGGCCTGGAACTGGCAGGCAAAACCCGTCTGGGCGGCCTGCTGTTGCAGGGCCTGGGTATCGACCGCCTCGCGGTTTTGTCCATCCGGCTGGTCCACCGACAGGCTGAGCGTGGGCAGCTCGGCGTGCCCCAGTGACTTCACGATGGTGTCGCTGAAGTCCTTGGGCAGGTTGTTGACCCCGTAGGCATCCGAGGCGAAGACAAAGAACTCCTTCTCATCCGGCGTCATCCCGAACGCGGCCAGCGGGTCCAGCGTGGATTGCGTGATGGCCATCCAGGTGCCGGCGCGCAAGGTGCGCACAGAGCCTCGACTCAGCCAGGTCTTGTATCGCGCCTCATGGGCCTCCTGCAGGCGCGTGGCGGTGAACTGGGCCTCCTCCTGGTTGCCAAAGAGGTAGTCGCCCGTGGGGTCGTAGCTGCTGAGCCAGCTTTGCAGGCTCATGGCCTCGTCACCAGCCCATTGGTGGTTGGTGGGCACATCGGCCGTGATGGCGCTGTTGGCCACGTAGTCCCAGCCCTGCACCACGGTGGCCGTGGTCCCCAGGCGGCGCACCGCGCCCATGGCCTGGATGCTGTCTTGTTCTTCCTGGCTGCTGCTACGATGAAAGCGGATGCCCTGGCCGCCCAGGCTGCTGGCGCTCGTAGGGTCTTGGGACTGCTTGGCGCTGCTGACGAAGAACACGACGGTGTGGCCACCTGGTGCCGACTCGTCTTCTTCCACACGCCAGCAGATCCCTTCTTCGGCCAGCACGCGGCTCACGAAGTCCAGATCACTTTCGCGGTACTGCACACAGTAGGAGCGCTGGCCACCGTTACGGGCAAACATGCCTTGGGCCACGTAGCTGGGCACGTCCTCGTCCCACTTCCACGCGGCGATCGAGGCGTGATCGGCGAACACGTCTTCGACGATCTCGATCACCGACTTGCCCTGCCAGACGCGGCTGTTGAGCGTGTGTCCCAGTAAGGCGATCCATGGTTGCACCAGCAAGCCCTTACGGGCAAAGCCGCCATCGGATTCGAGTGAATCGGCCTGCGTCACATAGCCACTGCGCCGTGCGCGGCTGCCGTCAGCCAAGGTGGTGTGCAAGGTGATGGGCCGCGCGGTCAGGCGTTTGAGCTCAACGTGGGCGTCCAGCACCAGCGCGTTGATGTACAGCGAGAAGGGCTGCGAGATGGCTTCGTGCAGCACGAAGCTTTCGACCATCAGATCGGCAGGCAGCGTGCTTTGGCTATTTGGTGCGGAGAGTGTGTAGAGACGTGTCTCCGTACCCCACTGACCGATGACGGCGGCCAAAGCCCCCTGAACAGCCGACTGGATGGACGACAGCCCACCAGCCAAGCTTGATGTATCCAGACCCATATTGGGTTCCCTGACGTTGCGTTTATTTGATTGAACTGCAACGGGGGATTTTCGCGGTTACCGCCATACCCTGAACACACCCTGACGGGTGTTGGTGTAACGGGATGAAACCGGATGCGATGGTCTGGCCGATTGGCGCGGCCCTACGCAGATTGCAGCGGGCCGCGCGGTGGCATCTTCTACCGAGAGATCAATGCTGGCGCTGAAGAGTTTGGCAAGCCATTAGATTCCGTGGGCGTTTTGAGGCGTTCGGGACTCTGCGATTGCCGCTGAAGGGCTGCAACTTGTCGATCAGTTCGAGGCCAGAGATCGACTTTGATCAACCTGGAGGCTTCAATCTTCGCCTGATACAGTTCTGGAAAAGAAAACGAGTGGGGCAATTCAGGGTGGAGATGATCCGACTTTTTGGCGGCGTTGCCGCAATTTCATATGGGCCCACGGTTCAGTATTTGCCGTCGGCTTTGAATGGTCGCGCAAGGTATCAGTCCTTTGCGCACGTCCGAAACTATGCGAAGGCGCTTCTTGTGTTGACCATGGCGCTAACCGCCGATGGACCGTTGTGGGCCGTTGCGAAGCGCGTTGACATTTCAAGGGTCTTCGAGCAGCACGTACACCCGGGCAAGGCTGGCGGCGATAGAGTGTCCTCACCGGAGGCATTGCTCTCGGCGCTCAAGCGCATCGGTGTCGTGGGGCCAAGCACCAATGATCGGGCGGACTTTTCTGACTACTACAAGGCATCAGCAAAGGCTGTCTTCCTGGGGGCAGACGTCTTGGTTGTTCGACATGAGCAGCGTCGATCTGGCGATGTGGGATGTTGCGAGAACCCGGGCGTTGCACTTGTCTTGCGGTTGCCGCGTTCAGATAGTTCTGTGTTGCGCAAGTTCGCTGCACGCAACGCATGCGGCTTCGAGTCTCGGTACGACGTTCGAAGGGAGTTGGCCTTCCTTGGCTACATTTCGGCTTTTCCTGATGGCCGCTATGCGCTTTTGCGTTGTGACGAGTGGACCTTGCGGGATTTTCAAGAACAGGCAAGGTACCAATGACCAAGCATGGACTTTGTGTTGCGCTGTTGCTAGCCTGTGCGCTCCCACTCAAAGGTGTGCATGCTGCGGGAGGGCATGAAACCTATAAGTTGAAGTGGCCAGTTCAGGGGGAGGCCTTGAGCTATCACTCATGCGGGTGTGCAGATGCTTGCTGGGTGGCAGAGCTTCACGACAAGCAGTCGAAATCCGCGAAGGCCCGCCTCATGTGTGATTGCGAGCAGCTGCATTTTTCTGCTGCCGGGCGACATCCGGTACCGGACACCACACTCGGCAGCTGTAGCGCTATCAACGACCGCAGCCAGAAATTTGAACTGATCCCCAAGAAGCTTCGGCAATTGAAGATGGTGGCTTCCTCGTCGAGGGCCAGTGCGACCAAAACGATCGATCAGGCAGAGTCGTGTCTGCACCTGGCAGGAGAGTTCGGCGGCGACCAGTCAGAGCGTGACCAGGAGGTCAATCAGGAGATGGCGAACCTGCATTGTGAGGACGCCCTTGATTCGCTGAAGTTGCTGCAAGCGACCCTGCCTCGCTCCAGCAAGCTGCGCGACCAGGTGGGGGCGTTGCTGAAGGCGTATGAGTGATCGTCGCTGGGCGACGTACGTTGGGCAGGGCCTTGCTTGGGGGAGTCCTCGTCAAGACTCTCTGATCATTTTTGTCCGGGGTTTGCGTGAGACGAATCGACAATTTTGCTTTGACGCCCAGTGATTCCGGGCGAGATCGGGATGCCACGACCAGCAAGCTGATGTTCGATGGTCAACCCGCAGGCATAGCGCTGGAGGGGCTGCAGCTTGTCGATCAATTCGGGACCGACCATGGTTACCTTTTGGTCACGGACTACAACGACCCGTGGGAAGAGCAGACGGTGGTGACGCTGCTGAGCGCAGAGCTGAAGCCGATGGCCAAGAAGCGGTTGGGCAAGTTCCTTTACGCCTTTCCGTCACGGACTTTCTCCGTCAGGCGCATTGACATTGAAGGCGGTGCCTTGGTGCTGCAAGGCATCAGCGCAGGCGAAGGGCGCTACCGCGTGGAGGTCACAAATGTGCCCGGATGGCTTGGCACTCGGGTAGGCTTGCGCGCGACGTGGCACCAAAGCTGAATTTGACGATGAACCCCAGCAAAGTGATCCGAAGCAAGATTGTGAAGCTGACGGACTTGCCCAATGTTGGTCAGGCAGCAGCTGCCGACTTGCAGCTCATCGGCGTGCGTCAGCCATCAGACATCCTAGGTCAGTGCCCTTTGGACATGTACCGACGGCTTTGCGAAGAAACCGGAGCAACACATGATCCATGCGTGATCGACGTCTTCATGTCGATCACGCATTTCATGGAGGGTGGGGACGCACGTGTGTGGTGGGACTTCACGGCGGAGAGAAAGCGCATGATGGGCAGTGCTCCCAAGCACGCGACCAGTGAAGGTGGTTGAGTTCAGAGCCAGTCGGGCTTGATCGCCTTGACCTGCGTGGCTGCGGTACGGTGCCTGTCGCACGTGCCACTGACTTGCTGGGTGATGGCATCGACCGCGTCTCGGCTTACACCGTTTTGGTGGGCAGCGTCACTGGCCATTTTCAGTGCCTCAGTCACCTTGTCAATCAAGCCAGTCATCTGTCGCGCCATGGCCGATGGCCGAAGACCCGCTTGTAGACCCAGTTGCGCCCAGTCGAAAGGTTTGATCTCGGCTTCGGTGAAGGCATCGCCGATAGACATGGCCAGGGTGCCGGACAACTGCGCGTCCTTGAGAGCAGGGATGCACACCATGTCGTAAGCAGGGGCCAGGCTCACGCCAGAAGGTTGAACAAAGAACGACAGGTTCTTGCCATGGGCGTCGGTGTTGCCAATCAGTACCTGGAAGATAGCCCAGCGCAACAGGGCCAGGCGGTCCACGGCGGGCTGCATGCTGTACCGGTTGATCGCCTGAAAGAGCGTGCGCAGGCTCGCGCCGTCGCGGATGTTGCGTACGTCCGGTCCGTCGCCATACGGTCGTTCGTACTTCATTCCAACCGACAGGCCGAGCAACTGGCAGCCATCAATCAGGTGCAATCGATCGACGCCTGAGGGCGTCTCTCGGCGATCGAAACGCCTCACGAACAGCACTGGCTCAGGCACATGCTCCAGCCAGGGGTCGGCCACGGGTAGGCCCGATGCACGGGCCAGTTGCATGCACATGTACTCGTTGCCGGGCAAGGAGGCCAGGGCACGGCGTGTCGGCACAGGCTTGACGATCACATTGGATGCCTTGGGGCCGCCATCCACCAGGAAGAGCTTGTTGGCATGTTCGTACACAGCGATCTTGTCCTGGTAGCCAGCGATCGACAACCGCACTTTTTGATCCCAGACGGAGAAGGGCAGTTGGGCGCGCTGGCGAATGCGCTGAGAAAGCTCTTCGCGCGTGACCTCGCGCAGTTGCTCTGGCTGTGCCCCAAGCGTGGCAACGTCATCGCTGGCCGTCAAGCGGATGGCGCCAGCCGTCTCTCGGCCCAACGCATGAATCAGGCCCAGCAGGTTCGACTTGGACACACCGTGAGCCTGTGCGGCATGGTCGAGCGCGTCACCCTCGGGCAGTAGGTTTTCAAAAAATTGGCGCACGATGGCGCTGTGCTGGTCTGGCGACTGATCGTCGGGCGCCTTCAGTGGCAGTTGAGGGCCCAAGGCAAATGCGCCCCTGGCATCGCGCCATGCATCTGCATAGGCAAATGCAAATCGGTTGGTGGTGGGGTGGTGGTGGAGGTGTCCTGCCACCTGATCCCCGATCCAGACCGTGAGCGCGTGGCTGGTCTCGTTCATGCCTCGTCCTTGGGTGATGGCGTTTGCATGAGCAAGGCCTGGCGTGCAGCCTCCCGCTGGGTGGGCTGCACGGCAAAGACACCGACACCCAATTCACGCGCCACGTGCAGGGCGATGGCCAGGCCTACGGAGCCGGTTGCCTTCTCCAGGTCACTGAGCGTTTGCTTGGACACGCCCATCATGGCTGCGGCATTGACCAGGGTCATGCCTGCTGCCGTGCGGGCAGCACGGATCGCTTGACCGAAGGACTGAGGGTCCTGAGTCAAGGGGTCAGAAGGAATGGGTGAGGGGACAACGCGCTTCATTAAGATCTACGATAGCAGGATTTATGAAGTTTGATGCACCCTCACGTTCATAAAGAATTAAATAGCAGGATTAAACGATTTGATGGCGACTCATTCATTAAAAAGATGCTTTGATAGGAATTTACATCAACAGCACGAGATGAGGAATCGCCTTGGCATCACACCAGAGGACCGCGTTCTGATGACAACGAAGACCAAGTCGCTTGCTCGCGTCCAGCGGCAGATTGAGTGCCAAGACGCTGGGCTCGCCTGGCCAACGCCCAGAGGGGTGACGCCCCTCGCCATGGAGGTAGACCACTTGGTGCTCATCCAGCGTCTTGAGCAGCGATTGCTGAAGAGTTTCGTTGTCTTGCTCCTCATGTGCGGCGCTGTAGGGGTTGTAGGCTGTCAAGAATGCGGCGCATTGCATGCCGCGATCCAGGTATAGCTTTGCCAATGGCGCGCACACTTGTCCGACGCGCATCGTGAAGGCTTGGATGCTGGCGTCGCCCGCAGGCACAACCACGTTGTATTCGGTCTCCAAATATGCGTTTACCAGGTCTGATTTGAGCGCCGTGGGTCGGTCGGAAAGAACGAAAGGTGAAGTGGCAGGCATCGCGTTTGATTTGATTGGAACTGGTTTGTGATTCAGGTTGAAGAAGGGCGGCATGCCTGGCCATCCAATGGCCGTCTCTTGCTTGGCATCTTCGCGACGGATCAAGTCTCTGGCCGACTGAAGTTGCCGAATCACTGGTTCGGGGTCATCGGTGAAATAAGCCGAAAGGTGGGTGATGAACTCATCAACCTCCTCGACATCAATCAGTACGGCCGAGCTGCCGCCTGGCCAGTTTCCTTTGGTAAAGGTCAAAGCACCCGCCGGCGTATTGAGCGTGACGGAGGTCTGGCTGACATCAACGATGGGCCAGCGGATGTCCAGGGTGACGGACTCACCCGTGATGGACAGCATGTAATCCCACCCGTCCCAGGGTGACGAGTTTGGCTTCTTGGTCATTGGCCACCCCTGTTGATGACGTCCAGAGAATCGATGATTGCCTCGATCACGCCAGCGGGTGCTGGGCGGCCTTCAAAATCTTTGGCCGGGCGGATGCGCGCCAAAACCGATTGGCCAGATTCCGGCGGTTCTTCCGCGAGGTGCAGCCGCCAGTTGCCGTCGCCAAGGTGTGTGCCGACCAGGATGTGGTCGCTTTTTGAGGGCTGGGACAATTCGAATTCGGAAGCCCCTTGCACCCACGATGACGGTTTCAACGGGGAAAGGAGCCAGCCCTTGGCGCGCACGCGCTGGTGAGCTTTGGACGTCGCCTCGTTGGAATTCAGTTGAAAGCGATTCAGCCACTCAGCAGGGGTGCGCGGCAATGCTTCTTTTGGGACCTGGATCACCAATTGCCGACGGCGGAACTCAAATGGCAGTGGGACTGACGTTCCTGATTTGACCCATTTGTTCGAGCCGTTCAAAACCCACTCGTTCACGTAACGCTGATCGAGCATGCGACGCAGGTGGTTGCCCGTGGCGCCAGCGATACAGACCCAGGCTGTGAAGCGCCATGGCGAATTCAGCGCAGCCAGCACCATCTGATCGGCTTCTCGTTCACTCTTCGGTGACTTCTCGACCTCGACAGAATAGAAAACGTCGTTGTGGCCAAGGACAAGGTCGACGATTTTGACGGGCTGTTCAGCCGTCTGGCTGCGGCGAATGGTGTAGTCCGTGTCGATCAACTCGCCGCCCCCATGAATCCAGTGAGCGGCAATTTCGGAGCACAACAGGTCATGTTCGGCTTGGGGCAGGCCAGAAACTCGGGGCCCTGTGTCGTACCGATACTCCACAAAATCTTCGGACAACCGCTCGGCTTTGAGTACGCCAAAGGGCCCGAGCTTGTAGACCACACCGCGTGGAGCCTTACTGCAAAAATCAACCTGGCATTCTTGAAGGAC
>CANBUA010000215.1 GCA_947372535.1 Burkholderiales bacterium
AGAAAGCTCGCTTGCGCCTCGGTCAGCAGCAGCGGTTCGCTGGCCTCGCAAGCCTGATCAAACCAAGCGGGATCGGCCTGCGCCTCATCCCACAGTGCGCGTGTGGCTGCAGCCTTGGCGGCCGGATCGAGCATCAGCAAGGCCGCCAAGGCACTGTCGCGCGGGCCTGGCCTGCCGTGGCTTGACATCACTCATTCAGCCCAGGTGACCCAGCCGAAATGCGCCGACACGAGGATCAGCACCCCAAAGGCGATGCGGTACCAGGCAAAGGGTTTGAAGTCGTGCGTCGACACATAAGCCAGCAGCCAGCGCACACAGACCCAGGCCGCCAGGAAGGAAACCACCAGCCCGATGCCGAACAAGGGCGCATCGGCTGCAGACAGCAAGGCGCGTTCTTTGTAGAGGCTGTAGACGCCCGCGCCGATCAGCGTCGGGATGCCCAGGAAGAAGCTGAATTCCGTGGCCGCCTTGCGCGACAGGCCGATCAGCATGCCGCCGATGATGCCTGCGCCGGACCGGCTGGTGCCCGGCACCAGCGCCAGGCATTGCAGGAAGCCGACCTTTAGCGCATCCAGCGGGCTCATGTCGTCCACCGTGGCCACGCGCGAATCGCCGATGGCGGCCTGGCGGCGCTCGGCCCACAGGATGATCAGCCCGCCCAGAATGAAGGTCGTGGCCACCACCGAAGGCGTGAACAAATGCGCCTTGATGGCCTTGCCCAGGGCCAGGCCCAGCACCACCGCTGGCAGGAAGCCGACGCCCACATTGATCGCAAAGCGCTGCGCCTTGGGTTGGCTGCCCAGCCCGCCCAGGGTGTCGAGCAGGCGCTGCCAGTACACCAGCACCACCGCGAAGATGGCCCCCGTCTGGATGGCGATGTCGAAGACTTGCGCCTTGTCGGCCCCGGCATCCTGGGTGAAGCCGCTGAGCGAGCCGGCCAGGATCAAATGCCCGGTACTGGAGACCGGCAGGAACTCGGTCAGGCCCTCGACCACGCCCATCAGGGCCGCTTTCAGATACAGCACGTTGTCCACAAAAATTCCGTTCTCTTGCTTGATGGGATGGGCTGGAGGTCGCCAAGCCGCTCATCTTAACCAAGGCCTTGCTCGGATCTCCCCGACGCATGCCAGGCGTGACGATCTGTGTCAGCATCCGCCTTCGTCATCGTCCTGCCTGAAGTCCTCCACGATCATGTCTTTGCCTGCCTCCGCCTGGCGCAACCGCCACGCCCGCCTCAACCAGCAACTCCAGGAGGACATCGGCGTCAGCCTGGGCACCGAATTGACGGGGCAGCCGCTGCCGGATCTGGCCTGGGTGGCCACCAGCGACGCCCTCGCCCAGGAGATGGGTTGGCCGTTGGACTGGTGGCATGAGGTCGGATCCTGGCGCACCGTCGGGCAGCCTTCTGCGCTGGAGGTGTTCAGCGGCAATGCCCTTTGGCCCGGCATGCGGCCCATGGCCAGCGTCTACAGCGGCCACCAGTTTGGCCAATGGGCCGGTCAATTGGGCGATGGTCGGGCCTTGTTGCTGGGCGAGGTCGACACGGCCCAAGGCCCGCGTGAGGTGCAGCTCAAAGGCGCGGGCGTGACGCCCTATTCGCGCCGGGGAGATGGTCGGGCTGTTTTGCGCTCATCCATCCGCGAGTTTTTGGGCAGCGAGGCCATGCATGGCCTGGGCATTCCCACCAGCCGCGCCTTGTGCTTGACGACATCCTCCCAGCCGGTGTTCCGAGAGACGGCTGAAAAAGCCGCGGTGGTGACCCGCGTGGCGCCGAGCTTCATCCGTTTTGGGCATTTCGAGCATTTCGCGCACAGTGGCCGCGAGGGCCATCTTCAGGCCCTGGCGGCTTTGGTGGATTTTGTGATCGACGAACATTTGCCGCATCAGTCCCAACTGCCAAAGGCCACCAGCGATGAAGGCCGGCATGGCGACCGCGCCATCGCCTTGCTCCAACATGCCGCCCAAGCCACCGCCGACCTCATGGCGCAATGGCAGGCCGTGGGCTTTTGCCACGGCGTCATGAACACGGACAACTTGTCCATCCTGGGCCTGACGCTGGATTACGGGCCTTTCGGTTTCCTTGATCAGTTCGACCCCGACCACATCTGCAACCACTCCGACCACGCTGGCCGCTACCGTTGGCGCCACCAGCCCGACATCGGCTACTGGAACACAGGTGCGCTGGCACAGGCGCTGGCGGCACTGGTGCCCGATGCCAGCACAGAAGGCAGCGATGGCCAAGTGCGCATCATTGAGGCGCTCCAAAGCTACGAGCCGCGCTACAGCCAGCAGATGCTGATGCGCTGGCGGGCCAAACTGGGCTTGAGCACCGAACAAAATCAGGACATGGCCTTGGCCCAGGATTTCCTCACCCTCATGGCCAAGGCGCGGGCGGACTTCACCATCACCTTCCGGCGCTTGGGCGCTTGGCGTGCCGATCTGGCGCCCGATGCGGTGGAGAACGCCCCGGTGCGTGATCTCTTCCTGGACCGCGGCGCTTTTGACGGCTGGGGCGTGCGTTACAGCCAGCGCCTCCAGGCTGAGCAGAGCGTGGACCTTGAGCGGCAAGCGCGCATGAACCGCGTCAACCCCTGGGTGGTGCTGCGCAATCACCTGGCGCAAGCGGCCATCGCGCGCTCAGAAGCGGGAGACCACAGCGAGGTGCAGCGTCTTTACCGCGTTTTACAAAATCCCTTCGACGAGCAGCCGCAGCACCAGCAGGATGCGGATTTCCCCCCGGAATGGGCTGCTGCGATTGAGGTTTCCTGCTCGTCCTGACGCGCTAGACTAGCTGCCACGCTCGAAACCTTTGAACGCCTTGCCTCGTGCGGCGTGCACCATGAAATTCATCCTCGACTTCCTGCCCATCGTCCTGTTTTTCGTCACCTTCAAGTGGGGTGAGGGGCATCGGGAACTCGCCGCCCAGTGGATGACCCACTACCTGGGCTTCATGGTCTCGGGCGGCATCGTCGGCCCGAAAGAGGCGCCCGCCATGCTGGCCACGGTGGCCGTGGCCGTGCTTTCTGTGCTGCAGATCCTGATCCTCAAGGGCATGGGCAAGAAGATCGACAAGATGCTGTGGATCAGCCTGGTCGTGGTGCTGGGGCTGGGCGCCCTGACGGTCTATTTCCACAATCCCATCTTCATCCAGTGGAAGCCCTCGGTCATCTACTGGGTGATGGGCGGCGGCTTGTTCGTCAGCGACATCATCATGAAGAAATACGTGCTGCGCACCATGATGAACGCAGCCGACCTGGACGTGCCCGAGCGCATCTGGCGTCACCTGAGCTGGGCCTGGATCATGTTCTTCGCCGGCATGGGCGTGCTCAACCTCTACGTGGCTTTCAACTACTCCGAGTCGACCTGGGTGGACTTCAAGATGTGGGGCAGCTTGGGCCTCATGCTGGTGTTTACCCTGGCGCAGGGCTTGTATCTGAGCCGCCACATGCCGCCGCTGGAAGACAAGACCAAGTCGGGTCCGGGGGCTGCATGAGCGCCACCGACCCACACTCGGTCACGGCGGAGATGATCGATGCTGCCTTGCGCCAGGCCTTGTCGCCCAATGCTTTGCAGGTCACCGATGACAGCCACCAGCACGTCGGCCATGCCGGTGCAAAAGACGGCAGCCATTTTTCCGTGGCGATCACGGGCACTTGCTTCAACGGTTTGTCACACGTTCAACGCCATCGGCTTGTGTATGATGCCCTGCGCGATTTGATCCCCCAGGGGATCCATGCGCTGGCCATCAAGGCCGAACCCGTCTGACCACATCTATTCAATCATCAAGGCGGTGCTGCTGAGGCGCCGCGCTCGCAGCCGCACCCAAAGGAACTCGCAGTGTCGATCAAGACCCCCATCATCGCCCGTGCCGCAGCCATCGCTGCCGCGCTCGTCTTTGCTGCACCGATGGTGCTGGCCCAGAACATCGCCGTGGTCAACGGCAAGACCATCCCCAAGACACGTTTCGACGTGCTGATGGCCCAGGTCCTCAAGCAAGGCCAGCCCCGCACGCCTGACCTCGAGGCCAAGGTCAAGGAACAACTGGTGCTGCGCGAAATCTTCGCCCAGGAAGCCGAGAAAAAAGGTCTGACTGCCACGGCCGAATACCGTGACCAGATGGAGTTGGCCCGCCAGTCGGTGCTGATCCAGACCCTGTTCGCCGACTACGAGAAGAAGAACCCGATGACCGAGGCAGAAGCCAAGGCCGAGTACGACCGCATCAAGGCGTCCGGTGGCGACAAGGAATACCGTGCCCGCCACATCCTGGTCGAGAAGGAAGAAGACGCCAAGGCCATCATCGCCAAGCTCAAGGCTGGCGAGAAGTTTGAAGACCTGGCCAAGAAGAACTCCAAGGACCCCGGTTCGGCTGAGAACGGTGGCGACCTGGATTGGGCGCCGCCGAGCAACTACGTGCCCGAGTTCTCGCAAGCCATGACCAAGCTGGAAAAGGGCGGCTACACGCAAGAGCCCGTGAAGTCGCAGTTCGGCTACCACATCATCAAGCTGGAAGACATCCGTGCCAACCAGTCGCTGCCGCCTTATGCTGAAGTCAAGGATCAGCTGATCCAGCACTACACGCAGATCAAGGTGGCCAAGTACCGTGACGAGCTGAAGAACAAGGCCAAGACCGACTTCAAGTTCGCCGCTGAAGAAAAGCAGCCCGCTCAGTAATTGATCAACGAGCCTGTGACATCAACGCGGCGTTGCCACCGGCCGCGGCCGTGTTGATGCACACCACCTGCTCGGTCGCGAACCGAGCCAGGTAGAGCGGCCCCCCGGCCTTGGGGCCTGTGCCGCTCAAGCCTTGCCCGCCAAAGGGCTGGGCCCCCACTGTGGCGCCTGTCATGCCCCGGTTCACATACACATTCCCGACCCGTGCCCGCTGTGCGATGTGCGTCGCCCTGGCGTCGATGCGCGTGTGGATGCCCAAAGTCAGGCCATGCTTCAAACCGTTGACCTGGTCGATGAGGTCGTCCAGTGTCGGCGCGCTCGTGCCAGGCCCCCAAGTCACCACATGCAGGATGGGGCCGAAATGTTCAGCCTTCAGTTGGCCGACTTGGCCCAGCGTGTAGGCCGCGGGGCGGATCCAGGTCTCGGGTGAGATGTCGTCAAAGCCGACGGATGCCGGACGTGGCTCGGGCGACTGGCCGATCAGGCGAACGCCCGTGCCAGGCGTGGCTGCCCATGCGTCAAGCTCGGTCAGGTGCTGGCGCAGGCGATGTGCGGCGGCTTCGTCGATGACCGGGCCGACATCGGCATCCCATTGCTCAGGTGAGCTCACCACCAGAGCGGCCAGCGCACCTTGAAGCAAGGGCTCGAAAGCATCCGCCAGCCCCTGGTGCAGGCACAGCAGGCGCAAGCTGGAACAACGCTGGCCCGCGCTGCCGAAGGCGCTGGCGACCACGCTGTCGAGCAACTGCTCAGGCAGGGCAGTGCTGTCGGCGATCAAGGCATTGATGCCACCGGTTTCGGCAATCAGCGGCACGATGGGCCGGCTCGCGTCAAGTGCCAGGGCCTGACGCAAGCGATGGGCGGTGGCTTCGGAACCCGTGAAGGCCACGCCGGCGCAAGCTGGGTGGGCGACTAAGGCGGCGCCCACGGTTTGCCCGGGGCCAGGCAGCAAGGCCAAGGCTTCTGCTGGCACGCCGGATTCATGCAGCAGCTTGACCAGCCGCAGCGCGATGTCGGGCGTCTGATCAGCCGGTTTGGCCGCCACCGTGTTGCCCATCACCAACGCCGCCATCACTTGCCCGCCGAAGATGGCCAACGGGAAGTTCCAGGGCGAGATGCAGACCCACACCCCGCGCCCTCGCAGCCGCCATTCATTGCGTTCGCCGGTCGGGCCGGGCAGCACGCGGGGCATGGCCTGCTGGCGCGCCTGATTGGCGTAGTAGCGGGCGTAGTCGATGGTCTCGCGCACCTCGGCCACGGCGTCGGCCCAGGTCTTGTGGGCTTGAGCCACCAGTTGCGCCGCCCAATCGTCCAGGGCGTCTTCCATGGCTTGGGCGGCTTTTTCCAGAGGGGCGCAGCGTTGGTCCACGCTGCGGGCCTCCCAGGCCGGGAATGCCTGGTTCAAACGATTCATGGCCTGTTCGACGGCATCCAGTGGCGTGTCACGCGGGCAAGGTGTTGATGCGGCCCACGAGGCCTGGCCGTGGGCGGTCAGCAAGGCATCACGGTGGCTGCTCACGCTCAGGTCACGCCCCCAGGCCGTGGCCCGGTCCTGGCCATGCACCCAGCGAGGTGGTGCGATCGAGGGCAGGTGCTTGTCCTCGGCCGTGTCGTGTATGGAGGCCATGGGCGAGCCCAGCAAGGCATCGAGCGAGACCTCGGGGTTGACCAATTGGTGCACGAAGGAGGCGTTGGCGCCGTTCTCCAGCAGCCGCCTGACGAGGTAGGGCAAGAGATCGCGGTGCGGCCCGACGGGCGCATAGATGCGCAGCACAGGCATGCCCTGGCCGCTGGCGCGCAGGTCGGCCAGGATCTCGCGCCAGGTCGAATCGCCCATGCCATGCAGCCGCTGCCATTCGATCTCGGAGCTGTCAGCGCCTTCGTGCCGGGCCAGTTGCATCACAGCGGCGACGGTGGCGGCGTTGTGCGTGGCAAATTGCGGGCTCAGCACATCGCGGTGTTGCAAGAGCCGCCGGGCGCAAGCCAGGTAGCTGAGGTCGGTATGGCGCTTGTGCGTGAAGACGGGAAAGCCAGGCAGGCCCAATTCCTGGGCGCGTTTGATCTCCGTGTCCCAGTAGGCGCCTTTCACCAAACGCACGGTCAGGCGGCGTTGATGGGCCTTGGCCAGAAGAGCTACTTCGTCGATCACGGCTTGTGCGCGGAATTGGTAAGCCTGCACGGCCAAGCCCAGGCCGCTCCAGCCAGCGGTCAAAGGCTCATCGGCGATGGCTTGCAACAAAGCTTCCAGCACGCTGAGCTGCAACTCTAGCCGCCAGGATTCTTCGGCGTCCATGGTCAAGAGCACGCCAGCTTGTCCGGCCTTGATCGCCAAGGTAGTCAGGCGAGGCACCAGCGTGCGCAGCACATCGTCGGCATGGGCCGACTCGAACCGCGGGTGCAGGGCCGACAGCTTGATGGACAGGCCATCGCGGTCTGGCGGGGCTTCGTCCGTGCTGGCTTCTTCATGGCGCTGGTCGTCGCGCAAGGCCTGCAGCGCTTGCAAGTAGGCTTCGAAATAGCGGTCCGCGTCAAGCCAGGTCCGGGCGCCTTCGCCCAGCATGTCAAAGCTCATGCACAGCCGCTGCCCTTTGGCGTGGGCCTGCTCGCGCCGCTCATGGCTGGCGGACAAAGCCTCGGCCATGGTCTGGCCCAGCACGAACTGGCGGGCCAGCAGCCCCACGGCCTGGGCGGTGGCCGCAACCACGGTGGGTGCACCCAGTCGCTGGATCCAGCCCATGGGCGCGTGGTCGGCTTCAGGCAACAGGCGCTGGGCCAGATCCAGCACCCGGTGTGAAAGACGCTGCCACAGGCCCGTGGGCTCGGCAACGGCCGAAGCGCCGAGGCTTACCGGCGTGCGGTGCAATTGATCCGCCGTGAGCGCCAGGGCCGTCTCGGCGTCGGGCACCCGCAGCAGGGCCTCGGCCAGGCGCATGAGGGCCAGGCCTTCCTGGCTGGTCAGCGGGTAGTCGTTGAGCAGGGATTCCATGGCCCAGGCCGGGCCGGGATGCAGTCGCACGCCCATGACCCAGGGCTCGCATTGCCGCCTGACTGTGGACCAGTCCAGGCAGCCGCTCAGGCTCTGGCGCAACTGGGTCACGGCCTGGTGCTCGTCCCACCAGGGCAGGGGCAGGCGATCGACGCCATCGTGTTTCATGAGAAGGCCTCCTCAGCGACGCCTTCAGCGTAGCGGTAAGTGCCTCCTGCGTCTATGGCTCAACGGCCCGCAAGCCCTCGAACCATGACGGGTTTCTCAGCGTTTTGTGAAGACCAAGTCCCACACACCATGGCCCAGCTTGATGCCACGGTTTTCGAACTTGGTCAACGGCCGGTAGTGCGGCTTGTCGGCATAGCCCTCGGCGGTGTTGACCAGCGTCGGCTCGGCGGTCAGCACGTCCAGGATCTGGTGGGCATAGGGCGCCCAGTCGGTGGCGCAATGCAGGTAACCGCCGGGTGCCAGGCGCGTGACCAGTTTGGCCACCAAAGGCGGCTGGATCAGCCGGCGCTTGTGGTGGCGCGTCTTGTGCCAGGGATCAGGGAAGTAGATGTGCACGCCAGCCAACGACAATGGCGCGATCATGTGATCCAGCACCTGCACGGCATCGTGCTGCACGATGCGCAGGTTGGTGATGTCGTGGTCGCCGATCTGCTTGAGCAGGGCGCCCACGCCGGGCTCATGTACCTCGCAGCCGATGAAGTCGGTCTCGGGCAAGGCCAGGGCAATCTTGGCCGTGGCATCGCCCATGCCAAAGCCGATCTCCAGTACCACAGGCGCCAGCCGGCCAAACACCGCCGGGAAATCCAGCGTTTGCGGCGCAT
>CANBUA010000216.1 GCA_947372535.1 Burkholderiales bacterium
CTGGAAGACTACCTGGAGATGAAGTACCTGTGCCTGGGCGGGCTGGACAAATAATCGGGTGTCAGCCCGGCGAGTCACTCGGGCCAAACAGGACCAGGCACCCGCCCTGCCTGCGTGATCACCACGATCTCGATCTGCGTGATCAACCCGTCGATGACTTTGAAGCGCTCGAACACCCGGGCCGTGGCCAACTGGATGCTGCCCAGCTTGCCGGTGTCGATCGAGTAGATCGCGATCACTTCATCGCCAGCCACGAAGATGTTCTTGTCGCGGATCCCCGAGATCACCCGAAAGCGCGTGGCCTTCTCCAGATCAACGCGCATGGCCTCGCCACCTTCACCGGTGTTCTTGCCGTTTTCGATGCGACGTGCGTTGGGCGCAAAAGGCACTTGACGGGCATCGTGGGTGACCAAGGCGCTGAGGTATTGCTCGGCCGCATTGAGCTTGCACGCATCGTCACAGGCCTGAGCCGAAGCGTGACCCATGAAAAAAATTCCAGCCGTCAGGAGCAGCGATCTCAAGGCGTTCAAAGGGCGAGGTGTGTTCATGGTTCGGATGATGAACAGCTGATCACGCCAGCCTTGGCATGAGAAACCCGATGACGCCCCGCATCCAGGGGGATCCATCGGTCAGCCCTGGTCCATCACCCACTCGATGAACAGGTCCAGCGCACGGCGCCCCTTGCCCGCCTTGGGGTCATTGATGAAGGCGGCCACAGCGTACATGCGGCCGCTGCGGCCTTGCACATAGCCCGCCAAGGCGCGGGTGTCGCTGAGCGTGCCGGTCTTGAGGTAGGCGCGGCGGCCTTGCGAGACCGGGCCACGAAGCCGTGCGCCCATGGTGCCGTCCTCGCCAGCCACGGGCAAGGACTCCAGGAAGGCGGCGGCATTCGGGCCACGCCAGGCCTGGCAAAGCAGGCTGACCATGGCGCGCGCTCGGCCTCGCTCCTCATGCGCCAGACCCGAGCCATTACCCACCACCATGTCGTCCTTGGACAGCCCTTGCTGGGCCAGCCAGCCGCTCATGCGCCGACGTGCACCCGGCAAGGTGGCAGGGCTCGCCGGAAAATCCGGGCTCAGCGACAGCATGAGGTTACGGGCAATCAGGTTGTTGCTCCATTTGTTCATGTCGACCACGACCTCGGGCAGGCTGGGTGACTCCTGCACGGCGAACGGCTTGGCAAAGCGCGGCAGCAGCGCCTGGGCCTCCGAGGCCGGCACTTGCACGACATCACCCACGAGCTCGCCACCCGCATCGCGCCAGGCGGCGGCCACGGCCAAGGGCGTGAAGCGGCTGCCCGGCACCGAGCCCACCACCAGCCTGGCCGGACCGCAAGCAGGCGACCATTGCCCGCTCACGCGTAAACGCGGCGGCTCAGTCGACTCGTCGAACACGGCTTTGAGCGATTCGGCCGGCGTGCCGCATTGACCGCGCGCGCCCCTGATGCTGTGGCTGATCTTGACGCCTTCCATGCGAGGGCCGTAACTGACCTTCAAACCTGAGGGCCCTGGTGTCACCTCGACCGTGATCACGCCTTCATCCACCACAAAGGCATCGGGCCGGACATGGTGGGGATGGCTGGCTGTCGGCACGGGTGTGCCGCGGTCATCGGCCGGCTTCATCTGGAAAGCGCCGTGGTTGATCAGGATGTGGCCCTCGATGGCATGCAGCCCCTTGCGCTGGATCGCCTTGAACCAGGCCACCAGGTCGCTGCTGCTCAGGCGGGCATCACCGCCCCCCACCAGCAGGAGGTCACCACGCAGGACACCCTGGCTGATCGGCGCCCCGATATAAGCCCGAGTGCGCCAGCGGAAATCGGCGCCCAGCAGATCAAGCGCGGCCAGGGATGTCGCGATCTTGGTGGTCGAGGCCAGGGTGAAGGGCTGCTCCTGGTTGAACTCGAACAGCGGCTCCGACGTCGCCTCGCTGACCGGTTTGGCCATCAAAGCCACCGATTGCGGCGAGATGCCCGCCTGCCTCAACGCAGCGAACACAGCCTCGGGTGCGCACCAGGCCCATGGCGCCGTCAATGCCATCAGCCAGAACACACACCAGTTTTTGAACACGCCAGCCATTTCAGCCATCACCATCGGGAGATTGGGGAGTTCAAACTGTAGGCTCTGGCATGCCGCGGCAAAAGCCGGACTAAGCGACAATGTCCCCCTGATTTGCTGGCAACACCATGACTTTCCTTGATCACTTTTGGCCACTGGCACCGCGTCACTGGGTGCTGCTGACCTTCATCGCTGCCGCGCTGCACTCGCATTTCCGGGGCAAGGTGCGTTTTCCGCTGGCGCGCGCGCTCTTTGACTTCACCGTGCTGATCGCGCCATTCAATTCGCTGATGGTGCTGTTCTCCAAAGTGGGCAGCCAGCCTTACATCGACCCCAAGCTCTTCCCCGAACTGGGCGTGCTGCAGGCCAACTGGCAGGTGATCCGCGACGAGGCCTTGCGCCTGGACGACCAGGGCAGCATCAAGGCAGCGAGCACCTACAACGACATTGGCTTCAACTCCTTCTTCCGCACAGGCTGGAAGCGCTTTTACCTCAAGTGGTATGGCGATGAGCTGCCCTCGGCCAAGCAGACCTGCCCGCAGACCGTGGCCTTGCTCAGCCAGATCCCCGGTGTGAAAGCGGCCATGTTCGCTTCGCTGCCACCCGGCGCCACGCTCGTGCGCCACCGCGACCCTTACGCCGGCTCGCTGCGCTACCACATGGGCCTGATCACGCCCAACGATCCGGCATGCTTCATCGACGTCGATGGCGAGCGCTATTTCTGGCGCGATGGCGAGGTCGTGATGTTCGACGAGACCTACATCCACTTCGCCGAAAACACCACCGATCACCCGCGCATCATCCTGTTCGCCGACATCGAGCGGCCCGTGCACACGCCCGTGATGCGCTGGCTCAACAAGGTGTTCGCCGACCTGGTGATGACGGCATCGGCCACGCAGAACGTCGAAGGCGAGCCCGTGGGTGGCCTCAACAAGTTTTTCTACCACGCTTACCAGGTCCGCCTCAAGGGCAAGGCGCTGAAGGCGCGCAACCGCACGGCCTACTACGTCGGCAAGTGGGCGTTGATCGGCTTGCTGGTTTGGGCGCTGTTTTTCTGAGCCAAGCTCAGATGAAGGTTACGCCTGGCGTGAAGCCGCCCACCTTGCCCAGCAGCGTCAGCAACTGAGCCCGCTCCTCAGGGCTCAGGCGGTGCGCCATGCGCTCGTCATGGGCCTGCACGGCCTGGATGATCTCGGCCAAGTCAGCGCGGCCCTTGTCTGTCAACTCCAGGCCGAGGGCCCGCTTGTCGGTAGGGCTGGGCACACGCAGCACGTAACCAAGCGCTTCCAGCGAATCGATGAGCGCGACGGCGCCTGAGCGTGCAATGCCCAGCACATTGGCCAATTCGGTGAGTTTGAGCTTGGGGTTTCGGTCGATGACGACCATCGACGAGAAGCGCGGCGGCGTGATGTTCCACGGCGCCAGCGAGGCGATGAAATCCTCATACATCACGATCTGGGTGCGTCGCACACCATAGCCCAGCAGGGCATCCAGTACGCCGTATTCGATACCCGGAATTTTCGGGTTGAAATGGCCGTCTTCTTGAGGAGACAAGTAGACCTCTGGCTGGATGGATCGTTTGTTTGCCATGGTCATCACGGGTCAGAAAGACAACGATGACTGACCGCAAAACGGTGAGTGGATGGTCGGGGCGGTGGGATTCGAACTCACGACCCTCTGCTCCCAAAGCAGATGCGCTACCAGGCTGCGCTACGCCCCGAACAAGCTGCAAAGTATAGCCAAGAAATGGGCTAATTTTGGTTGGCGAGCAAAATGTTTTTCTCAGTTGGAGAATTGTGACCAGGCCTTCTCCAGGCGCTTGATGCTGACGGGCTGAGGCGTTCGCAACTCTTGTGCGAACAGGCTCACGCGCAACTCTTCGAGCAGCCAGCGGTATTCGTCCATGCGGGCGTCCGGCGTGCCTTTGAGCTCGGCCAGGCGCCGGGTGTAGCGCTGGTCCAGCGGGCGCAGTTCGGTCAGCCTTTGCGCATCGCGCGCGGGGTCGCCCTTGAGCTTGTCCAGCCGCAAGGTGATGGCCTTGAGGTAGCGCGCGAAATGCTGCAACTGGGCATAGCCGGTCTGGGCCACGAAGCGCTTGGGCATGAGGCGTTGCAACTGGCCAGTGATGTCGTCGTGCACGTCTTTGGGCGGCCGCGAATCCTTGAGCTTGCGGATGGCGGCGGCGTATTCGATCAGGATGGTGCCGCTCAAGCGGGCCACCTCTTGAGCGATCAGATTCAGGCGTGTGCGGCCCTCCTCCACCCGCGCCTTGAAACTTCTGGCGTCCGTGGGCAGCGGGTCGTTCAGGTAAGCACGGTCCAAGGCCACGTCGATGATCTGCTCTCGCAACTCATCGGGCGTGCCCAGGCTCATGTAGGCCATGGCCATCTTCTGCAACTCGGGGATGTTCTTCTCGAGGTACTTGAGCGGCTCCTTCAGTTGCAAAGCGATCAGGCGGCGCAGGCCGACTCGGTGTTTGCTGGCAGCCACATCGGGCTCGTCGAAGACCTCGATTTCCACGTGCGTGCCTTTGTCCACCAGGGCCGGGAAGCCGATCAGGGTGTGGCCGCCACGCTGGATCTCCATCAGCTCGGGCAGCTCGCCGAAAGTCCAGTCGGTCAGCGGCTGGATGGGCGTGACACGCGGGCGGAGGGAGGCAGGTGCTTCGGCTTTGACGCGCTGCGGGCCCGGGCCTTTGCCGCCCCCTCGAGAAGGATCTTGTTCGGACGAGGGGTTTCGCTCGTTGGCAAAAGAAGCCGCCTGTGCCGTTGCCGCCGCATCGCCATGGATCACGGCCTGGGTCTTGAGCGCGGCCAAGGCCTGGAAAGCACCCCGCGCCAGCGAGCCGAGTTCAGCCTTGAGCGCGGGCAAATTACGGCCCATGCCGAGCTGCCTGCCATGCTCATCGACCACGCGGTAGTTCATGAACAGGTGCGGCTGGAGCATGTCCAGCTTGAAGTCGGCGCGCTTGACGTCGAGCTGGGTCTTGTCGCGCACGGCCTTGAGCAGCACGTCCATCAGGCCGCCTTGAGAAAAGGACGAGGTCTGCACGAAGGATTCGGCGTAGTCGGGCAAAGGCACCAGGCGCGCGCGCGGTTTCTGGTGCAAGCTCTTGACCAGGGCCAGCACCTTGTCCTTGAGCATGCCGGGCACCAGCCATTCGCCCTGCTCGTCGCTGACCTGGTTGAGCGCGAAGATGGGCACCGTGACAGTCACGCCATCGCGCGGATCGCCGGGCTCGTGCAGGTAGGCGGTTGCGCAATCGACGCCGCCCAATCGCAACACCTTGGGGAAGGCCGAGCTGGTGATGCCGGCGGCCTCGTGGCGCATGAGCTCTTCGCGGCTGAGGTGCAGCAGCTTGGGGTTCTCGCGGCTGGCGGTTTTGTACCAGCGCTCGAAGCTCTGGCCACTCATCACTTCTGGCGGCAGTTGCGCGTCGTAGAAGGCGTGGATCAGCTCGTCATCGACCAGCACGTCTTGGCGGCGCGACTTGTGCTCCAGTTGCTCGACCTGGGCGATCAGCTTGCGGTTGGCGGCCAGGAAAGGCAGGCGTGTTTCCCACTCGTCGCCCACCAGGGCTTCGCGGATGAAGATCTCGCGGGCGGCCTTCACATCGACCAGGCCGAAGTTGACGCGCTTGTTGTTGTAGACGACCAGGCCGTACAGCGTGGCCCGCTCCAGCGCCACGACCTCGGCGGCTTTTTTCTCCCAGTGCGGCTCAAGCAACTGCTTTTTGAGCAGGTGGCCGCCCATGGTGACCAGCCAGGCCGCGTCGATGTTGGCGATGCCCCGGCCAAACAGGCGAGTGGTCTCGACCAGCTCGGCGGCCAGGATCCAGCGCCCAGGCTTTTTCGACAAATTCGCGCCAGGGTGCTTGTAGAACTTGATGCCGCGCGCGCCCAGGTACCAATCTTCATCGTCGCTCTTGCAGCCGACGTTGCCCAGCAACCCGGCCAGCAGCGAGAGGTGAACCTGCTCATAAGTAGCGGGGCTGCCATTGAGGCGCCACTGGTGCTCGGCCACGACCATGTGCAGCTGCGAATACACGTCCTTCCACTCGCGCACGCGGCGCGGGTTGATGTAGTTCTCGCGCAGGAGCTGCTCGTACTTGCGGTGGCTGAGCTTGTGTTGCTCTGGCTGGCCCGGCGCGTGATGGCCACCCTTGGAATCATCCAGCCATTGCCACAGCTTGAGGGTGCCCATGAACTCGGAGCGCTCGTCGTCGAACTGCTTGTGCTTGAGGTCGGCCTGCTGTTGCTGGTCGATGGGGCGGTCGCGCACGTCCTGCACGCTCAAACTGGCTGCGATGACCAGCACCTCAGCAAGGGCCTCGCGGTTTTTCGCCTCCAGGATCATGCGGCCCACGCGCGGGTCCAGCGGCAAGCGCGCCAGGTCCATGCCCAGGCGGGTGATCTCGTTGGCATCGTCGACGGCGCCCAGCTCGTTGAGCAACTGGTAGCCATCGGCAATGGCCTTGCGCAGCGGCGGCTCGATGAAGGGAAAGTCATCGACCAGGCCCAGGTGCAGAGACTTCATGCGCAGGATCACGCCCGCCAATGAACTCCGCAGGATTTCCGGGTCGGTGAAACGCGCGCGGCCGGTGAAGTCCTTCTCGTCGTAAAGGCGGATGCAGATGCCGTTGGCCACCCGGCCGCAACGCCCTGCCCGCTGGTTGGCCGCCGCCTGGCTGATGGGCTCGATCTGGAGCTGCTCGACCTTGTTGCGGAAGCTGTAGCGCTTGACACGCGCCAGGCCCGAATCGATCACGTAGCGGATGCCGGGCACGGTCAGCGAGGTCTCGGCCACATTGGTGGCCAGCACGATTCGGCGCGGCCCGCCGGTGCGGAAAACCTCGTCCTGCTCCTGCTGGCTCAATCGCGCGAACAGCGGCAGGATATTGGCCTGCTGACGGTGGTTGGCCATGTGCTTGCGCAAGTGGTCGGCCGCCTCGCGGATCTCGCGCTCGCCGGGCAGGAAGATGAGGATGTCGCCCGAGCCGCCGCCTTCGCGCCAGAGCTCGTCCACGCCATCGGCGATCGCCTCGTTCAAACCGTATTCGCGGCTGTCCTCGAACGGGCGGTAGCGCTGCTCGACCGGGAACAGCCGGCCGGAGACCATGATGATGGGCGCCGGGCCTTTGCTCGATTCGAAATGCCGCGCAAAACGGTCGGCATCGATGGTGGCCGAGGTCACGATGACCTTGAGGTCGGGCCGGCGCGGGAGCAGCTGGCGCAAATAACCCAGCAGGAAATCGATGTTGAGGCTGCGTTCGTGCGCCTCGTCGATGATGATGGTGTCGTAGGCCTTGAGGTCCGGATCGCCCTGAGTCTCGGCCAGCAAGATGCCGTCGGTCATCAGCTTGACGGCCGCGCCCGGCTGGATGCGGTCCTGGAAGCGCACCTTGTAGCCCACCACCTCGCCCAGCGGCGTGTTCAGCTCCTCGGCGATGCGCTTGGCCACGCTGGAGGCCGCGATCCGCCGGGGCTGGGTGTGGCCGATCAGTTTGGGGCGCTTGCCGTGCTCGCGCACCTGCCCCCAGCCGCCGCGCCCCATGGACATGGCGATCTTGGGCAACTGGGTGGTCTTGCCCGAGCCGGTTTCGCCACAGACGATGATGACCTGGTGCTCGCGCAGGGCCGCTTCGATCTCGTCGCGTTTGCCGGAGACGGGCAGGGATTCGGGGAAGGTGATGGCGGGCAGCAAGGGGATCGATCTGTCAGGCGAACAAAGACCAGGATTATCCGTCCCGGCTCCGCCCACCCGTCACCCTCGCTTCACCACGCCATCACCGGTCAAGCCAGCCTCAAAAGTCGCCCTTGAACTCAAAGGTGGACGCGTCGCTGGCCGGCGTCTGCACGAAGGTGGTGTAGCGGGTGTCGTCGTCCAGGAAGCGCTTGACCCAGGCCGTGGCGTACTTGGCCACCTTGCCCTGGATGGCCTGGCTCGAGGTGGTCCAGGGCGCCAGGTGGTTGGTGCCGGCCAGGATGATGTGCGCCGCAGGCACGGTGTCGCTCAGTTGCTTGTAATACGGCGTGGACCAACCGTTGGCCAATGAGTCGTTCTGTGCGTTGAGCAGCAGCGAGGGGATTCGGATGCCGGCAAATGGGGTGAAGTTGGTGCCAGGCTCGCCAGCCATCAGGCCCACCAGGGCCTTGACCTCAGGGTGGGTCGCAGCCGCATAGAAGGTGCCCGAGCCGCCCGCCGAATGGCCGCCCAGCGCCACGCGCGATTCATCGACCAGCCCGGCATAGGCCACGCCCGGTGTCTTGCTTTGGGCGATCACGGCGCTCATCACAGCTTCTATCTGCGTGCCACGCGCCTTGGGCAGGTCGAGCAGGGTTTTGGTCGAGACCACGGCCACCACGAAGCCATGCGAGGCAATTCGCTGGGC
>CANBUA010000217.1 GCA_947372535.1 Burkholderiales bacterium
GTGATCGTGGTGCTGCGCCCCACCATCGACCGCGACCAGTGGCTGGCCGGCCTGATCGGTGTGGCCTCGGGCATGTTGTCGGCCATGGCCTACATGCAGGTCACGGCGCTGGGCAAGGCGGGCGAGCCGGAAACCCGCGTGGTGTTCTATTTCTCGTTGACGGGGACGGCGATGGGGCTGCTGCTGGGCCTGGCCTCGCCAGCCCCGGTGTCCACCGAAATCACCCCGATCGCCGGGCTGCACCTGCCGAACTGGCCCGGCTTCACCTGGCTCTGCCTGATCGGCGTGGGCGTGTTTGCCACGCTGGCGCAGCTGCTGATGACCCGGGCCTACGCCCGAGGCCCCATGCTGGTGATGGCCAACTTGCAGTACCTGGGCATCGTGCACGCCTCGCTGATTGGCGCGTGGCTGTTTGGCGAACGCCTGCGCTGGGATGGCGCATTGGGCATGGCGCTGATCACCGCCTCGGGCATCTGGTCGACGCGCCTGAGGCAGCGGTGATCAGCTGGCGCGCTTGCGCCCTTCCACGATCACGGCACGCTCGCAACGACCCGCTTGCTCGATGTCGCGGATGTCGGGGATCGCGCTGTCGAAAGGCCCGCACACGCGTGCTTCCAGCCCCAGCTCTTCCATCACGGCGAGCAAACGCTGGTTGTCGTACATGCACTTGTGCGGGAACTGGATGAAGGGTGCCAGGCGCTGCTTCAAGGCGCTCGGGTAGTCGTGGTACAGCACGTCCAGCTGGATGAGGAACTCATCGGCAGGCGTGCGCCCCTCGATGTAGTCATCGACAAAGGCCCGCAGATCGGGCACCACGATGCGCACCACGCCACCCGGCCGCAAGACACGGACGGCTTCGGTCAGAAAGGCCCGACCCTGAGCCCGGGTCATGTGCTCCAGCGTGTGGGAGCTGTACACCGCGTCCACCGACGCAGCGCGCCAGGGAAAGGTCTTGGTGAGGTCGTGCAGAACGATCTTGTCGTTCCATTGCAGGTTGAACAGCTTGAACCAGCGATTGACCTGCCTGAACAAGGGCAGCTTGACCAGCCTCGCCCCCAGGGCGTAATCCACGTTCACCCAGCCGTCCAGGACGTGTGCCCCGCACCCCAAATTCAATTTCATCTTCTTCCCCGATGGATGCATGTCTGCACTGTTGATCGACTCCCTTTCAGGCTGTTCAAGCGTGAAAAGAGCGATTGGATCTTGCCCTGCAATGGCGACCAAGGCAACTAGGGATCACGCCGACGACGCGCCAGGGTCACAGTGGCCGAGGGCGTTTCAGGTGGATGGCCAAATCATGAAGATGTACGCATTTGTTCAATTTGTTTACCGATCAACGCGCTCAATTCCGCGCAGCATGAACCGAAATGCACAGTACCGGTGCGTACTTTTGGTGAATCCGAAGACCCCAGTCTCCATGGCCGCGAGGAAATAAACGATGAAACCCTATTTGCATCCACTCACTGCCGCGTTGCTGGCAGCCGGTTTGTTCACCTCAGGTGGCGCCCGCGCCGATGAGCCGGGCATCAACTACAAGGTCAGCGGATTTGGCACCCTGGCCCTGACATCGACCAGCGTGCACAACCTGGAATTCCGCACCTCCATGAACCAGTCGATCGGGGCCAACAACCAGCCTGATCTGGGCGTGGACTCGCGTCTGGGTCTTCAGGGTGTCGTCAACTTCTCGCCGGAACTCAGCCTGACCGGGCAGATGCTGGCCCAACGCCGCCGCGTGGACACGTCGGACACGTCCAACCGGGATTTCGACCCCGGTATCGAGTGGCTGATGGTGAAGTATTCCCCCCAGTCGAACCTGGACCTGCGCATGGGCCGGGTGGTGTTGCCCGCGTTCATGATCTCGGACTCACGCAACGTGGGCTACGCCCAACCGTGGCTGCGCGCTCCGCTTGACGTGTATGAACAAATGCCCTTGACCACGCTGGATGGCGTACAGGCCACCTGGCGCATCCCCGTGGGCGACGCAACCGTCTCCCTCCAACCGAGCTTGGGCAAGAGTGCTTACAACGTTTCAGCGGGCGTGAACACGGCGGCCGGCGGCCCGAAAAACCTGCTGCTCATGGCCAATGATGCGCACGTGTTCAGCCTGAATGGATCGGTCGAATACGGCAACTGGGTGGCGCGAATGGGTCAGACGCGCGGCACGACCCCCAAGCTCAGCCTCGACGTGCTGGGGGTGGGCGTGCCCGTCGTCTTCGACCTGAAAGACGTCTTCACCAACCTCGGGCTGCAGTACGACGACGGCAAAGCCCTGGTCATGGCAGAAGTCGCTGTGCGGCGGATGAATGACCTCCCGTCGGCAGGCCCTGCGGCCTACTCCGGCATCCAGGTCGGTGGCGGGTTGACCCTCGAAGACGTGTATGCCGGCACGGTCGGTGGCAAGCCGCTCGCTCGCACGCAATCCTGGTATCTGGCGGGTGGGTGGCACTTCGGCAAGTTCTTGCCGATGGTGATGATTGGACAGACCAAAGATCAGAACAGCAATCCGCAGCCCACCACCAACAGCCTGAGTGCGAGCTTGCGCTACGACCTGGTCTCCAATGTCGCCGTCAAAGCTCAGGTCGGGCGTTACGACTCGCGCAGCGCCGCCTTTGTCATGCCCACCATTGACACCGACAAGCGCACCGTCACGGTGGCCAGCTTCGGCCTTGACTTCGTGTTCTGAGGAGGCATGCCATGACAAGCTCGATCAAGATCCTCCTGGCAGCTGGTCTGCTCTCCGCCATGGCGCAAAGTGCCATGGCCGGTGCCATCGCCGTGGTCGTGGGCGCGGGTGCAGGGCCGGTCTCCAAAGACCAGGTGGTCAACGTCTACCTGGGCCGCAGCTTTGATCTCAAGCCGATCGATCTGCCCGAGTCCAACCCGGCGCGCGAAGAGTTCTACAAGAAGGCCGCTGAACGCGACCTGCCGCAGGTGAAAGCCACCTGGTCACGCATCGTGTTCTCAGGCAAGGGCCAGGCACCCAAGGAACTGCCCGACGCCACCGCCGTCAAGAAGGCCGTGGCCGCTGACCCGAAGGCCATCGGCTACATCGAGAAATCTGCCGTGGATGGCAGCGTCAAGGTGGTTTTGACGCTCGATTGATCCCTCGCATGCTGGCGCCATGTGGTCCATCGCGCCAGCACGCATTGGAGGACGACAAATGAAGTTTCGCACCCGTATCTGGCTGTTGCCACAGAGCGCAGCCGCAGTGTTCATCGTGGGCGTGGCCTTGAGCTTCTTTGTGGCAGCACGCACATCGAGCATCATGAACACGCTGGACACGGTCGATCGCCCGTTTCTCGACAACGCGAATGCCCTGGACCACAGCTTCGATCAGATCCGCATGACCCTGCAGTCGGCCGTCTCCGAAGGAGATGGCATGAAGCTCCAGGATGCCGACGCCATCGCGGCGCAGGCCCGCGACGTCCTCAAGAAGACGCGCGAGATTCCCGGCAAAGCCGAAGCGGCCCAACGACTCTCGGTGGCCCTCGACAACTACACCAGCTCATCCAGCACCGCCGTCAAGGCCATGCTGTCCAAGACGCCCGACCCCAATGGCCAGGCACTGGTGTCGACCATGCAGGCTGCACAGGGCGCTCTGGAAAAGCTGCTCACCAACAGCATCAAACAGGCCAAGGCCTCCATCGAAACCGGGCAGGTCGCAGCCAGGAACGGCGTGACCATGAGCCAGTGGGTGATGGCCGTGACCGGGCTGCTGGTGCTGCTCGTGCTGGGTGGCGCCTCGTTTGCCGTCATCAACTCGGTCTGGAAGGACCTGGGGGGTGAGCCCGCCGATCTGCGCGACACCGTGCAACGCGTGGCAGACGGCGATCTCAGCGTCCACCTCGACACCACCCGATGCGACAGCGGTTCCCTGCAACAGGCCCTGGCCGGGATGATCGAGCGGGTGCGCGACACCGTCCACGTCATCCACCAATCGGCCCAATCGATCCGACAGTCGTCGACCGAGATCGCCTCGGGCAACCAGGACCTGTCCTCACGCACGGAACACACGGCCAGCAACCTGGAGCAGACTGCGGCCAGCATGGAACAACTCACGGGCACCGTCCGCCAGAGCGCCGATTCAGCCAACCAGGCCAATACCCTGGCGCACACGGCCACCGACGCCGCCGAGCGCGGGGGGCGCATCGTGGGCGAGGTGGTGAGCAACATGGACGAGATCAACGCGGCCAGCCGCAAGATCACCGAAATCATCAGCGTGATCGATGGCATCGCCTTTCAGACCAACATCCTGGCGCTCAATGCTGCGGTGGAAGCCGCTCGCGCCGGGGATCAGGGGCGGGGCTTCGCGGTGGTGGCCAGTGAGGTGCGCACCCTGGCCCAGCGCAGTGCCCAGGCGGCCAAGGAGATCAAGAGCCTGCTCAACGCTTCCGCCGAGAAGGTGGAATCCGGTGCGCGGCTGGTTCAGGATGCAGGCGGCGCAATGCGGGAGATCGTGGCCGGCGTGCAGCGCGTGACCGACATCATTGGCGAGATCTCGACTGCGGCCCACGAGCAATCGAATGGCATTGGCCAGGTGAACCAGGCGGTCACCCAACTCGACCACATCACCCAGCAGAACGCTGCACTGGTCCAGGAAAGTGCGACCGCAGCCGAGAGCCTCAAGGCGCAGGCCGACCGCCTGATCGAAGCGGTGGCCGTGTTCCACCTGAGCGCCCATGATCGGGCTTGAACGGACTTGATCGGGCCCGCCCTGCGGCCTCAGTGATGGTCGTGCAGGCTGGACACGATGGTGCCGATCATCACCAGCCCTGCCGCCAGCCAGAAAATCTGCAAGGCCGTGTCGCGCCAGCTCAGGCGCTTTTGCAGTTGCGGGATCAGGTCGGCCACCGCCACATACACAAAGCTGCTGGCCGCCACCACCATCATGTAAGGCAGGTAAGCCTGCCAGGGCTCGATCAGCACGTAGCCCAGCACGCCACCCACCACCGCAGCCATGCCTGAGATCATGTTGTAGACCAGGGCGCGCTTGCGGCTGAAGCCGGCATTGATCAACACGATGTAATCGCCCACCTCTTGCGGGATCTCGTGGGCGATGATGGCCATGGAGGTGACCAGGCCCAGGTGCGGGTTGGTCAGGAAAGAGGCCGCGATCAGCACGCCGTCGCAGAAGTTGTGGATGCTGTCGCCCACCAGCACGCTCCAGCCGCCGCGGCCTGCCTGCTCGGCATCGAAGCCGTGGTGATGGTGGTGGTCGTCGGCCTCATGGTGGTGGCCGTGGCGATACAGCTCGGTCTTCTCCAGCAGGAAGAAGAACATCAGGCCGCCCAGCAGGGTCAGGAACAGGCCTTGGGGCGGCTTGCCGGATTCAAAGGCTTCGGGCAGCACATGCAGCAAGGCGGTGCCCAGCAGAACGCCGGTGGAAAAGCTCACCAGATGGCGCACGATGAGGCCCAGCAAGGGCGCGGACAAGGCGGCCGCCAGCAGCACGGAGGCCAGCCCACCCACGAAGGTGGCCACCAGGATATAGATCAGGGTCATGGTTTGATCTTAGCAACCTCGTCAAGGGGGGCAGCGCACAGAGGCCCCGAGCGCCCGCACCGTCATACAAAGCGGGGACAATAGGGCCCGGCCATCGCGCTTGTCGATGCGTCAAATACCGTATTCCCCGCAAGATGCCCACATCCCTTCCCCCTAGCGCCTTTCCCAACCTGCTGGCCGCCATCGACATGGGCTCCAACAGCTTCCGGCTTGAAATCGCCGAGCTGGGCAAGGGGCGCTACAAGCGCGTCGATTACCTCAAGGAAACCGTGCGCCTGGGCGCCGGGCTCGACAGCCACGGCATGCTGACCGAAGAAGCCACCCAGCGCGGCCTGGCCTGCCTGGCCCGCTTTGCGCAAAGGCTCAAGGGCTTTGCCACCTGGCAGGTGCGTGCCGTGGCCACCCAGACCCTGCGCGAGGCCCGTAACCGCGACGCCTTCCTGCAACGCGGTGACCGCGTGCTGGGCTTCCCGATCGAGGTGATCTCGGGCCGCGAAGAAGCCCGCCTGATCTACCAGGGCGTGTCGCGCCTGCAACCCAGCGAGCTGCCTCGCCTGGTCATCGACATCGGCGGCCGCTCGACCGAGATGATCCTGGGCCAGGGCCGCCAGAGCGCGCGCGCCGAATCCTTTGGCGTGGGCAGCGTGAGCCTGTCGATGCAGCACTTCCCGGGTGGCCGCTTCACCACTGAAGCCTTTCGCCTGGCCCAGATTGCCGCCGGGGCGGAGCTGGAAGAAGCGCTCACCCTGTTCGACCGGCAACGCTGGTCCGAGGCCCTCGGCTCGTCGGGCACGGTGAGTGCCGTGGCCCAGATCCTGTCCGCCAACGGCATCACCGATGGCAGCATCACCCCGGAAGGCCTGCGCTGGTGCATCGAACGCTGCATCGAAGCCGGCAGCGACCAGCTGCTCAACCTGCCCGGCCTCAAGCCCGAACGCAAGGCCGTGCTGGGCGGCGGCCTGAGCATCCTGTACACCCTCACCCAGCACTTCGGCATCGAGGCCATGCGGCCGGCCAAGGGCGCCTTGCGCCAGGGCGTGATCTTTGATCTGGAAGAGCGCATCGAGGCCGCGCGCAACCACCGCCTGCCAGACCCGCGCGATGCCTCCGTGCGCGAACTCCAACAGCGCTTCCGCGTGGACATCGCCCAGGCTGAACGTGTGCGCCTGCGGGCCTTGAGCCTGTGGCATGGCCTTCAAGGCGATGTCGAGGCGCAGGACGGCGAGGACGCCCGCGAACTGGGCTGGGCCAGCGCCCTGCATGAAATCGGCATGATGGTGTCCCATCACGATCACCACCGCCACAGCGCCTACCTGCTGGCCCACGCCGATGCCTCGGGCTTTTCGCAGTCGCAATTGCGTCTGTTGGCCGCCCTGGTGCTGGGCCAGCGCGGCGACCTGATGAAGCTGGTCGAACACCTGCATGACCCGGTGTTCATGGCGCAGGTCATGTGCCTGCGCCTGGCGCTCATCCTGCACCACGCGCGTGTGGAACTGCCTGCAAATGTGGCCGGCCTGAGCGTGCTGCCAACACGCAAGCGTGCGGGCGTGCCCGCCATGCGCACCGTGCAGTTGCAAATGCCGGCACGCTGGGCGCAGCAACATCCGCGCACCCTGCACCTGCTGGAAGAAGAGACGCGCCGCTGGGCCGCGCAGGGCGAACAAAAGCTGGTGCTGGCGCTGGCCTGAGTCCGCGCCCGGACCCGGGCCCGGTGAGCGGGCCTTACTTCAGGCCCAGCGCCTTCTTGTACGTGCGCGACCACATGGGGTGCCCGGCCTCGGCCTTGCTCAACGCAAAGGCCGGGTCGGCGGCTTTGGCGGCCTTGAAAGCCGCGGCACATTGCGTGTCGCGTTTGCTGGTGCAATAGACGAAGGCCAGGTGCTTCTGGGCAGCCACGATGTCGGCTGGGGCGGACAGCCCCGCCTTGAGCGCCGCAGTCAACTGCGTTTCGGCCTGCTTGTACTGGCCAGCCTGGTAGGCCTTGAGGCCCTCCGTCAGGGCGGTATCCGCCGCAGCGGTCTGAACGGGTGTCACCACAGGCGGCTCCGCAGGCTTGCTCGCCGCTGCGCCCTGCTCGGGCTTGCTTGTCGCCGGCACGTCGCTGCTGGCCGCAGCGGGCACGGGTTCGGACTGGCCACCCAGATAGGCGCATGCACTCAGGGTGCCCGCCGCCAGCACCAGTGCCCAGGTCGACAGGCGGTTCACAGTGTTCATGCCAATTCCTCGGTCATTGTCGGTCTTGAAAACATTCAGAAGCGGTGCCGCAAGGTGGCGTACTTGCCCGGAGGCACATCCACGGTCGCGGAGTAAGGGGCCAGATCGCCATTGCGCAACTCCACCTTGTGCGGCCCCGCCGGCAGGGTGAGTTGCGTGAGCGGCGGCGTCAACCCGACGGACTTGCCGTCCACCCAAACCTCGGCCCAGGGTGCCACCGTCAGGCGCAGGCTGCCTTTGGCCGGGGCGGCTGGCGTGGCCGGCGCAGGGCTGGACACGGCAAGCGGAGCCTTCAAGGCAGGAACGGAGCTGCTCACGGCCACGGCAGACGGCGCGGCAACAGGCGCGGCAACCGGTGGGGTCATGGGCGCGGCCATCGGCGCGGTGGCGGACGCCACAGCCGATGCAGGGGCAGGCGACAACCGCACATCCCCCACTGCACTGGATTCGGCCACCGCTGACGCGGGCATGCCCGACACCACGGCGGATGCCGCCACCGGGGCCGACACTGGATGCCCCTTTGGCGATGACCACAGCATCCAGCCGCCCACCACCAGCGCGGCCGCCCAACCGGCGCCGGCCAGGGTCCACACCATGGGCCGCCAGTCGTTGCGGCGTGGGGCAGCTTGCCCCGGCAAGCGGGTGGCCTTGACCTGGCCCTGCTCGGCCCCCACGCTGCGCAGCCAGTCGCGCAACTCCACCGCCAGGCGGCGC
>CANBUA010000218.1 GCA_947372535.1 Burkholderiales bacterium
TATGGGCTGGCACTGGGCTGCGCGCGTCTACAGCGCGTCGGGAGCGCATCATGAACATCTGGGTGCTTTCGGCTGGCTTGCTGGCGCTGGGTCTGTTGGTCTATCTCGTTGCGGTACTGCTGCGGCCGGAGGACTTCTCATGAACACGAATGCCTGGGTGCAACTCACCATTTTTCTGGCTGCACTGCTTTTGCTCGCCTGGCCGCTGGCGCGGCTGATCGACGCCGTGATGGGGGGGCGCTTCACAGCGGTACGCCGGCTGGAGGCGCCACTGTTTCGCCTCGCGGGGCTGGATCCAGAGGCCCAGCAGGGCTGGCTGCGCTACGCCACTGGCTTGCTGTTGTTCAACGCACTGGGCGTGCTGGCCGTCTACGCGCTGCAACGTCTGCAGGCGCTGTTGCCATTCAACCCACAGGGCATGTCGGCCGTCTCGCCTGACTCGGCTTTCAACACTGCCATCAGCTTTGTCACCAACACCAATTGGCAGGGCTATGGCGGCGAGTCGACCATGAGCTACCTGACCCAGATGCTGGCGCTGACGGTGCAGAACTTCCTGTCTGCGGCCACGGGCATCGTGGTGGTGGTGGCCTTGATCCGTGGCTTTGCTCGCCATTCGTCCCAGGTCATCGGCAATGTGTGGGTGGACCTGACGCGTGCCACGCTGTGGATCTTGCTGCCGCTGTCCTTCGTGTTTGCGCTGGTGCTGGGTGCGCAAGGCGTGATCCAGAACATGTCGCCCTATCAGGACGCGAGCACGCTGGAGCAGCAGCACTGGCAGGCACCCCGGATCGACACGAACGGGCAGCCCGTGATGGACGACAAGAGTGGCCAGACCCAGTCGATCGCGATGGGCCCGGTGGCCTCGCAGCTGGCCATCAAGATGTTGGGCACCAATGGTGGGGGCTTTTTCAATGCCAACTCGGCACACCCCTACGAGAACCCGACGCCATTGACGAACTTCTTGCAGATGTTGTCCATCTTTGCAATCCCCGCGGCGCTGTGCTTCGTGTTTGGCCGCATGGTGGGCGATCTGCGCCAGGGCTGGGCGGTGCTGGCGGCCATGAGCTTGCTGTTCCTGGTCTGCGTGCTGCCCCTCACCGTGTTCGAACAACAAGGCAACCCGGCATTGACCGCGCTGGGCGTGGATCAGCAGGTGAGTGCCACGCAGTCGGGCGGCAACATGGAGGGCAAGGAGGTGCGCTTCGGCATTGCCGCGTCAAGCTTGTTCGCCACCATCACCACGGCGGCATCATGCGGGGCCGTGAATGCCATGCATGACTCGTTCACCCCCTTGGGCGGCGCCGTCCCCCTGGTGCTGATGCAGCTGGGCGAGGTGGTGTTCGGCGGTGTGGGATCGGGCCTGTACGGCATGCTGGTGTTCGCCATCATGGCCGTGTTCATTGCCGGTTTGATGATTGGCCGCACGCCCGAATACCTGGGCAAGAAGATCGAGTCGCACGAGATGAAGATGGTCTCGATCGCCATCCTGGTGACCCCGCTGCTGGTGCTGGCTGGCACGGCTGTGGCGGTGCTGACCGAAGGCGGCCGTGCGGGCATCCTCAACCCCGGTCCGCACGGCTTCTCCGAGATCCTGTATGCCTTGTCATCGGCCGCGAACAACAACGGCAGCGCCTTTGCAGGCCTGTCAGCCAACACGCCTTTCTACAACGTGCTGCTCGCGGTGGTCATGTGGATCGGGCGCTTTGGCGTGATCGTGCCGGTGCTGGCCATCGCAGGATCGCTGGGTGCCAAGAAGCGGCTGGAGGTCAACGAGGGCACCTTGCCCACGCATGGCCCCTTGTTTGTGGTTCTGCTGATCGGCACTGTGTTGCTGGTGGGCCTGTTGAACTACGTCCCCGCGCTTGCGCTGGGCCCTGTTGTCGAGCACCTTATGCTCTGGACACATTGAGGAGCAGACCATGAGTCGCCAGAACCTGACCTTGTTTGACCCCGTGCTGGTGCGGCCAGCCCTGCTCGATGCATTCAAGAAGCTGAGCCCACGCGTGCAGTGGCGCAACCCCGTGATGTTCGTGGTCTATGTGGGCAGCGCATTCACCACCGCGCTGGCCTGCACCCAGCCCGATGCGTTCACCATTGCCGTGGCCCTGTGGCTGTGGTTCACCGTGCTGTTTGCCAACTTTGCCGAAGCGCTGGCCGAGGGGCGCAGCAAGGCCCAGGCGGCCTCGCTGAGGGGCCTCAAGAAGTCGACCTGGGCCAAGAAGCTGGACGGCGCCTTTGATCGCGCCACGCTCAAGGGCGAGCGGAAGTGGCACCCCCTTGAGGCCGAGCATCTGCGCAAGGGTGATGTCGTGATCATCGAAGCGGGAGACACCATCCCTGCCGACGGTGAGGTGATCGACGGTGTGGCCTCGGTGGACGAGAGCGCCATCACCGGTGAGTCGGCGCCCGTGATCCGCGAATCGGGTGGCGACTTCTCGGCCGTGACCGGCGGCACACGGGTGCTGTCGGACTGGATCGTGGTGCAGGTGAGTGTCAACCCCGGCGAAACCTTTGTGGACCGCATGATCGCCATGGTCGAGAACGCCAAGCGCCAGAAGACCCCCAACGAGATCGCCCTGACGATTCTGCTGGTCGCCCTGACCATCGTGTTTCTGGGCGTGGTTGCCACCTTGTTGCCCTTCTCGGCCTTCAGCGTGCAAGCCAACGGTGCTGGTCAGCCGGTCAGCCTGGTGGTGCTCGTGGCCTTGCTGGTCTGCCTGATCCCCACCACGATTGCCGGCCTGCTCTCGGCCATCGGCGTGGCTGGCATGAGCCGCATGATGCAGGCCAATGTGATCGCCACCTCGGGGCGCGCCGTCGAGGCCGCAGGCGATGTGGACGTGCTGCTGTTGGACAAGACGGGCACCATCACGCTGGGCAACCGCCAGGCCAGCGCCTTCCTGCCGGCCCCCGGTGCGTCGGAGGCGGACCTGGCCGACATGGCCCAGCTGGCATCGCTGGCCGATGAGACGCCCGAGGGGCGCAGCATCGTCGTCCTGGCCAAGCAGAAGTACCAACTGCGTGAGCGAGACCTCGCCTCGTTGGGCGCCACCTTTGTGCACTTCACTGCCCAGACGCGCATGAGCGGTGTCGACCTGTGCAGCCCGGACGGGCAGACCAGGCTGGTGCGCAAGGGTGCGGCCGAGGCGGTGCGCAAGCATGTCGAAGCACTGGGCGGGCATTTCCCGACTCAGCTGCAGGCGGTGGTCGACGAGGTCTCACGCCGTGGCAGCACGCCGCTGGTGGTGGCCGATGGCACGCGGGTGCTTGGCGTCGTCGAGCTCAAGGATGTCGTCAAGGGCGGCATCAAGGAGCGCTTTGCCGAGCTGCGGCGCATGGGCATCAAGACCGTGATGGTGACAGGCGACAACCGCCTGACCGCCGCCGCCATTGCTGCCGAAGCGGGTGTGGACACCTTCCTGGCCGAAGCCACGCCGGAGGCCAAGCTCAAGTTGATCCGCGAGCACCAGGCCGCCGGCCGCCTCGTGGCGATGACAGGTGACGGCACCAACGACGCGCCCGCCCTGGCCCAGGCCGATGTGGCGGTGGCCATGAACACGGGCACCCAGGCCGCCAAGGAGGCGGGCAACATGGTGGACTTGGACAGCAACCCCACCAAGCTGATCGAGATCGTTGAGACTGGCAAGCAGATGCTGATGACCCGCGGCTCGCTGACGACCTTCAGCATCGCCAATGACGTGGCCAAGTACTTCGCCATCATCCCGGCGGCCTTCGTGAGCACCTACCCGCAGTTGACGGCGCTCAACGTGATGCATCTGAGCACGCCCAATTCGGCCATCCTGTCTGCGGTGGTCTTCAATGCGCTCATCATCGTGGCGTTGATCCCGCTGGCGCTCAAGGGCGTGCCCTACCGGGCCGTGGGCGCGGCGGCCTTGTTGAGGCGCAATCTGCTGATCTATGGCCTGGGCGGCGTCATCGTGCCCTTCATCGGCATCAAGCTGATCGACCTGCTGCTTACCGCAGCCGGCCTGGTCTGACACTTCAGGAGACGGACATGTCCACATCCACACCGAGTACCGCTAACACCAATGCCAACAACAGCACCGGTTCCAGCGCCCAGGGCACTGTCAGCCTGCTGAGGCCGGCCATCAGCTTGTTTGTGCTGCTGTCGTTGATCACCGGGCTGCTCTATCCCCTGGCCGTCACCGGCGTACTGCAACTCACCGCCCCAGCTGCGGCCAACGGCAGCCTGATCCGACAGGGGGGCAAGGTCGTGGGCTCTCGCCTCATCGGCCAGCCATTTGCCCATGCCGCGCACTTCTGGAGCCGCCCCTCGGCCACCGGCCCCATGAGCCACAACGCGGCAGCGTCGGGTGGCTCGAACCTGGGGCCCCTCAACCCGGCCCTGGTCGATGTGGTCAAGGCGCGCGTCCTGGCCCTGCGTGCGGCAGACCCCGGCAACACGCGCCTGGTGCCCATTGACCTGGTGACGGCTTCAGCCAGCGGGCTGGACCCTGACATCAGCCGTGCAGCGGCCGACTACCAGGTGCCGCGTGTCGCCCGTGCCACCGGCATGCCCGAGACCGACGTTCGCCGCGTGGTGGATGCCCACACCAGCGGCATGTGGCTGGGCTTTCTGGGCGAGGCACGCGTCAATGTGCTTGCGCTGAACATCGCGCTGGATGCGCAAAAGCCGCACTGACACCGGCAAGCCCGTGTGATGAACACAGCCAGACAGCGCCCCGACCCGGACCGCCTGCTGCAGCGCGTGCAGGCCGACGAAGCACGCGCACGCCGCGGTCGGCTCAAGATCTTTTTTGGCGCCTCGGCTGGCGTGGGCAAGACCTGCGCGATGCTGGCTGCCGCCCGCACGGCGCAGGGCCAGGGTGTGCCCTTGATCATCGGCTTGCTGGAGACCCACGGACGCGCCGACACCCAGGCCATGGCGGCCGGGCTGCCTTGCCTGGCGCTCAAGCAGGTACCCTACCGCGACAAGGTCCTGTCGGAGTTCGACCTGGAGGCGGCGCTGGCCTATGGCACCAGTCATGACGGTGCCCTGTTGCTGCTGGACGAGCTGGCCCACAGCAACGCGCCCGGCTCACGCCACCCCAAGCGTTGGCAGGACGTGGAAGAGTTGCTCGGTGCGGGCATCGACGTCTGGACGACCATGAACGTGCAGCACCTGGAGAGCCTCAACGACATCGTCAGCGGCATCACCGGCATCAGGGTGTGGGAGACGGTGCCCGACCGCCTGTTCGACGAGGCAGACGAGGTGGTTGTGGTGGACCTGCCGCCCGACGAGCTGCTGGCTCGCCTGAAGGCCGGCAAGGTCTATGTGCCCGAACAGGCCGAGTGCGCCGCCACCAGCTTCTTTCGCAAGGGCAATCTGCTGGCCCTGCGCGAGCTGGCCCTGCGGCGCACCGCCGACCGTGTGGACGACGAGGTGCTGGCCTATCGGCGCCGCGCCTCGGTCCAGTCGGTATGGCCCAACCGCGAGGCGCTGCTGGCCTGCATCGGGCAGGGGGCCAGCGGCGAAAAGGTGGTGCGAAGTTGTGCCCGCCTGGCGGCCCAGCTGGATGTGCCCTGGCACGCCGTCCATGTCGAAACATCCGCTGTGCTGCATGTCGCAGAGGGCTCGCGTGAGCCCATGTTGAAGGTGCTCAAGCTGGCCGAGCAACTGGGCGGCGTGGTCGCCACCCTGTCGGCGCCCGATGCGGCTGCGGCCCTGGTGCGTTATGCCCGCGAGCACAATCTGTCGCGCCTGGTCATGGGGCGGCAGGAGCGTCACTGGCCATGGCAGAAGGCCTTGCCCGTGCGCATCGGCCTGATGGCCGACGACCTGGATGTGCTGCAGGTCTCGCTGCCCGCGTCCCGCGCCATCAAGTCCCAGGCACCACATCACACGCCGCCCGAACAGACCTGGGCCTGGCAGGGCTACGCAGCGGCGGTGCTGGCCTGCGTGGCCACCGCACTCTTGTCGACGCCCCTGGTCAAGGTGCTGGAGCTGTCCAACATCGTCATGATCTTCTTGCTGGTGGTGGTGGGCGTAGGGTTCCGTTTCGGGCGCGGGCCGGGCGTGGTGGCGGCTTTTCTGGGCGTGGGCCTGTTCGATTTTTTCTTTGTGCCTCCACGCTTTTCGTTCGCGGTCAGCGATGTGCAGTATCTGGTGACCTTTGTCGTCATGCTGCTGGTGGCGCTGGTCGTGGGGCAGCTGACGGCGGGCCTGAAGGTGCAGGCCGAGGCTGCCACCCAACGCGAGCACCGTGTGCGCAGCCTCTACGACATGTCCCGCGACCTGGCCCTGGCGCTGTTGACCGAGCAGGTGGCCGAGATTGGGCAGCGATTCCTGACCGCCGAGTTCGGCGCCCGTGCCACCCTGGTCGTGGCCGACGATGGTGGACACCTGCAGGCCATTGCGGGTGGCACCGCGGCCGTCGACATGGGCATCGCGCAATGGGCATTTGACAAGAGCACGGCCGCTGGCAAGGGTACCGACACCCTGCCCGCCAGCGCCTGCATGGTCCTGCCACTCAAGGCCACCATGCGCACGCGCGGCGTGATCATCATCGAAACGCCTGATGCGCGCACACTGGGCCCTGAACAGCGCCGCCTGCTCGACACTTGCGCATCCTTGCTGGCGATCTCGCTGGAGCGCATCCACTACATCGAGGTGGCGCAGGCCAGCACGGTGCAGATCGAATCGGAGCGTTTGCGCAACTCGCTGCTCTCGGCCATTTCGCACGATCTGCGCACGCCGCTGGCTTCGCTGGTCGGGCTGGCCGACACGTTGGAGATGACCCGCCCGGCGCCCACCACCGCGCAACAGGGCATTGCTCAGGCCATTCGTCGCGCCGCCTTGCGCATGAGTGCCCTGGTTAACAACCTGCTGGACATGGCCAGGCTGGAGGCCGGGGCCGTGCAGCTCAACCGCCAGTGGCAGCCACTCGAGGAGGTGGTGGGCAGCGCCCTGGCCGCCAGCGAGCAGTCATTGAAAGGGCGGCGCATCCAGGTGCACCTGGCCGATCACCTGCCCCTGCTGCAACTCGACTCGGTGCTGATCGAGCGCGTGCTGGTGAACCTGCTGGAGAACGCCGCCAAGTACACGCCTGAGGGCACCTCCATCGAGATCGCTGCGCACGCGCGCAGCGGGCAGGTCGACATCACCATGGACGATCACGGCCCGGGCCTGCCGCCCGGCCGCGAAGAGGCCATCTTCGAGAAGTTCGAACGCGGCGACAAAGAGAGCGCCTTGCCCGGCGTTGGCCTGGGCCTGGCGATCTGCCGCGCCATCGTCAAAGCCCATGGTGGTGCCATCCGGGGCGACAACCGCGAAGGCGGTGGCGCCCGCTTCACCATCACCTTGCCGTTGGGCCAGCCGCCAGTTGACGACGGCAGCCACGCCCTGCCGCAAGCCGACGAAAGGGCCTGACATGAGCGATGTGCACGCGCGGATCTTGGTGGTGGAAGACGAGGGCGACATCCGGCGCTTTGTGCGGCTCACGCTGGAGGCTGAGGGACACGAGGTCTATGAAGCGGACGGGGTCAAGCGTGGCCTCATCGAAGCGGGCACACGCCGCCCCGACGTGATCCTGCTGGACCTGGGTCTGCCGGATGGCGATGGGGTGGACTTGATACGTGAGATCCGCAACTGGTCTGCAGCGCCCATCGTGGTCCTGTCTGCCAGGAGCACTGAACGTGACAAGGTCGAGGCCTTGGACGCGGGCGCTGATGACTATCTGGTCAAGCCCTTTGGCGCGGGCGAACTGATGGCCCGCATGCGCGCCCAATTCAGACGCCACCTGCACCAGACGCCTGCCGGCGAATCCACCCTGCGCTTTGGCGACATACAGCTTGACCTGGTCAAGCGCCTGGTCACCCGAGGAGATGAGGTGATCCACCTCACACCCATCGAGTACAAGCTGCTGACCTTTTTGTCAGGTCAGCCGGACCGCGTCATCACCCATCAGCAGTTGCTCAAGGCCGTATGGGGGCCAGGGCACATGCATGACACGCATTACGTGCGGGTGCACATGGCCAATCTGCGCAAGAAGGTAGAAGTTGAGCCCTCCATGCCGAAGCACCTCATGACCGAGGCAGGCATCGGCTATCGCTTTGTCAAGTAGCACGGGCACTTGCCGATGCCCTTGACGAATTCCGATCCCGCCGCATGTCGCCAGGATGGCCGCAGCCCCTTCGCTCAAGCCTTCACTTCGACCACCGCTTCGAAGCCGCCGAAGATCATGCGTTTGCCGTCAAAGGGCATGGGCGGGTTGCCGGGTGTGGACGGATCCATGCGCGGGTCTTCCATCATCCGCTTCATGCCGGCGTCGCGCGTGGCCTTGTCCGGCCATTCGACCCACGAAAAGGCCACCGTCTCCTCGGCCGTGGCCTGGACGGCGCGGCGGAAATC
>CANBUA010000219.1 GCA_947372535.1 Burkholderiales bacterium
TTGGCCGATGGCCGCGCCCTGGTGCAGGAAATGGACACGGGCCACGAGCATGTGTTTTCGGCCAAGTTCGCCTGCCCGGTCTGCAGCTATTCGCTCTCGGAACTGGAGCCGCGCCTGTTCTCCTTCAACTCGCCGGTGGGCGCCTGCCCGACTTGCGACGGCCTGGGCCAGGTGATCGCTTTTGATCCCTTGCGCGTGGTGGCTTTTCCATCCTTGAGCCTGGGCAGTGGCGCGGTCAAGGGCTGGGACCGCCGCAATCCTTACACCTACTCGCTCCTGCAAAGCGTGGGCGCGCACTACGGCGTGGACATCGAGCAGCCCTTCGACGAGTTGCCCGATGAGTTCCGTCAGGTCATCCTCTATGGCTCGGGCGAGGTGGAGATCGAGTTCGTGTACGAGGCCGATGGCGCGACCAAGGGCGCCAAGCGCCGCAAGGTCAAGCGTGAGCATGCCTTCGAAGGCATCATCCCCAACTTCGAGCGGCGCTTCAAGGAGACCGATTCATCGGCCGTGCGCGAAGAGCTGGGGCGTTACCAGCAGCCGCGCGCCTGCCCCGATTGCCAAGGCATGCGCCTGCGCCGCGAGGCCCGCCACGTCAAGCTGGTCGATGCCGTCACTGGCGACCAACGCGCCATCTACGAGATCGGCCACAGCAACCTGGCCGATGCCTTCAGCTATTTCGCCAGCCTCAAGCTGCAAGGCGCCAAGGCCGAGATCGCCGCCAAGGTGGTGCAGGAGATCCACTCGCGCCTGCGCTTCCTCAACGACGTGGGCCTGAACTACCTCAGCCTGGACCGCAGTGCCGACACGCTCTCGGGCGGTGAATCGCAGCGCATCCGCCTGGCCTCGCAGATCGGCTCGGGGCTCACGGGCGTGATGTACGTGTTGGACGAGCCCAGCATCGGCCTCCACCAGCGCGACAATGACCGCCTCATCGGCACCTTGCGCCACCTGCGCGATTTGGGCAACAGCGTGATCGTGGTCGAGCATGACGAGGACATGATCCTGGCCGCTGACCACGTGGTGGACATGGGCCCGGGCGCGGGCGTGCATGGTGGCCAGGTGCTGGCCCAGGGCACGCCGGCCGAGGTCTCGGCCAACCCCAACAGCCTGACGGGGCGCTACCTCTCGCGCGACCTGCGCATCGAGGTGCCGGCCACGCGCCGTGCCATCACCGAGGACACGCCCCGCCTGCGCATCGTCAATGCGCGCGGTCACAACCTCAAGGGCGTGACGGCCGAAATCCCGGTGGGTCTGTTCACCTGCGTGACGGGTGTCTCCGGCTCGGGCAAGAGCACATTGGTCAACGACACGTTGTATGCGTCGGTGGCACGCAAGCTCTACCAAAGCCACTTGGAGCCCGCGCCGCATGACGAGATCGAAGGCCTGGAGCTGTTCGACAAGGTCATCAATGTCGACCAATCACCCATCGGCCGCACGCCGCGCAGCAACCCGGCCACGTACACCGGCTTGTTCACGCCCATCCGCGAACTGTTCGCCGAGGTGCCGACTGCTCGCGAGCGGGGCTACGGGGCAGGGCGCTTTTCCTTCAACGTGGCCGGTGGCCGCTGCGAGGCTTGCCAGGGTGATGGCGTGCTCAAGGTGGAGATGCACTTCCTGCCCGATGTCTATGTGCCTTGCGATGTCTGCGCCAGCAAACGCTACAACCGCGAGACGCTGGAGGTGCTCTACAAGGGCAAGAACATCCACGAGGTGCTGAACCTGACGGTGGAAGACGCGCTGGCCTTCTTCACGGCCGTGCCATCGATCGCGCGCAAGTTGCAGACGCTGATGGACGTGGGTCTGGGCTACATCCGCCTGGGCCAGAGCGCGACCACGCTGTCCGGTGGTGAGGCGCAGCGCGTCAAGCTGGCTTTGGAGCTGTCCAAGCGCGACACGGGGCGCACGCTCTACATCCTGGACGAGCCGACCACCGGCCTGCACTTCCACGACATCGCCTTGCTGCTCAAGGTGCTGCACCAGTTGCGCGATGCGGGCAACACCATCGTCGTGATCGAACACAACTTGGACGTGATCAAGACGGCCGACTGGCTGCTCGACATGGGCCCGGAAGGCGGCTCAGGGGGTGGCCAGTTGCTGCTGGCTGGCACGCCGGAAGACCTGGCCGCCTGCGAAGGCAGTCACACGGGACGATATCTGGGGGCCTTGCTGCGCAAGCAGTGAACGTGGCGGCTCAGGCCATGAATCCCAGGTCGTGCGTGCTGGCGTCGAACTGGGTGAGGTTGGGCAGGATGTCGCGCAGGTTGCTGTCGGACACGCCCATCCACTTGCCCAGCGTGTAGGCGTACTGGTCCACCGAGGTGGTGGGCAGCATCACGCCGTTGGCGAGCAGGTCGGGGCTGTCGAACTCGCCTTGCGCATCGGCTGTGGCCAATTGCGGGTAGTGGCCATAGACCTGGCCCCCCTGCACGGCGCCGCCCATGATGAAGTGATGGGCGCCCCAGCCGTGGTCGGTGCCATCGCCATTGTTGGTCAAGGTGCGGCCAAACTCCGAGGCCGTGAAGCTGGTGACCTGGTTGCGCATGTCGCCAGCTGGCATCTGCGACAGCACGTGGTCGAAGTAGGCCATCGCGTGGTCGAGTTGCGCCATGAGCTCGCTGTGCCGGCGGTTCTGTGAGTCGTGCAGGTCGAAGCCGTCCAGTGTCACCATGAACACCTGGCGCTTGACGCCCAGGTTGCCCAGGCGATTGGCGTCCATCAGGCGCGCCACCATCTGGAGCTGCAAGGCCAAGTGGTTGAAGCGGGGTTGCAGGTCGGTGGGGCTGGTGTAGTACAGCAAGGGGTCTTCCCACGGGTTCAAGACACCGGCGGTGGACCAGGGTGTCGAGCCGCCGTTGGCGCCGCCCAGCCCGGCCAGTACGCCGCTCATCAGGGCGCCTGCGGCGATGCCGCGCTGTACAGTGGCCTGGTGCTCGGCCGCGAAAACATTGCCGGTGGTCTGGGCGGCCATGATGCTGCCGAGGGCTTGCTGGACGCTGCTGTTGCTCAGCACACTGCTGTTGTCCGACAAGGTGTTGACGCCGGCGACGCCCGTTCGGAAAGGCTTGACCTGCTGGCCCGCCAGCCAGATGGACTGCGGGCCTGTCGACAAGCAAGTGAACGAGCGCTGAATCAAGGGGGCATACGTGCCCGAGCCGTTCTGCGACATGAGCAAGTCGCCCATGCGACCGCCCCAACCGGCATCGGCGCCTTCGGGGGCCAGTGATTGCCAGGTCGATTGCTGATCGTTGTGCGAGAACAGCTTGGCCGGGCGCGGGGCATCGCCCAGGTACCCGGCCTTGGTCAAGGGGCGGTTCAAGGGCCCGACATTGGCCAGCGTGGCCAGGCGGCCCTGTTGGTGGATGCCTTGCAGACCGGCCAGCAGCGGGTGCAGGGCAAAACTGCGGCCGGCCTGTGGCCCGCGGTTGGCCTGGCTGATGGGTAGCACGCCGCCCAGGCGCGCCGGTGTGGTCAAGGCGGCACTGAGGTCAGCCGCGACACCTGCCGGCAGCAGGGCGATGGATGTCGAGCCATCGTCGATCTGCCGGGAGGTCGGGTCGCGGTGGTCGACATAGTGCTGCCAGCTGTCCGGGTCGGTGGACAGCAGGGTGTTGTAGGCATCGTTGCCTCCGGTGAGGAAGATGCCCACCAAGGCTTTGTAGTCGTCGTGGCTGCCTTGGGCGGCGGCCTGGCCCATGGTGGCCAGGTTCAGGCCCAGCGGGGCGGCGGCGCCCATGCCGATCAGGCTGGAGGCTTGGCGTAAAAATGCGCGGCGGCTGATGGTGTTGCTCATGGTGGCGGTTACTGTTGAACGGTGTAATCGGGCGAGACCAGCACGAGCAGCAAGGCCGTGATGGCGCGGCGGCGCAGGGCGGTGGCATTGGTGCGGGGCAGGCTCGCCACGGTGTCCACGGCCTTGGTCTGAATGGCCTCGGGCAGGGCATGGCCCAGCAGCCGCTGGCTGGCCTCGGCGACCAAGGCGGCGGCGCCGGCCTGGGCGCTGCCGGTGTCCAGGGCGACCAGCGAGCTGAGGTCGAACTGGATGTCGGCCTGTTGCTCGCCTGCTGGGGTGGCGCCCCAGCCGCGCTCCAGGATGCCGGCCATGAAACGGGCGTAGCCGATCACGGAGGTCTCGCTGGTGATCTGCATCTCGGGCGAGACCATCTGCCGGGTCGACAGCTCGCTTTGAGCGGGGCGGTAGCCCGGTCGGAAAAAGTTGAACACCGAGGGCGAATTCATTGGCGTCTGACCCAGGGCATTGCTCGGGTCGTCGGTGTTGGTGGCCTGGTAGAAGGGCACGCCGCTGCGGCGTGCGTAGGTGCTGGAGCGGTGCGGCATGGCCCGCAGCAGTTGCGCCAGCCGCAGCACGGGTTCGCGCAGCTTGCCGTAGGTGCTCATGTCGATGCCCTGGGTGCTCGGGCTGCGGGCCTCCGGATCCAGCAGAATGGCCTTGGCCACGGCCTTGAGCTGGCCGCCGCTGCTGCGAAACACGGCGCTGATTCGGGCCACATAGGCGGGGCTGGGGTTGCTGGTGACCAGGTGCTGGATCAACTGGCGGCTGATGAAGGGCGCGGTGTTGGGGTGCGTGGCCAGGCGGTCCAGCGCGGCCTTGAGGCTGGCCTGCGGATCGGCCGTGCTTTGGGCGGGCACGGTCACGCCCAGGAAGCGCTTCTCGCTGGTGGCGTGCGCTTCCGGATAGGCCGACATCGGCATGACTTCCTGGCTGGCGTATTTGCAGCCGGGCGCTGACCAGAAGCAGCTCCACCATGGGGCCGAAGTGCTGGGCGGGTTGTAGTAGCTCCAGCCTGTGAACACCTTGGCCAAGCCTTGGATGTCGGCCGGGCCGTAAGTCTCCACCGGTTGGCCATGGCTGAGCTTGAGGCTGCCATCGTCGTTGAGTTCATACAGGCCAATGGAAAACAGCTGCATCAACTCACGAGCGAAGTTCTCGTCTGGCACACGGCCGCTGACTGGGTCTTCCTTGCGGTTGGCCAGGTGCGAGAGGTAGTGCCCCATGGCCGGATGCAGCGCGACCGCCTCGATCAAGGCGCGGTAGGTGCCCAGGCCCTTGTCGTTGAGCATGTCCAGGTAACTGGCCACCAGGCGGCTGTTGTCACCCAAACCCGCATCCACCGTGGAGACCACAAAGATCTGTGACAGTGCATAGGTCCAGCGCTCCCTGACCTGGGCCGGATCCTGCACCGCATGGGTCCACCACGAGGCGACCAATTCGGGCGCGCGCGGCTTGTCATTGTTCAGTGCGGCAGATGCTGCTTCGACCAGGCTGAGGTGTGTCGTCGACATCATCGGCATGTCGAGCTGCTGGTCGATCCAGGCCTCATCGCCCATGGTTTTGACCAGGCTGAGGGCCTCGGCATTGGCGCCGAAAGTGCTTTGTGCCAGCAGGCGTCGGGCGCTGGTGTCTTGTGCCAGTTCGCTGGAGGACACCTGAGCGCCGGTGGCCGGCACATTGCTTGCACCGGCATCTGCACTGGCGCCGCCGCCACCGCCGCCGCAAGCACTCAGTGCCAGCGACACTGCCAAACCCGCCACCATGCCCGTGCAATGCCCCAAGGGCTGTCCTAGCCGTGTCGCCATCTGATTCCCCGTCATGAGACCATTCCGTCGCGAAGAAGGACGCTGTCTCACCGGGTCCTCGTGGGACACGCGGTCGGTTTCAGCGCCTGCAAGCCTTTGATATCGGCAGGCAGGCGGCGTGGCTCAAGGAAGGCCCATCGGTGCGTAAGGGCATGAACCGGGGCTCATTTCGCCCCTTGAATCGTGGCTGAACGTGCCTCGGTCAAAGATTGGGCGACAAGGCCCGTTCGGCATCGACCAGGCTCATGCCTTCGCGGCGGGCCCAATCGTCGACCTGATCGCCGCCGATCTTGCCGACGTTGAAGTAGTCGGCATCGGGGTGGGCCATGTAAAAGCCGCTCACGCTGGCGGCCGGCATCATGGCCAGGCTTTCCGTCAGGTGCATGTGCACCTCGTGCGCATCCAGCACCTCGAACATCGCCCGCTTGACGGTGTGATCGGGGCAGGCGGGGTAGCCCGGTGCCGGGCGGATGCCGCGGTACTGCTCCTTGATCAGCGCCACGTTGTCGAGTTGCTCCTGCGGTGCGTAAGCCCAGAACTCCTTGCGCACACGTTCGTGCATGCATTCGGCAAAGGCCTCGGCCAGGCGATCGGCCAGGGCCTTGAGCATGATCGAGGAGTAGTCGTCGTGGTGGGCCATGAACTCGGCCTCTTTTTTCTCGATGTTCAGGCCAGCCGTCACGGCGAACAGCCCGATGTAGTCGTTCTGGCCGCCGTTGTCTGCGCGGGGGGCGATGAAATCGGCCAGGCTGCGATTGGGCCGGCGGACCTTGATGCCATCAGGGCCATCGACGATGGGGCGCTCGGTCTGCATGCGCAGGGGCGCCCAGTGCATCAGTTTGTCGGTGCGTTTCTCATCGCGGTAAATCTCGATCACGTCGTCCTCGACCGTGTTGGCCGGGTAGAGCGCGATCACGCCATGCGCGGTCAGCCAGCGGCCATCGACGATCTTCTTGAGCAAGGCCTGGGCATCGGCCAAGACCTTGCGGGCTTCTTCACCGACGATTTCATCATCCAGGATGGCGGGGTAAGGCCCGGCCAGATCCCAGGTCTGAAAGAAGGGTCCCCAGTCGATGTAAGGCACGAGTTCGGCCAAATCCTGGTTTTTGAACACGCGGCGGCCCAGGAATTTGGGGACGGCCGGGGTGTAGGCCGACCAGTCCATCTGCGCCTTGTTGGCGCGTGCCTGGGCCAGCGTCACCATGGGCGTGGCCTTTTTGTTGGCGTGCAACTGGCGGACGTTCTCGTAGTCGCGGTGAAGCTCGGCGATGTAGTCGGTCTGGCGCTCGGGGCTGAGCAACTCGGAGCACACGCCCACGGCGCGCGAGGCATCGGGCACGTAGACCACCGGGCCGGTGAACTTGGGCGCGATCTTCACGGCCGTGTGCACACGCGAGCAGGTGGCACCACCGATCAGCAAGGGTGTCTGGCGCGAGCGGAAGTACTCGTCGCGCTCCATCTCACCGGCCACGTACTGCATCTCTTCCAGACTGGGCGTGATCAGGCCGGACAGACCGATGATGTCGGCGCCTTCTTCCTTGGCCTTGGCCAGGATGTCCGCACAAGGCACCATCACGCCCATGTTGACGACCTCGAAGTTGTTGCACTGCAAAACCACGGTGACGATGTTCTTGCCGATGTCGTGCACATCGCCCTTGACGGTGGCGATCACGATCTTGCCCTTGGCCTTGGCGTCGCCGCCGCCTTCGATCAGCAGGCGCTTTTCCTCTTCGATGTAGGGCAACAAATGGGCCACGGCTTGCTTCATCACTCGGGCCGATTTCACCACCTGCGGCAGGAACATCTTGCCCGCGCCGAACAAGTCGCCCACCGTGTTCATGCCGCTCATCAAAGGGCCTTCGATCACGTGCAGCGGGCGGCCGCCCTTGGCCAGGATGCCTTGCCAGGCCTCTTCGGTGTCCACCGTGATGAAGTCGGTGATGCCGTTGACCAGGGCATGGCTGAGGCGATGCTCCACCGTGGCTGGCGCCTCGGGCGTGCCGCGCCAGGCCAGCTTGGCGCTGTCGTCCTTGGCCGCGCCCTTGGCGCTGTCGGCGATCTCGATCAGGCGCTCGCTGGGCGTGAGCCGCGCCTCGCCTTCCTTGTAGACGGGTTGGCGGTTCAGCACCACGTCTTCCACGCGCTCGCGCAGCACCGGGTCGAGCACGTCGTACACGCCCACCATGCCCGCGTTGACGATGCCCATGTCCATGCCCGCCTGGATGGCGTGGTACAGGAACACGGTGTGGATGGCCTCGCGCATCGGGTCGTTGCCGCGGAAGCTGAACGACACGTTGGAGACACCGCCGCTGACCTTGGCGCCCGGCAGGTTCTGCTTGATCCAGCGCGTGGCCTCGATGAAATCGACCGCGTAGTTGTCGTGCTCCTCGATGCCGGTAGCGATCGCGAAGATGTTGGGGTCGAAGACGATGTCCTCGGGCGGGAAGCCCACCTCATCGACCAGCATGCGGTAGGCGCGCTCGCAGATCTCGACCTTGCGCGCATAGGTGTCGGCCTGGCCTTTTTCGTCGAAGGCCATGACCACGGCGGCCGCGCCATAGCGCTTGACCAGGGTGGCCTGGCGCTTGAACTCGGCCTCGCCTTCCTTCATCGAGATCGAGTTGACGATGCCCTTGCCCTGCACGCAGCGCAGGCCCGCCTCGATCACGTCCCACTTGGACGAGTCGATCATGATGGGCACGCGTGCGATCTCGGGCTCGCCGGCGATCAGGTTCAGAAAGCGCACCATGGCCGCCTTGCTGTC
>CANBUA010000220.1 GCA_947372535.1 Burkholderiales bacterium
ATCAGGCCGACACCGCCTTGCGCACGCTCTGCGAAATAGCGCGCCAGGCGGCTGAGGTCACGCGAGTCTTCCAGGCCGGTGTGCATGGAGCCCATCAGCACGCGGTTGCGGAGCTGGGTGTGACCCAGGTCCAGTGGCGCGAGCAGGTGCGGGTAGGGCGTGTTGTGCGCCAGGGCCTGACGGCGCCTCACCTCACGGCTCCCCGACCGTGATGGCTGTGGCCACGATGCCCACCCCATTGGGTGCGCGCACGCCCTTGATGGTCAAGGTGGTCGCGGTGCCCAGGCTGGCTGTTGTGCCGCCCTGGATCACATCGGCCGTGTAGTTCACACGCACCCCCTTGAACAGGAAGCTGCCGGCCACGGTGTCCAGCGAGCGTACATCGGTGCCCGTGCCGTGCAGTTCAATGGCGCGCATGCCAGGTCGTCCGCCGCCGAAATCAGGCGAGCCAAAAGCGCCTTCGGACTCGATCCGCGAGGCCATCAGGGTGCCATTGACCACCGGGCCGGTGACGGACACGCCCAGGCCGTTGCTCAGGCCATTGCGGTTCACGCCCTTGAACACGGTGCTGTCGCTGACCTGGACCGGCACACCATTGATCACCAGGGTGTTGTCCGGGCCATCCTCCGGAGCCTGGCCGGAGACCAGGCCTTCAATGCGAGCTTCAGCGGTTGATGGCGTGAGGCGTTGGTCGCTGCTCAGGCGCACCACCGTCCACGTTGGGCTGGTGGGCGAGGCATTGACCTCGGCCCGAACGGTCTTGCCCTGCGACGCCGGCAGCACACCACGCGCCAAGGCGAAGGTGGTGCCGCCGATCTCGACGCTGCCCAGGCTGGTGCGGCCCACGACGCCGCGGATGCGGTAGGTTCGCGGTGCCGTGCTCAGGCACTCAACCCGGGTGGCGTTGTAGCCGTGGTCCTGCTCGGCCGCATGCAAGAAGCCATAGACCTTGACGTACGGGCAAGCCGTGCCACCGAGGCCGGCCAGCCGCGCGCTGTTGCTGCTGTCGTAGAAGGTGTCCACGCTGGTCTGCACGGTTTGCCCCAGCACCGTGAAGCTGCCGTTGGCCGCGTTGACCGTGCCCACCGGTCCCAGCAGTTCGCTGCCCACGCGGATGCGCTGGGCCGTGGCCTGGGCGGTGGTGCCAGAGCCGTCCGTGCTGGTGGCCAGGCCTTCGACCTCGACCACCATGCCCAACTGGAAGGTGCCGGGCGTGTCGCCATCAAGCGAGCTGACGACATCGCTGCTGTAGCTGTAGCGCACGCCATTGACGATGATGGAGCCAAAGCCGGTGATGCTGCCCACGGTGTAGGAGCCCGTGCCGCCGCTGCCAACGCCACTGCCGCTGAGGTTGCCACTGCTGCTCACGGTGCTGTCGCTGCCGCCGCAGGAGGTCATGCCGGCCAGGATCCACGCGGCCAGGACGAATCGGATGGCCGTGCGATGCGGCTGCACCGGGGATGGCGGCGCATCGGCGTTGCGGTGGTGGGCAGGGGTGGACATGACAGGGTGCTCTTTTTTACTGTTGATCGGCAGGCATGGGCTCGCAATAGCTGTACAGCCCGATGCGAAGACGCTGGCGTGCCTCGTCGCTCGGGCTGGCTTGGCCGGCCGCCACGAGTTCTTCCAATGCGGGGGTCAGGGACTGGAGCATCTGCTGCCACTGACCGCGGGTCAATGCTTTGACCTTGGCGATCGAGGACAGGGGCAGTTCGTCGGCCCACAAGGCCTGCTCGAAATGAGGGGTCTCGCCTTCGGTCAGCACATTGCTGACGGCGGCTTGGAGGTGGTCGCCCACGTTGGCGCTGACGAAATCGAGCATGCGCGCCGTGTCGTCCTTCGGCACGAAGGCTTCGCGGGCGATGTGCACAGTGTCCTGCGCCTCGTCCACGCTGACCAGGGCCAAGCGGCACAACTCGTCCAGGATGCTGCGCGGGTGCACATCGCGTGTGACGGAATGCGCCAACGATTCGAAACTGGGCGCCTCGCCCTGGCGGGGCAGGGCCTTGTAGCGGCCATTGCGGTGCCGATAGCGGCGGTCGCTCAACCAGCGCGTGAACACCTCCGAGGCCACGGACGGCCGTTGGGCAGGTGGCTGGGCGCTCGATTGGGTCAGGCGGGTGACTTCGCGCCGGTTGATGCCGGTGATGGTGCTGATGCGGCTGACCATGCGGTGCGGCAGGATGCCCGGTTGGGCCTCCTGGATGGCCTGGGTGGCGGCCAGCACGAATGCCTGGCGCATGGCCTCTTCGACGGACGCATGGGGCAGGCCCTTGGCCACGGCGAGTCGGGCCAGCGGCAACAGCACGGCCTTGACCGAACCCATCAGGGCATCGGTCAGGTCATTCTGGGCGGGGTCCAACGCGGCGTCGTTCATGGGTGTGTGGGCGATTGCCGCGATTATAAATGTGCAAACAACACATTTGCGATCGGGATTTACCTGCCCATGAAAAAGGCACCTCGCAAGGTGCCTTTTCAAGGTCAAGAGACGCCCTGGTGCTGTTCAGAGGCCGCGCGCCTGCATGTCCCTGGCCAGTTGTTGGAAGAAATCGGCCGAACTCCCACCGTAGGGCGCTGGCTCGCGCTCCGAGGGCTTGGTCGATTCATACATGGGGTCGTTGCGGCCCGAGAAGAAGGTGTGGTGGTAGCCCGTGGTGAAAGGCGCGCCACGCATCACCTTGAGGTTTTCAAAATTGGGCGCCTTGTTGAGGAATTGCTGGCGCTTGAGGCTCACGTGGCTGTCGTTCTCCAGGGCCAGCAGCGAGACCGCGTAGAAGGTCTCGGGGTGTTCCCAGCCCGGTTGCGGGCGACGCAGCACGGCGCCGTAAGACATGTAGCGCACGCCATTGTTGGCCTCCAGCGAGGGCGGCACGCTGACGCTCCAGCTGTTGTCGCTCTGATAGGCAAACTGCCGCATCGAGTTCCAGCCCAGCACGGGCTTGGCCACCTCGTCGATCAGCGAGGGGCGCATGAAGGCCGGGCTCAAATCCACCGAGGAGCGCAGCAGCCATTTGAAGCGCAGCAGTGGCGTGCTCATGTCGCATTCGACCGGCGCCTTGCAATCTTCGACCAGCTGGCCGGGCACATCCATGGGGGCACCCAGTTTTTTCCAGGTGCCCACGATGAAGTCGCGGTCCAGCTCGGCGACCACGCTGGGTGGGTATTTGGCCCAGTTGCCGCCCGTGGTGGCCACCAGCGCGGCCAGGGTGATGGCGGCCGATTCGGTGCCGCCGTCCTCGCCGACCAGGCTGACCAGCGAGGCCACCTTGGAGTTCATGCGCGGGCCCGTGGGATCGGCCATGTCCAAGGGCAGCACGGCCGTCATGTAGCGAGCGTCCTGGACCCCTTGCGACATGCCGATCAGGTTGACCTTGGCCGCGCCGGTTTCGCGCAGCGCTTGCAGCACGGTGCTGCGCAGCACCCGCGCGCGGATGGCGTAGGACGTGAAAGGCGGCTTGTCGGCGATGTAGACCTTGTTGCCGCAGGTGTCGGTCAGGCGCGTGATGATCGCCTTGCTGAAGTAGCGGTGGTAGCTGCGCATGTCACGGACCAGAGAGGGGTCGTTGACGTTGTAGTCGCGGGGAGGAATGTCGGCCTCGTCATCGGGCACGCGCCATTCGAGGCACTTGGGGTTGCCATCGGCACCGGTGCTCTTGTTCACGCAGTACTTGGCGTAGTCCTGGTTGACCTCGCAACTCTTGGCACCGGTCCGGTCGGGCACGCTGCATATGGGCGAGGCAGACCACATGTGCGAAAGCACGATGGGGTATTGAAGCTGGCAACTGGGGTCCAGCGCCCAGGTGGCTGTGGCGGACGACAACAGGCTGGCGCCGGCCAGGGCCATTCGGATCAGGGAGGTGACGGTGGGCATGGGGTGGATTCGGCGGTGCTGGCGCCGCGCCTGTGTTTTGATGGGTCTCGCATATTCGGACATGCGGGCCCTAATGTCCACCCCATGAAAACGTGGTTGGGGCCCTGGCCTTGACTCAGTGAGGTCCCATGCTGTTGAGGTACGCCAGCAGATCGGCCAGTTCAGCTGCATCGTCCAGGCCATCGAATTTCATCTTGCCCGCGGGGACGACTTTCCGGGGATTGGTGATGTAGGCCGCCAATCGATCCGGGGTCCAGATGATGCCGCTTTGTTTCATGGCGTCCGAGTAGGCGAAACGACTGTTCTGCGCTGCCTTGCGGCCCAGCACCGCGAACAAGGAAGGCCCCTTGCGGTCCTGGCCTTCCCGGATGCTGTGGCATTCCGAACACTGCGTGGCGAAGACGGCGGCGCCACGTTTGATGTCGCCGTTGGCGTGTGCGGGGGACAGTGCCAAGCCCAGCGCCAAGGCGGCCAGGCTGGCCCACAGGGGGTGGTGTCGCGTGTTCAAAATGAGGTCCAGGCAAACAGGTAGAGCGTGTTCTTGTCGCTGGCGTTCACGCTGGTGCCATCAAACTTGTTGTACATCCAGTACTGAGCGCCGAGTCGGACATTGGCCAGGCTGAAAGGCTGCGGTGCCACGGCATCGTCCTTGCCCCAAGGCGTCCAGTCCGCTTGCACCAAGCTGCCCGTGTTGGTCACGGTCGGGTCGGAGCCGCGGGTCGAGAACAGGCCCAGGCTGGCGCCATAGGTCTGCAGGTAGTGGTACGACGCATTGACGCGGGTGGTGCGCAGCGAGCTGCGGTCGCCCGTGGCGCCTTCGGTTCGGTGCTCCTGGATGTAGCTGCCGCTGAGGGTGGCCGTGTGCTCTCGGGTGCCCAGGAACTGATAGCTGCCATCCACGCCCACGTCGTTGAATTTGTCGCGCGGATCGGTGGTGGTGATGTCGGCCTGGACACGGCCCTTGAAGCCAAACACGCCGGCTGAGAAGGACGAACTTTTGAGGTCCTTGAAATAGGCAAGTCGCCAATAGGCATTGCCGCCCAGGCGTTGGGTGTCGTCATGACCTTCACCCAATCGGCTCTGAAAGCTCGGCGACAGCGAGCGGTAAGTGCCCAGCTCGGCGTAGAAGTTCTTGTCCCAAAGGGTGTAGGCCGAGGCGCCCAGCACGCGTTGTTCGACGCCGCCGTCGATCATGGGGGCGGCATCGCCCGTGCCAAAGCCTGCTTCGGAACTGACGAAGGGAAAGCGCCAGACCGGCATGGTGTTGAAAGGGTCCTGAACGCCGGGGTTGTTGTTGAGCGTCAGTCCGACGATGGTTTCCTTGCCAGCGATCTCGGTGGTGGTGGCCAGTCGGACGTCCATCTGGTCCAAGGCATTGCTGCGGTCGATGCCGCTGTGCGTCACTTGCACGAAGGTGCCGATGTGGTCCGTCATGCGGCCGGCCAGGAAGATGGAGGCCTCGTCCATCTTCAGGTTGTCGTTGGCGTTGAAGTGTTCAGCCGGCGGGTTGACGTCTGCCTTGGTGTGCGTGTAGGAGGCCACCAGCATGGCCGACAGTGGCACCTTGCCGCTCTGGCCGTCGGTGTCGGTGTAGCCGCCGATTTTGAATTTGATCCCCGCTGGGGTGAGTTGCGGACCATAGGCGCCGACGTGGCAAGCCGCACAGGTCATCCCTGTTTGCCGGGCATAACTGGGCACGGCTTGGGCGGATGGGCTCAACACGATCATGAGGGCCGGCAAGCCCCATCCCAGGGACATGGCGTGGCGCGTCAGGTGCCGAAAAGCATGGATCATCGAAATGGCCTTTTGAGTAGAAGTAGGTGGTGGAAAGACAATTGGGTGATCAACGTCGGGCTGGCAGGATCGAGCGCAGCAAGCCATCGCGTCGAATGAAGTGGTGCCAAAGGGCTGCGGCGACATGCACGCCAATCAGCGCGCCCAAGGTCCAGGCCAGCAGCACATGCCGGCCCTCCCAGAGGTCTGCCAGATCGGGGTCGGCATCCAACAGGGTGGGCAAGGTGAACAAGCCCAGCACCTGCACCGGCCGGCCATGGGCATTGGTCAGTGCCCAACCCGCTAAGGGCAGGGCCAACAGCAGCCCGTACATGGTCCAGTGAGACAGCGTGGCGGCCATGCGCAGGGGCCATGGCATCGGACCGGACGCGTCCACCCTGGGCAGCCGCCACCGGGTCAGCAGCCGGGCCGCCAGCAGCAGCCAGATCAGCAGGCCCAAGTGCCGGTGCACGTTGAGCAGGGCGGTGCGCCACACCTTGTCGTCCAGCAACTCACGTGACCAGATGGCGCTCACGAGCGCCACCAGTACCAACACCGTGAGCCAGTGGAGCGCCATGACGGGCCATGGCTGGCGGGCTGCTGGTGGCGAAACGCGATCTGTGCTGACGGACATGTCCGGCACCTGCTTTGTTGAGGATGAGGGCCGAACGATAGAGGGCCCAAGCTGTCAGTTTGCTGACAGTGGGTTGCTTTCAGCGCGCATCGCCGCTGACGCACGGCCTAGTGGGGGAAGCTGACCCGAATGCAGGTGCCTTGTCCACTGGTGCCGCTGTCCAAGACGATGTGCGCGTCATGGCGATCAGCGATTTCCCGAACGATGGCCAGACCCAAGCCACTGCCCGGGCGATGATGGCCAGAGGCTCTGTAAAACCGTTCGAAGACCTTCTCCCGCTCGTCGGCGGGGATGCCGATGCCCGTGTCCTGGACTTGCAGGTAAGGCGCAAGGTCGGCGGTCCTGCCGCAAGACACCGTCACCTGGCCCCCTTCTGGGGTGTAGGCGATGGCGTTGTCCACCAGGTTGATCAGCAGTTCGCGAAGCATCCAGGGCGAGCCTGTCACCTGGGCGGGCTCAGGCTCGAACCCCAGGTCGATTTGGCGCGCCAAAGCGCTGTCCAGACAGACCGATGCCACGTCTTCCAGCAATTGACACAGATCGACTGCCTGGGTGGCCTGCATCACCTGAGCCTGCGGTGCCGCCCGCGCGAGCGCCAGCATCTGATGGGTGAGGTGCCCCAGCCGCTGGGTGGCCGACAGCAGCGGTGTGGCCCGTTGACGCGCGTCAGGGGGCAAGCCTTCGCACAGCAGTTCCAGTTGAGTCTGCAGGCCAGCCAATGGCGTGCGCAGTTGGTGGGCCGTGTTGGACAGGAACGCTTGTTGAGACAAGGCCGACTCGCGCAAATGCCCCATCAACTGGTTGACGGCGACCGTCAATGGCTGGATTTCACCGAGGACCTGATGCAACGAGACAGGGGTGAGGTCCCGGGCATCGCGCTGCGCGAATTGCTCGCTCAAGGTCTCCAGTGGCCGCAAGGCATGGCGCACACCGAAATAGACCACGGTCAGGGTGACCAGGACCATGGCCAGGTTGATCCAGGCCGTCGACTTCATCAAGTGCTGCGTGGCCAGCTGGCGCTTGCGCAGGGGTTCGGCCACGACGATGGTGCCGCGACCTTCTGGGCCGGCATATGCGTAGGTCACGACCCGCAGAGGCACGCCGGTGAACACCTCGTTGTGGAAGTAGGGCCGGGCCATGGGCCTGGGGCTACCGGCCATCACTTTCAGGGCGGCCTGTCCGGCCACGATGCGGCCTTGGCCATCGAAGACGGCATAGAGCAAGGCATCGCTGCCTTCGAACAAGCTCAGTGATTCACCCGTGGGCGGGAAATGTTGACTGAGGTCGCCGTCACGCTCAAGCTCCAGGCGAGATGCCAGGCCTGCCGCCGTGCTGGCCAGCACTTGGTCGTAGGAGTCATCCGCCAGGCCGCGGGCCTGGAAATAATCGACCATGATGCCCAAGGCGGCCAGCACGAGCAGTGGCAACAGCAAACTGCGCAGCAGGCGCTTGCGCAGCGTGGGGGGGCTCGCCGATGCGCTCATGCTGACAAGTCCTTGGTCAGGCCGAGTCGATACCCGATGCCGCGCACCGTGAGGATGCCGACCCCCGATCCGGCCAGCTTGCCCCGCAGTCGCGACACGTAGATCTCGACGGCGTTGGCGGTCACTTCGCGGTCCCAGAGGCTGAGGCTGTCCACCAGTTTGGCCTTGTTGACCACGTTGGGCGCGCCCAGCAGCATCTGGGCCAAGACGCTGAACTCGCGGCCTGTCAGGTCCATGGGGGCATCAGCCAACTTGGCCTCATGCAGACCCAAGTCCAGCCTGAGCGGCCCCAATTGGATCACCGAGCTTGCGGCGGAGTGGCTGCGCCGAATCAAGGCGTGGACGCGGGCAATCAGCTCGGGCAGCAAAAAGGGCTTGACCATGTAGTCGTCTGCTCCACCATTGAGGCCCTGCACGCGGTCGTCAAGGCCATCGCGCGCGGTGAGCATCATCACCGGCAAGGTCTGGCCCCGCGCGCGCAATCGGCGCACCAGCTCCAAGCCGTTCATGCGGGGCAGGCCGATGTCGATGATGACCAGGTCATAGCTGGTGCTGGACAGCACGGCATCGCCTTGCTCTGCCGTGCCCACCGTTTC
>CANBUA010000221.1 GCA_947372535.1 Burkholderiales bacterium
CCGCGCCCGGGCAAGGTGCGTGAGTGGGACTACAGCGGCCAGGCCATCGACCTGAAAAAAGGCGATGAAATGGGCCGCTTCATGTTGGGCTCGACCGTGGTGATGCTCTTCCCACGTGGGCCTTTGCGCTTTGCCGAGTCGTGGTGCGAGGCCTTGCCGGTGCGGCTGGGCGAGGCCATGGCCAAACGTTTTGGTCCTTGATCGGCCAGGCCCCGTGTCCCGCGATGAAATCACCAGTCCAGCGTTTGCTCGCTGGTGAACTGCCTGGGCTGGCCTGAGACCGGATCGACAAACGCCAGCGATTGCGCCAGCAACTTGAGCGGCGCACTGAAATCGCGTGGCGCATCCAGCGGCAGCTCTGGCACCAGGCTGGGGTAGATGCGGTCATTGACGATGGGGATGCCCAGCGCGTTCATGTGCACGCGCAACTGGTGCTTCTGCCCCGTGATCGGGTGCAAACGATAGCGGCCCAAATCACCCTGCGTCTCGATCAATTCGATCCCGGTCTGGGCATTGGGCTCGCCCTGAACCTCGTGCATCACCATGAAGTGCGCGCTTTCTTCGAGGCGGCTGGCGCGCGTCACCGGTAGCGTCAAATCAGCGCGCCAAGGCGCGATGGCCTCGTAGCATTTGTCGACCACCCGTTCGCGGAACATTGCCTGATAGGCGTCCCGCCAGCGTGGTTGCACGCAAAACAGCACCAGCCCGGCCGTGTCCATGTCGATGCGATGGGCCGGGCTCAAGGTGTCGATGCCCAACTGGCGTCGCAGCCTGACCAGCAAGGTTTCCTGCACATAGCGGCCCGACGGAATCACCGGCAAAAAGGGCGGCTTGTCCGCGACCACGATCAGATCGTCCTGGAACAGCACGCGGGCATGCCAGGGAATGGGCTGCTCAAGGGGCAGGCTGCGCCAGTAATACAGCTTGCTGTTGGGGCGAAACGGTGAATCCGGTGCCACGGCCACGCCTCGCGAATCGACCACCTGGCCTTCGACCATGCGCTGCTGCCACTCGACCCTGCTGAGCACGGGCAGGCGTTGCGTCAGGAAATCGACGACCAAGGTCCAGGGGCCCGAGGAGGGCAGGGCCACGCAACTGGGGCTCACCCCGTCACGCACGTGCGTCATCTGGCGCCTTCAGCCCGCCGAATCCAGACGCCGCGCACGCACCAGGCGCCATTGCTCGTCCGGATCGTCGTTATAGACCTGCTCAGCAGTGGTGTCGGTTTCCTGCAAGTGGGTGTCCAGGGCGATGCGGTTGTCGAAGACGAAGCATTCGCCCAACCAGTCCTGATCGGCGTCCGGCATGGTCTGGAAATAGTTGAGGATGCCGCCGTCGAGCTGGAAAACCTCCAGCCCCAGATCTTGCTGCATCCAGACGCTGGTTTTTTCGCAGCGGATGCCGCCCGTGCAGTACATGGCCACCCGCTTGCCTTCGGCCTTCCATTGCGGCGCATGGGCCTGCACATAGCCAGGAAAATCGCGGAAGTTGTCCACGTGCGGGTCGATGGCCGTCTTGAAGCGGCCGAGCCGGTATTCGAAGCTATTGCGGTTATCGATCACCACGACGTCATCGCGGGCGATCAACTCGCGCCACTGCTGTGGATCGACATGGGTGTGCCGATCAGTGATGGCGGGGGCGTCAAGGCCCGTGTCTGAGCCGGGCAGGGCGCCTGTCACGCCGGGCAGCCCCAAGGCGACGATCTCAGCCTTGCGGTGAACCCGGACCTTCCAGAAGGGCTTGGTGCGGCAGGCGCTGTGCTTGAAGGTAATGCCGTCAAAAGCGCCATGGAGACGAGGGTCGCTTTGCAGCGCATGCTCAAACGCGCCCAAGGTGGCGGCCGTGCCTGCCAGTACGCCATTGATGCCTTCTTCGGCGACCAGGACACTGCCAGTCAGCGGTGCCACCAGCTCCCGCAGCACATCGACCACCCGATCGGGGTCATCGAGCAGGACAAACTGGTAGAAGGCGCTGTGGATCAGCGCATCAGGGGCGGCAGGGATGAGCGACATGGTGAGTGCGCGTCATGGCGCACAGCCATGAGCAGATCAGTGCGTGCGACGGACGTAGTTCGAAGGACCGCGGGTCTCGATGTGACGGAAGGTGATCCGGCCTTTGCTCAGGTCGTAAGGCGAGAGCTCCAGGGACACTTTGTCGCCAGCGAGGATGCGGATGTGGTGCTTGCGCATTTTGCCCGAGGTGTAGGCGACCAGTTGGTGGCCATTGTCCAGGGTGACGCGAAAACGCGAGTCAGGCAGCACTTCCTGCACGACGCCTTGCATTTCAATCAGTTCTTCTTTGGCCATGGCCAGTCTCCAGTTCAATCCATTGAAAACACCCGACCGCCTCAGGGCGTGCCGGGTCAAACGCGTTGGCTTGGGTCGCCTCGACGGGGATCAGGCGGCGCCTCTGGCCGAAACACTCCTGGTGGGAGGTCTGGCGGCGTGCGCCTGGGGCTTTGCGCGGCATTCGCGTCTCAACAAGCCCCTGCCTTGTCCTGTCATGCTTGAGATCACAGGCCAGCGGTCGATCCTCCGAGCGTACCACGCCGGACAGAAGTCTGCCGCTGTGTCAAGCTCAAGCCATCTCCGAGAGCCCGCCCATGACATGGCTGAATCCGCCATCGACATAAGTGATCTCCGCCGTGACGCCAGCGGCCAGGTCTGACAGCATGAAGGCCGCCACATTGCCCACGTCGTCGACGGTCACATTGCGGCGCAGGGGCGCGTTTTGCTCGACCACGTCCAGGATCTTGCCAAAGCCCTTGATGCCCGAGGCGGCCAGCGTCTTGATCGGCCCGGCTGAAATGCCGTTGACGCGGATGCCCTTGGGGCCCAGGCTGGCAGCGGTGTAGCGCACGCTGGCCTCCAACGAAGCCTTGGCCAAGCCCATGGTGTTGTAGGCCGGCACGATTCGCTCGGACCCCAGGTAGGTCAGGGTCAACAGGGCGGCCTTGTCATTCAAGTAAGGCAGCGCGGCCTTGGCCATGGCCGGGAAGCTGTAGCTGGAGATGTCGTGGGCGATGCGGAAACCTTCCCGCGTGAACCCCTCGATGAAGTCGCCGGCGATGGCATCGCGGGGGGCAAAACCGATCGAATGGACAAAACCGTCGAATTTTGGCCACGTTTTGGCCAGGTCCGCGAACATCGCGCTGATCTGCTCGTCGCTGGCGACGTCGCAATCGAAGATCAGCGCCGTCTCGAACTCCTTGGCGAAGTCGGTGATGCGCTCCTTGAAGCGCTCTCCCACATAGCTGAACGCCAGTTCTGCCCCTTCGCGCTTGCAGGCCTTGGCAATGCCATACGCGATGGAACGGTTGGACAAGAGTCCGGTGATCAGAAGGCGCTTGCCAGCGAGAAAGCCCATGTGGTCTCCATTGAGGTGCTCAAACAGCCTTGGATTCTGGCACGAGCAGGCCTCGTTCAACAGAATTTGACACATGACTCTTGCTGCGGCGCATTCCTCAGGGTAAAATCCCGGTTTGGCTCGATAGCGCATCAACCGATTGCTGGTTCAATTGGCTGGTGCGGATGTTCGGCACGTCTCGTGATGGGCGGAGGAATCCAGCCCATTTTTTTTGCATTGTCGTTTCTGGATGCGTTCATTCGCAAACAGGTACGCCCCGGGCATGGCACCGCTGGCTTAGAAAAGGTCGACGCATTTGATGAACTGGTTGAAGGCTGTTGAAACGACCGTGACTGGATTGGGTTACGAGTTGGTGGACTGCGAACGCAGCCCCCAGGGCCTTTTGCGCGTGTACATCGACCGGATGCCTGGACAACCCTACGATCAGGTCGGTGAATACGTCACCGTGGAAGACTGCGAAAAAGTCACCCGCCAGTTGCAGTACGCGCTGGAAGTGGCCAATGCCGAATATGCGCGCCTGGAAGTGTCATCGCCCGGTCTTGACCGTCCGCTAAAAACGCCGGAGCATTTCGCTCGGTTTGTCGGTGCGGATGTCGAGATCACGCTCAAGGTCCCTTTCCAGGGGCGCAAGAAATACAAAGGTCTGCTCGAAGCGGTGCCGGGTCAGGACGGCGCAGAGCCGGGCTGGCAACTCATCTTCAAGGTGGGTGAAGGCAAGAACGCCGTGGAGCAGGCGCTGGGATTCACGCTCGATGAAGTCCGCGAGGCCCGTGTGGTGCCCGTGGTGGATTTCAAAGGGCGCGGCCGTCGGGCGGCAACCCCGGCGGGCAACGATGATGCCGTCGATGAGGCACAGGAACTCGGAGATCAAAACAAATGAACCGTGAACTGTTGATGTTGGTGGATGCCATCTCGCGCGAAAAGAGCGTCGAGCGTGATGTGGTGTTCGGTGCAGTCGAGTCCGCTCTGGCCTCTGCCACCAAAAAGCTCTACACCGGCGAGGTGGACATTCGTGTGTCCATCAACCGCGATACGGGTGAGTACGAGACCTTCCGTCGCTGGCACGTGGTGCCCAACGAGGCCGGCCTGCAATTGCCTGATGCCGAGATCCTGCATTTCGAAGCCGAAGAGCAAATCGCCGACATCGAGGTGGACGACTACATCGAGGAATCGGTCGAGTCCGTGCCCATCGGCCGCATTGGCGCGCAAGCGGCCAAGCAAGTCATTCTGCAAAAAATCCGTGATGCTGAGCGCGAGCAGTTGCTCAACGACTTCCTCGCCCGTGGCGACAAGGTTTTTGTGGGCACCGTCAAGCGCCTGGACAAGGGCGACATCATCGTCGAGTCGGGCCGGGTTGAAGGCCGCCTCAAGCGCGGCGAGATGATCCCCAAGGAAAACCTGCGCACCGGCGACCGCGTCCGTGCCTACATCAGCGGCATCGACACGGCAGCCCGTGGCCCGCAGATCATGCTGTCGCGCAGCGCCCCTGATTTCATGATTGAGCTGTTCCGCCAGGAAGTGCCCGAGATCGAGCAGGGCCTGCTGGACATCAAGAGCTGCGCCCGTGATTCGGGCTCCCGCGCCAAGATCGCCGTGATTTCGCACGACAAGCGTGTGGACCCCATCGGCACCTGCGTGGGTGTTCGTGGTTCGCGCGTCACCGCCGTGACCAACGAACTGGCCGGCGAGCGCGTGGACATCGTGCTGTGGTCGGAAGACCCTGCCCAGTTCGTGATCGGCGCTTTGGCCCCGGCCAATGTGCAATCGATCTTCGTGGACGAAGAACAGCACGGCATGGACGTGGTCGTGGATGAGGAAAACCTCGCCATCGCCATTGGCCGTGGCGGGCAGAACGTGCGCCTGGCCTCGGACCTGACCGGCTGGCGCATCAACATCATGACGTCGCAGGAATCGGCCGAAAAACAAGCCGTTGAAACTGATTCGACCCGCAAGCTCTTTGTCGAGAAGCTGGACGTGGACGAAGAAGTGGCCGACATCCTGATCGCCGAAGGTTTTACCAGCCTGGAAGAAGTGGCCTACGTGCCGCTGCAGGAAATGCTGGAAATCGAATCGTTTGACGAAGACACGGTCAACGAGTTGCGCACCCGTGCCAAGGATGCGTTGCTGACCATGGAAATCGCCAAGGAAGAGGAAGTCGAATCCCTGTCGGTCAACCTCAAGGACGTCGAAGGTCTGACGCCTGAACTGATCGCCAAGTTGGCCGAGGGTGGCATTCACACCCGCGACGACCTGGCCGATCTGGCGGTCGACGAACTGATCGAACTGACCGCCATCGACGAGGACAAAGCCAAGACGCTCATTCTGAAAGCCCGCGAACACTGGTTCGTCTGAGCAGCTTCACTTCGCCTCGACACACTCGACTTCACACTCGCTAAGCACATCTCAAGGATCAACACATGGCCGTGACCACCGTCGCACAATTCGCCGCGGAGCTCAATCGCCCGGCTGCGACACTGCTGGAGCAGCTCCATTCTGCAGGCGTCGCCAAGGGCGCCCCAGAGGACGTGCTCACGGAGGCTGACAAAGAGCGTCTGCTCGATCACCTGCGCTCCTCGCACGGCTCTGCCGGCTCGGACCGCAAAAAGATCACCCTGACGCGCAAGTCGACCACCGAAATCAAGCAGGCCGATGCATCGGGCAAGGCCCGCACCATCCAGGTTGAAGTCAAGAAGAAGCGTGTGTTCGTCAAGCGTGACGAAGCCGGTGAAGAAGGTGTGTCGGCCGAACAGGCCGCGGCAGACGATGCCGACCTGCAACGCCGCGAGGAGGAAGCTCGCTCGCAAGCTGAAGAGTTGGCCCGCCAAGAGGCTGAGCTGGCCGAACAGCGCCGCCTGCGTGACGAAAAAGAGCGTGCCGAGCGTGAAGCCGCCGCCGCCGCCCGCGAGCGTGAAGAGCAGGCTCGTTTGGCCGCACTGGCTGCTGCACCTGCGGCTGAAGCCCCTGCGCCAGTGGCCACTGGCGAAAGCAAGGCTGCCGCTGATGCGACCGTGAAGGTCGAAGCCGCTGCCCGCCGTGCCGCCGCCCAGGCCGTGGCCCAAGCTGAAGCCTCGGCCTTGAACTCCGCTGCCCGTGCCTCCAAACAAGCCCGCGCCGAACCGGCCGCGCCTGCTGCTGCGGCCGTGGTCGAAGCTCCTGCTGCGGTGACTGCCGCCGCTGCTGCGCCCGTGCCAGCCGCTCCGGTTGCTGAGCCTGCCGCACCAGCCGTGGCTGCACCGCCCGCTGTGCGTGTGGTCCGCGCTGCTGACATCGAAGCCGAAGAACAAAAGCGCCTGGGTGACCTGGCCCGCCGCCGCAAGGCCGCCGAAGACGAGGCAGCGGCCATCCGCGCCATGATGTCGGCGCCCAAGAAGGTGCTGACAGCCAAGAAGCCCGAGCCACCCAAGCCGGCCCCTGAAGCCATCAAGGGCACCATCCACAAGCCCAAGGGTGCGCCTGGCGCCCCTGCGGCCGGTGCTGGTGCAGCGGCCAAGCCTGGCGACAAAAAGTCGGTCAAGTCCGAGAAGCTGTCCTCCAGCTGGGCGGCCGATGACAAGAAGCGTGGCGCACCGCCCAAGGGTGGTCGCACGGATTCGGGTGCCAACCGTGGTGGCTGGAAAGCCCCTGGCGGCAGCCGTGGCGGACGCCGTGGCGATCGTGGTGGCGACAGCCAATCCACCTTCGTGGCGCCGACCGAGCCGCAAATCATCGAAGTGCATGTGCCCGAAACCATCTCCGTGTCCGATCTGGCGCACAAGATGTCGGTCAAGGCCTCCGAAGTCATCAAACAGATGATGAAGCTGGGTCAGATGGTCACCATCAACCAGCAGCTGGACCAGGAAACGGCCATGATCGTGGTCGAAGAAATGGGCCACACGGCCATGGCGGCCAAGCTGGACGATCCGGATGCCTTCCTCGAGGAAGAACACGGCGAACAAAACGCCGAGGCCGTGCCTCGCGCACCAGTGGTCACCGTCATGGGTCACGTCGACCACGGCAAGACCTCGCTGCTGGACTACATCCGCACCACGCGTGTGGCCTCCGGTGAAGCCGGCGGCATCACGCAGCACATCGGCGCGTATCACGTGAACACGCCTCGCGGCATGATCACCTTCCTGGACACCCCAGGCCACGAGGCCTTCACGGCCATGCGTGCTCGCGGTGCCAAGGCCACCGACATCGTCATTCTGGTGGTGGCGGCGGACGACGGCGTGATGCCCCAGACCAAGGAAGCCATCCACCATGCCAAGGCAGCCGGTGTGCCCGTGGTCGTGGCGATCAACAAGATCGACAAGCCCGGCGTCAACCTGGACCGCGTCAAGCAGGAACTGGTCGCCGAGGAAGTCGTGCCTGAAGAGTACGGCGGCTCCTCGCCTTTCGTGCCCGTGTCGGCCAAGACCGGTATCGGCATCGACGACCTGCTGGAGCAAGTGCTCTTGCAAGCCGAAGTGCTGGAACTGAAGGCGCCCACGACCTCCATGGCCAAGGGCCTGGTGATCGAAGCCAAGCTGGACAAGGGCCGCGGCCCCGTGGCCACCGTGCTGGTTCAGTCTGGCACCCTCAAGCGTGGTGACGTGGTCCTGGCCGGTGCCAGCTACGGTCGTGTTCGTGCCATGTTGGACGAAAACGGCAAAGCCACGAACGAGGCTGGCCCGTCTATCCCGGTCGAAATCCAAGGTTTGGCTGAAGTGCCCGCCGCAGGTGACGAGTTCATGGTGCTGTCCGACGAGCGTCGTGCGCGTGAAATCGCCACCTTCCGCCAAGGCAAGTACCGCAACGTCAAGCTGGCCAAGCAACAGGCCGCCAAGCTGGAGAACATCTTCGGCGAAATGGGCGCTGGCGCAACCCAGACCCTGGGCCTGATCATCAAGGCCGACGTGCAAGGTTCGCAAGAAGCCCTGGCTCAGTCGCTGCTCAAGCTCTCGACCGACGAGATCAAGGTGCAGATCGTTCATGCCGCCGTCGGTGGCATCAGCGAGTCGGACGTCAACCT
>CANBUA010000222.1 GCA_947372535.1 Burkholderiales bacterium
ATGCCCACCGATTGCGTCCAGTCAGGCAGCGCGGTGTAGTGCAGGTGGTGAGGACCGGCCCACATGTAGGTGAAGATCAGGGCCCAGAAGTGCACGATCGACAGGCGATACGAGTACACGGGCATGCCGGCCTGCTTGGGGATGTAGTAGTACATCATGCCCAGGAAGGCAGCGGTCAGGAAGAAGCCCACCGCATTGTGGCCATACCACCACTGGATCATCGCGTCCTGGACACCGGCATAAGCCGAGTAGGACTTGGGGTGCAGGATGCCAGCGGAAAACACCGGGATTTCGGCGCTGTTGACCACGTGCAGCAGTGCCACCGCGATGATGAAGGACCCGAAGAACCAGTTCGCCACATAGATGTGGCGGATCTTGCGGGTACCGACGGTGCCAAAGAACACGACGGCGTAGGCCACCCAGACCAGGGTGATCAGGATGTCGATCGGCCATTCCAGCTCGGCGTATTCCTTGCCTGTGGTGTAACCCAGAGGCAAGGAGATGACCGCCAACAGGATCACCAGGTTCCAGCCTATCAGCGTGAACATCGCCAGCGGGCCTGCGAACAGACGGGTCTGGCAGGTGCGTTGCACCACGTGATAGGACGTTGCGAACAGGGTACAACCCCCGAACGCAAAAATCACCGCATTGGTGTGCAGTGGGCGCAGCCGACCGTAGGTCAGCCATGGGATCCCGAAATTGAGTTCGGGCCAGGCCAGTTGCGATGCGATGAGGACGCCGACGGCCATGCCGACGACGCCGTACACCACGGCAGCAACAGCAAAAGCCCGGACAACCGTATCGTTGTACGTGGCCGAGTGGGTGGATGCCATCTCTTTTTCTCCTGTTAGACAGCCCGAATTGTGAGGGCAAACCACTAGCTACTCTTGACGTGGCTCAACGGTGACCTCGTCTTTTTCGCCCTCTGGGTGGAGGATGCGAAGCCCCTCCTGTTCGATGTCCTCGAACTGTCCGGAGTGGATGGACCACCCCAACACAGCCAGGATCGCCAGCACGAGCAAAACGCTCACCGGAATGAGCACGTAGAGGATTTCCATTGGTGATTTGCCGCCAAAGGGCAGGCGGGGCGGAGTGTAAACGAGCGCCCGATTGGTTTTTGAATCCAGATCAAGTCACGCTGATGTTCTTTTGCGCGACACGAAGGGAATTCAGCACGACAGCCAAGGAACTGCCCGCCATGCCCAGTCCGGCGGCCCAAGGTGGGAGGTGGCCGCTCAGCGCCAGGGGAATGCAAGCGAGGTTGTAAAACGCTGCCCAGATCAGGTTCTGGCGGACGATGCGCATGGCCCGGCGAGCCGTCTGAACGGCCATGGGCAAACCGCAGAGGCGACCACCCAACACCAGCAGGTCGGCCTGGGACTGGGCGAGCGCAGCCCCCTGGTCCAGGGCAATGGACACATCTGCCTGGGCCAGAACGGGCGCGTCATTGATCCCATCGCCCACCACGGCAATGCACTGTCCGGAAGACTGGGCTGCAGCAAGCGTGGCCAGCTTGACCTCGGGCGTGGCGTGGGCGGCGGCCACCCCAACTGGCGCATGGGCCTGCAGCGCGGCCACGGCGGCGTGGACGCGGTCGGCCTGGTCACCCGACAGCACCGACGACGCAATGCCCAGGTGGTGGAGGCCAGCCAGCGCCAAGGGAGTGTCCGCTCGGAAGCGCTCGTCGAACACCAGGGCCATCACGGTGTGCGGGATCAAAGTCCCTTCTGGATGGGCAGAGCGCGCCATCAACCAGACGCGCGACTGGGACGCGGCGTCGCCAGTGGTCCAGGCCAGATCGGCCGGCAGGTCGGCTTCATCGCCCAAGGCCCATTCCCGAGAGCCCAGACGCCAGATGCGGCCATGTTCATCGGTGCCCTCGACGCCCCGCCCTGCCCTCTCCGTGACCGACCGCAGGGCACTGGGCCGCCAGACGGTGGCCGTTGAGGCTGCGCCAGCGACGGGCTCAGCCGCCCAGGCCTGCACAGCCGCCACGAGCGATTGACTCAAAGGGTGCTGAGACGCGGCAGCCAACGAGGCGGCCAGTTGCCAGTTGTGCCGGATGGCTTCAGGCCAATGGAGCCGCTGTCCTGCATCGGCGGAAAATCGCTGGCCGTTTTGCCATGCCGCGGTGATCGTCAGCGTGCTCTCGGTCAGCGTGCCGGTTTTGTCGAAGTAGAACTGCTTGACGTGGGCCAGCACTTCCAGGGCGTCCAGATGACGCACCAACACGCCTTGCTTGGCCATGGCGCCTGCCGCGGCCAGCAAGGCCGAAGGGGCCGCCAGCGACAAGGCGCAAGGGCAGGTGACCACCAGCACGGACACCGCCACCCACACCGAGCGCGAGGGGTCGATCCACTGCCATGCCAGGGCGCCGAGCACCGCCAGGGCCAACACGCCCCACAAGAAGGGCGCGGCAAAGCGGTCGGCATGGCGCATCCAGCCTGGCTTTTCCGTCATGGCCTGCTGCACCAGCGCCACGATCTGCTGGTAACGGGTGTCCAGGCCCAGGCGCTCGACGCTCATCCAGACGGGTGCGCCCAGGTTCATGCTGCCAGCCACGATGGTTTGGCCCTCTCGTCGCGGCACCGCCCGGCTTTCACCGGTGAGCAGGGACTCATCCACCTCGGTGTGACCACGCACGAGCAGGCCATCGGCAGGAAAGGCCTGCCCCACGGCCACGCGGACGTGATCGCCCGGCTGCATGCTGGACAAGGGGATGGATTCGGTGAGCGCATCGGCCAGCCAGGCCCCCATGTCTGCAGGTTCAGGCCGATGACCCTGGGCATTGGCCACCGCCCGCTCCACGGCTTCTGGCAAGCGCACACACAATGACTCCAGCGATTGGGTGACCTGCTCACGCGCGCGCGACTCCAGCCAGCGGCCAGCCAGCAAAAAGGTGACGAACATGGTCAGCGAGTCAAAGTAGGCCTCGTGTCCGAACCAGCGCGGATCACCGAAGGTGGCGCCGGTGCTGACGATGAAGGTGGCCAGGATGCCCAGGGCCACGGGGGTGTCCATGGCCACTCGGCCATGACGGGCGGCGCGCCAGGCGCCCTTGAAGAAATCGCCGCAGGAAAACAGCATCACCGGCATGCTCAGCACCCAGCAGGCCCAGTTCATCAGTTTCCAGAGGTCAGGAGGGATCTCTCCCTTGGCCGCCACGTACTGAGGCGTGGTGATCATCATCACCTGCATCATGCACAGCCCGGCCACGGACAGGCGCCACAGCAGGCGGCGCCGTTCGCGCAGCCGTTCATGGCCCGCGCGGGCGGCCGCATCCGGCCATGCCTTGTAGCCCACGGCATGGATGGCATCGACCAGATCGGAGAGCCTCACGCGCGCCGGATCCAGCAGGATGCGGGCACGCTGGGTGGCCGCTTGCACCTGGACCTCGCTGACTCCCGGCACCTTTTGAAGGGCGTCTTCGATGGTGATGGCGCAGGCGGCGCAATACATGCCCGACAGGCCCAGACCGATCCGGCGCAAGCTGCTGCCCAGTGGCGCTTCCAGCACACACTGCCGCAGCAATTCAGGGTCATCCAGGCCGGCGATCTGAGACGGATTCAGCGGTGGCAGCGCCGGCATGGACGCCTGACCGGGCAGGATGACATTGGAAGGGGTCGACAAGGCAGACGTTCAAACAGTTGGGCGGGGCGAAAGCGGCCGCTGGGACAGCACAGGACTGCTACAGTGCCGCGCATGGACAGGTCGGCCGAGACCCCGAGGCAATGTAGGTCAAGGCCGCTCAAGCAAAACTGACAAGGATCAAGGCGATGAAGGCGATGGCGCGCATTGTGTGGCAAACCTCGGTGGCCCTGCTGGGTTTGGGCCTGGGCGGGATCATGCCCGTGTCAGCGCAGGACGGCCCGCAACACCTGCAGACCGTGACGCTCGGCGCCGGGATCCTGAACATCAAGGCGGAAGTGGCCCAGACGCCCCGCGAGCATGAGATCGGCCTGATGTACCGCACCAGCATGGGCGCCAACGAAGGCATGATCTTCGCGTTCGAGCGCGCCGGGCAGCAGTGCTTCTGGATGAAGAACACGCTCATCCCCCTGGCGGTGGCTTTCGTCGCCGATGACGGCACCGTGGTCAATGTGGACGAGATGAAGGCGCAGACCCTGGATTCGCATTGTTCGACCCGCCCGGTGCGTTTCGTGCTGGAAATGAACACGGGCTGGTTCAAGCGACACGGCATCAAGGCCGGTGACAAGCTGGCAGGCGCGCCCTTTGGCACGCCCCGCTGATCACCGCTTGACGGGGTCGCCCGATCAACGGGTCCGGGCGGCGATCTTCTCCTTCAGCTGAGCCAGCACGGTCAGGGCCGCCTCTCGCCCCGCCAGCAAGGACAGCCGGCGGCTGGCGAAATCGGCGCTGCCAATGCCTTCCAGCTTCGGCCGCATCACCACATCCGCTTCCAGCATTTCAAACTGGCTGATGCTGTGGCCCATGATGTTGAAGGTCTGCATGAGGATGTCGACCATGCCCTTGGTGGGTTGCCCCTCCGGGATGGCGGAGATGTCCACGGCAATGACCAGGTCGGCGCCCATCTGACGGGCATAGCGCACCGGCACAGGCGACACCGCGCCGCCGTCGATGTATTCATGGCCGTTGATGGTGACCGGCTCGAACACGCCGGGTACCGAGCTGGAGGCCCGCACGGCCTGGGCCGGATCCCCCTTGCGGAACAGGATGGACTGGCCGGATTGCAGGTCAGCCGCCACGATGCCCAGCGCCGGGTGCATGGCTTCGATGCTCTTGCCGCCCGTGTTGGTGCGGATCAGCTTGGCCAGGGCCTCGCCCTTCATCAAGGAGCGCCCGGGGAAGACCCAGTCCTTCAAGCTGGATTCGTCCAGGTTCATGGCCAGCGCCACCAGTTCGGCGGGCGTCTTGCCCGACGCATACAAAGTGGCCACGACGCTGCCGGCCGAAGTGCCCACGATCACATCCGGCTTGATGCCCTGCTCTTCCAGCACCTGCAAGACACCAATGTGGGCAAAACCGCGGGCAGCGCCACCACCCAGGGCCAGGCCGATGCGGGGCGGCTTGGGCGCTTGCACGGGCCTGGGAGGCGGCTGAACCATGGGCGGCGCCAGCGGTGGCGGAGGCGCCGTGGCGACGGGCCCACCGCCCGGTGAAGCACAAGCCACCAACAGCAATAACGCCGCAGTCGCCATGGCCGCGCGAACTCCATATAACCCATGGAAATAACTTGATGAATAAAATGTTGTTCTCATATATATAGAACTTTCTTAAAGTCGCCCCTCCTCCAGGTGGTTCACCAGACCGGTGCCTTTGTACCTGAGAGGACAAACTGGACTGACGCAATGCATTTTGACTGGACTGCCGTGGCCGCGGGTGCGGGCGTAGGCTCGATCGTGGGCCTGACCGGCGTGGGCGGCGGCTCGCTGATGACCCCTTTGTTGATCACGGTGTTTCACCTGGACAAGGCTGTGGCCATTGGCACCGACCTGTGGTTTGCCGGCATGACCAAGGTGTCGGGCTCGGTGGCCCACCATCGGGAAGGCCATGTCGACTATCACATCACGAAGAAACTGCTGACGGGCAGCATTCCGGCCTCGATCCTCACCATGGTCTACATGCACCTGGCCGGGATCAGCAAGAGCGGCCAGAACACCCTGGCCTACGCCCTGGGCATCGCCCTGGTCCTGACCTCGGTGACGGTGGCCCTGAGGCCCTTGTGGTTCAAGGTGGGCGTGTGGCTGGAGCGCTGGATCACCCGAGAGAACCGGCCCGCCCTGACCATCCTGTGCGGGGCGATCCTGGGCGTGCTGGTGTCCTTGAGTTCGGTGGGCGCTGGCGCTTTGGGTGTGACCATGATCCTGCTGCTGTATCCGCGTCTGGACATGAAACGCCTGATCGGTTCCGACATCGCGCACGCCGTGCCGCTGACCATCGTGGCCGGCATTGGCCATGCCTCTTTGGGCAATGTGGAATGGGAACTTCTGCTGGAATTGCTGATCGGCTCGCTGCCCGGCATCTGGCTGGGGGCCAAGCTCACCAAGCGTTTGCCTGAGACAATCACACGTTTTGCGCTGTGCGCCTGCTTGCTGTTGGCTGCCAACAAAGTGCTCAAGCTGGTTTGACCGGCCATTGAATTGAAGAACCGCCCGGCCACGGGAGACTCGCCATGTACCAGTACACCGAATTCGACAAACAATTTGTCCGCCAGCGTGCGGCGCAGTTCCGCGACCAGCTGGAGCGCAACCTGGCTGGCAAGCTGGGCGACGAAGAGTTCCGCCCTCTGCGATTGCAGAATGGTTGGTACGTTCAGCGCCATGCGCCGATGCTGCGCGTTGCAGTGCCTTATGGCGAGATGTCCAGCGCACAGCTGCGCCAGCTGGCCCGCATCGCACGCGATTTCGACCGCGGCTACGCCCACTTCACCACGCGCCAGAACGTCCAGTACAACTGGATCCCGCTCACGAAGGCGGCCGACGTGATGGAGCTGCTGGCCGAAGTGAACATGCACGGCATCCAGACTTCGGGCAATTGCATCCGCAACATCACTTCCGACGCCATGGTGGGCGTGGCCGACGACGAACTGATCGACGCCCGCCCCTACTGCGAAGTGCTGCGACAGTGGTCGACACTGCACCCCGAGTTCGCCTTCCTGCCACGCAAGTTCAAGATTGCCGTGAGCGGCGCCAGGGAAGACCGCGCGCTGATTTACTGGCATGACATCGGCCTGCAGCTGTTGAAGAACGACGCGGGTGAAGTGGGCTTCACAGTGATCGTGGGCGGTGGGATGGGCCGCACGCCCATCACAGGCACGGTCATCAACGCGTTTGTGCCCTGGCAACAGATCCTGGTGTACATCGAGGCCATCGTGCGCGTGTACAACCGCTACGGCCGCCGCGACAACATGTACAAGGCCCGGATCAAGATCCTGGTCAAGGCTGAAGGCCAGAAGTTCTTCGACCAGGTCAACCAGGAATTCAGCAACATCCTGACGCGTGACGTGGACGGTGCGGCACACATCATCCCGCAGGCCGAGTTCGACCGCGTGAACGTGGGCTTCGGCTTCCCCGAGTCGGTGAAGGCCTACTCGCCGGCTGGCAATGGTCTGCCTGCTGACGCGTCCGACGCCGACAAGACTCAGTTCTGCAAGTGGCTGGAACGCAATGTGAAGGGCCACAAGGTCCAGGGCTATAAGAATGTGCACCTGTCGGTCAAGCGCGTGGGCCAGGCGCCCGGCGACGTGACCGACGCCCAGATGGACGCCATCGCCGACATGGCCGACCAGTTCAGCTGCGGCGAACTGCGCGTGACCCACGACCAGAACGTGCTGCTGCCTTTCGTGCGCGAAGACCAGCTGTTTGCTCTGTGGCAAGCCGCCAAGGCTGCAACGCTGGCTTCGGCCAACCTGGGCCTGCTCAGCGACATGATCGCCTGCCCTGGTGGTGACTTCTGCGCCCTGGCCAACGCCCGCTCCATCCCCATCGCCAATGACCTGATCGAGCGTTATCAGGATCTGGACGAGCTCTACGACATCGGCGACATCGACCTGCACATCTCTGGTTGCATCAACTCCTGCGGCCACCACCACACGGGCCACATCGGCATCCTGGGCGTGGACAAGGATGGCAGCGAGTGGTACCAAGTCACCCTGGGCGGCTCCGATGGCTCGGACCACGCCCCCACCAGCGTGGCCGGAAAGGTGATCGGCCCGTCGTTTGCGGCTGATGAAGTGACCGACGTGATTGAAGCCGTGATCGAGACCTACAAGGGCCAGCGTGCGGCGAACGAGAAGTTCGTCGACACCGTCAAGCGCATTGGCATCGACCCGTTCAAGGCCGCGGCCAACGCCGTTCGCCGTTCCACGGCCAAGGCAGCCTGATCAGGCGTGATGCACGGAGAAAGAACACCATGAAATTCATCGATACCCATCACGACCAGTGGCACACCGTGGGCGGCGAAGACGGCCCCATGTCTCACCCGCCCATCAAGAGCTACAGCCTGCTGACGCTGGGCCAGTGGCATGCCGTTCGCGAGCAGTGGCCTGCACAAGGCTCGGCGGATTACAAGCCTGTTGGTGTGATCCTGCCTAACGACACCGACATCGAAGTGCTAGAAGCCGATGTGGCCAAGCTCTCCCTGGTCGTGCTGCAGTTCCCCAAGTGGGTGGACGGCCGCGCTTACAGCCAGGCCCACATCCTGCGCGCCCGCTATCGCTTTGGTGGCGAGATCCGCGCGACTGGCGAAGTGCTGGTGGACATGATGCCCCTGATGGCCCGCTCCGGCTTTGATGCCGT
>CANBUA010000223.1 GCA_947372535.1 Burkholderiales bacterium
CCTTCGTTGACGCCCACGGCCAGATCGCGGTAGAGACCGATGGCCATGCCGAGCGCTTGCGCGCGGGCACAAGCGGCCTGCAATTGCAACTCGGCCTGCCATTGCAGGTATTCAAAGAATTCGACGCGGGCCAGGTGCTCGCGGGCGAACGCGGCCACGGCTGGGCTTTCGGGATCCTGGTAGGCCTGTGGCCAGAGCGACCAGCCCCAGATGGACGAATCCTGCGCATGGAAGTGCGACTGCAAGGCCTCGAACAAAGCCTGGTGACGCAAGGCCGGGCCGCGGTCGTGTTGGAAGGCGCGGAAGGTCTGAGCGCGGACGGTGTCGGCGCTGAGGTGACGAACGTGGAAGTGCTTGAACAGCATCTCCAGCACCTCGAACTTGGCACTGGCCACGCCCTGGTAGTCGACGAACTCGGCCTCACGCAAACCTTGCAGCTTTTGCTGAAAGGCCCCGCAGCTGACGAGTTCCTGCGCGAATTGGCATTCAGAGAAGTCGACCGTGGCCGCGACGTCGATGTACAGCACGTTGACACCGTCGCGGTTGGACGGGCTGTACGGGCTGGCGCGCTCGGGCTCGTGCGGGAACAAGGCGTGGAGCGGGTTGAGCCCGACGAAGGACGCGCCTTGTGCGGCCATGGTGTCGAGCAGGCGCTTGAGGTCGGAGAAATCACCGATGCCCCAGTTGTCCTGGGATTTCAAGGCGTAGAGCTGGATGCTGGGCCCCCAGATCCGTTCGCCCTGCTTGAGTGCACGCGGCTGGTAGCAGGCCGGCGGGCAGACGATCAGGCGGGTGCGGGCCAACTCACTGGCCGCATGCGGTGCGGGCCAAAGGGTGAGCGTGTAGTAGCCGGGCGCCAGCTTATCCGGCAGGTCGATGCGGCACGAGGATGAATCGGCGTTGTCGGCCAGGATCAGGCCATCGACCCGTTCGCCCTCGTCGCTCTCGAGGGACCAGGTCAGGCGGGATTCTGGCGCTGAACCTGGTGTCTGCGTTGGCAGCTTGGCGTTGAGGCCGTGGTGCCGGCCTTGACGCAATACCACCACCCCAGGCAGGACTGCATCATGATGATCCGCGACCAGTTGGCTCAAGGTGTCATGGGCCGAGGCCTCGTCATGGGCATCCAATCCCATGGCCCGGAGCAACCTGACCAGACTGGCCGAAGGTACTTCTTGAGGGCGCCCCCAGAAGTCATCGTAATGCGTGGCCAGGCCGACGTGGGCGCACAAGGCTTCCAGGCTCGATGGGGTGCGCATGTCCATGGTGTGAGCTTTGATGAGTTCAATCAGTCGTGCCGGACGTGTTCCGTCCACCAGCAGCCGGACCAGGGGCCCAGGCGGTCCACCGACCACGCGCCTGCCGAGAAAAATGGTTGCCCTGCGGTGGGCAGTGAGGTGGGGTTGATCCTGGTCAGCACATGGTCGCTGAGGTTGACGACCATGTGCAAGGCCAAGTGGCCCTCGAAAGCCCAGCGCACATGCAGCGCCTTCGTGCCCAGGCGCTCTGCCCAGTGCTCACCGGTTCGAAGCCGGGGCAGGTTGGGCGTGATCCACTGATGGCGCAGTTTGAGCAACTCGGTGTGGTGCTGGCGCCAGCGCTGGCCCAAGGTGGAGGCGGCCTCGTCCCAATCGAGCTTGCTGTGTAAAAAGGTGGACGGCTCGCAAGGATCGGGGATGCGGGCACGCAGAGCTGGGTCGGCGAACTGCGGGAATCCGGCAAACTCCTGGCGACGGCCCTCTGTGACGGCCGTGCGCAGATCACCGCGCCAATCGCTGAAGTACAAAAACGGCGTGGTGGCGCCAAACTCTTCGCCCATGAACAGCAGCGGGATGGCCGGGTTGAGCAAATGCATGGCGCTGACCAGGTGCAAGGCTGGCTCGCTCACCAGTTGGGACAGGCGCTCGCCCATGGCGCGGTTACCCACCTGGTCGTGGGTCTGCAGGAAGTTGACCATGGTGGCCAGTGATTGCGCCTCTGGTGACCGTTGGCGAGCTTCGCTTGGCGCGCCCGGATGGCCTTGCCATACAAAGCCATGGGTCAAGCTGGTGGCCAACTGGCCCAGGGTATCTTGCACATAGTCGCCGTAGTAGCCATGGGGCTCGTCAGTGAGCAATACATGCACCGGGTGATGGAAATCGCCATTCCACTGGCCTTCAAACTTGCCCACCGTGCCAGGCGCTCCCAGTTGGCTGGGATCATTGCTGTCGTTCTCCTGCACCAGGTGGATGAAGCGATCCGGGAAGTTGATGCGCACCTGTGTCGACACCGTCTGCATGATGTCGGTCGTGCTGTTGTCCAGCATGGTGTGCACGGCATCGAAGCGCAGGCCATCAAAGCGAAATTCATCCAGCCAGTACAGGGCGTTCTCGACGAAGAAGTCTCGGACGATGTGGCTGTCGTCACCGTCGAAGTTGATGCCCGCGCCCCAGGCCGTGTGATGGGTGGGCGAGAAGAACGCTGGCGCATACCGGTGCAGATGGTTGCCTTCGGGCCCGAAGTGGTTGTAGACCACGTCCAGCATCACCATCAGGCCCAGGCCATGGGCTGCATCGATGAAGCGCTTGAGGTCGTCCGGGCTGCCGTGGGTGGCTTGTGGCGCAAAGGGCAACACGCCGTCATAGCCCCAGCCGAAGCGGCCGGGGTAGCTGGCCAAAGGCATGAGCTGCACCGCGGTGATGCCCAAAGCAGCCAGCTCGGGCAGGCGCGCTTGAGCGGCAGCGTAGCTGCCTTCTGGTGTGAAGGCACCGATGTGAATTTCGTAGAAAACGGTCTCATGCCAGGGGCGGCCACGCCAGGCGGTGTGCTGCCAATCGAAGTGGTCGGGCGCCATGACTTCGCTGAAGCCGTGCACCCCATCGGGGTTGCTGCGCGAGGCTGGATCTGGCACATCGAGCTCGCCGTCGATCTGCCAACAGTAGCGCGTACCGGCGCCTGCTTCACGCACGGTCAGGACATGGAAACCTGGCGCATCCGGGTCTTCGTGGGCGGGCAGAACCCGTGTCTCGCCCTCAGTCGCTTCAGATGCCAGCTTCAAGGCCACCTGCCTGGCTTTGGGTGCCCACAGGCGGAAGTCGACCCCGCCTTCTCTGCGTAACTGTGCTCCGAAGTGACGGTAGGCCGAACGCATGGCGGTGCTCATCCCGGTGCCTGCGTGAAGACCACCATGGAGCGTGCGCCCAACGGGTAGTGTTGACCGGCGCGCCATTGGCGCTTGGCGTGATCGGGCTCGCCATCGTCATGGCTGGTGTCGAAGCGAGCCGTCCATTTCTTCTGATCGTAATGCGAGGGCAACAGGAAGTCGACGTCCTCATGGTGTCCGTTGATCAGCAGCAGCAGGGTCTCGGCATTGGCGCGGTGGCCGTGCTCGTCGTACTCGCCCGTGTGGCGGCCGCAGAACATGGCGGCCACGGTGCGGGCCTCCGGCTCTTCCCAGGCTTTCTGCGTCATCTCGCGGGCTTGGTCATCGAACCAGGTGACATCGCGGTGGCCATCCTCGTCATGGTGCCCATCCAGGAAGTCGGTGCGGCGAAGTCCTGGCTGGGCCTTGCGGAAGGCGATCAGGCGGCGCACATAGGCCAGCAGCTTTTCCTGATCAGGGTTCAGAGACCAGTCGAACCAGCTGATCTCGCTGTCCTGGCAATAGCCATTGTTGTTGCCACCTTGGGTGCGCCCGATCTCGTCGCCGCCCAGCAGCAAAGGCGTGCCTTGCGAGAGGAACAAGGTCGTCAGCAGATTGCGTTGCTGGCGTGCACGCAGGGCGTTGACTGCTTCGTCATCGGTTTCTCCCTCGACGCCGCAGTTCCAGCTGCGGTTGTGGCTCTCGCCATCGCGGTTGTCTTCGCCATTGGCGTCGTTGTGCTTGTCGTTGTAGCTGACCAGGTCACGCAGCGAAAAGCCATCGTGCACGGTGATCAGGTTGACGCTGTCGGTGGGGCAGCGGCTTTGGTGCTCGTACAGGTCGTTGGAGCCGCACATGCGCCGTGACAACTCTGCCACGGTGTGTTCCTGCCCGCGCCAGAAATCCCGCACGGCATCGCGGTAACGGCCATTCCACTCCACCCAGCCGGGTGGGAAGCCGCCGACTTGGTAGCCGTTATCGCCCAGGTCCCAGGGTTCGGCGATGAGCTTGACGCGTGAGAGCACTGGGTCCTGCATCAGGGTCGCGAAGAAGCTGGTGTGGTGATCGAAGTCGGCCGCGCCGCGTCCCAGCGTGGTCGCCAGGTCGAAGCGGAAGCCATCGATGTGCATCTGCGTGACCCAGTAACGCAGGCTGTCCATGATCAGGCGTAGCACCACCGGGTGATGGCTGTTGAGCGTGTTGCCCGTGCCGGTGTAATCGACGTAGTACCGCGGGTCTTCGGGGCTCAGGCGGTAATAGGTGCTGTTATCGATGCCCTTGAAGCTCAGGGTTGGCCCGAGCTGGTTGCCTTCTGCCGTGTGGTTGTAGACCACGTCGAGGATGACCTCCAGCCCGGCGGCATGCATGGCCTTGACCATGGCCTTGAACTCATTGATGGAGCCGGTCTGGCTGTAGCGCAGGTCGGGCGCAAAAAAGCCGATGGTGTTGTAGCCCCAGTAGTTGCGCAGGCCAGCTTCGACCAGGCGTTGGTCGTCTACGAAGGCGTGTACTGGCAGCAATTCGACCGAGGTCACGCCCAGTTGCTTGAGGTGCTCGATGGCTGCGGGCGAGGCCATGCCGGCATAGGTGCCGCGCTGGGCCTGTGGCACATCAGGGTGCTGCTGTGTGAAGCCTTTGACATGCACTTCATAAAAGATGGTGTCGCGCCAAGGCACTTGAGGCGGCTTGTCTTCGCCCCAGTCGAAGGACTCATCCACCACTTGGGACTTGGGCATGCCGGTGGCATCGTCTGCCTCATTGAGCGACAGGTCCTCGTCTTCCGATTCTGCATCGTAGCCATAATGGGCGGGCGACCAATCGATGGCGCCGACAATGGCTTTGGCGTAGGGGTCCAGCAGCAGTTTGGCCGGGTTGAACCGCAGGCCTTCTTCAGGTGCGTGCGGCCCATGGACCCGGTAGCCGTACAGGGTGCCTGCCGGGCAGCCCCGAACGTAGCCATGCCAGACGTGGTGCAGCCTGCGCGTCAGCTCGACGCGCCGGATCTCCCGCTGGCCATCGGCGGAATAAAAGCACAACTCGACCTTGTCGGCGCGGCTCGAATACAGCGCGAAGTTGACGCCCTCGCCATCCCAGGTCGCGCCAAGCGGATGGGCTTGACCGGCCTCTGCATGCCATGCTGTGGCGTCGTCATGGGTTGCATCATTCATGTTGGTGATCAAGCGTGGCTGGTGGCGACTTCTCTCTCGATCGGTAACTGTCCCACGAAGTAGCCACGGGGCACCACCACAATGCCACCTTCGCTGACGTGGAAACGCTGACGGTCCTTTTCCAGGTCATAGCCGATGGTTTCGCCAGCGGGGATGTGGTTGTTCTGATCGATGATGGCGCGGCGCACACGGGCACCGGCGCCGATCACTGAGCGCTCCATCACGATGCAGTGGTCCAGCTGTGCATCAGGCTCGACGATCACTGAGCGGCGCAACATGGCGTGGTCCAGCCGCGCGCCGTTGATGACGCTGCCCGAGCCCACCACTGAGCGGTTGATCAAACCGTTTTCGATCTGAGCCGATTCAGCCGGGTCGCTGCTGGAGAAAATGGGCCACAAGGGGTTGCTCATGCGGAACTTCGGCTTAGCGCCCAGGGTGTCGAAATGCGCATCGAAGTAGGCGTCGATGGTGCCGACATCGCGCCAATAGGCGGGTTCTTCATAAGGCTGGGTGCCAGGGATTTCGTTGGTGGCAAAGTCATAAGCCGCCAGCTTGTGCGTCTTCATCATGCGCGGCAGGATGTGCTTGCCAAAGTCGCTCTCACCCGTCTCGGCGGCACGCTTGAGTTCGCGCAACAGCACATCGGCGTTGAAAATGTAGTTGCCCATGGAGGCCAGCGCATGGCCTTCCCGCCCTGGCATGGACTTGGCCGTGGGGGGCTTCTCCACGAAATCCGTGATGCGGTGATTCGCGTCGGTCTCGACGATGCCGAAAGACGAGCTCTGGGCGATCGGCACCGGCAAGGTCGCCACGGTCACATCGGCTTGCTGCTTCAAGTGGAACTCGATCATCTGGCGCACGTCCATGCGGTAGATGTGATCGGCCCCGAACACGGCCACGATGTCGGGTTTGGCGTTCTCGATCAAGTGGATGTTCTGGTAGACCGCGTCGGCCGTACCCTGGAACCATTCCGGGCCATGGCGCATCTGGGGCGGCACCACCGTGATGAAGTGGTTGGGGATGAAGCGGCTGAGCGTCCAGGACTGGCGCACGTGTTCGATCAGCGATTGGGACTTGTACTGCACCAACAAGTAGACCGAGTAGATCTCGGAGTTGACGAGGTTGCTGAGCACGAAATCCACGATGCGGTGCTTGCCATTGAAGGGCACCGACGGCTTGCAGCGATCGGCCGTCAGCGAATGCAAGCGGGTGCCTTCGCCCCCGGCCATGACGAATGCGAGAACACTTTTACCGGCGATCATGGCCGTCTCCCAGGTTGGTGGATGACCAGCACTCATTCATGGTCGGCGGGGCAGTCTGTCCTGGGCGTGTATCGGGGCTGCCGGCGGCGCGTTCCATGATCGGTTTCCTGGTCGGGGTGAAGTTGAACCTTGGTTGGCAACTGGCGTGCCCATCAATCAGATGCGCAGTCGAGCCCCCGCAATCGGGTCAGACCGCCCCGCCCAGTTCATCTGGTTTGGCGGGGCGCACTGTATCGGCGGAAACCCCTGCGTCCGCGGCAATTCGTTCCGAAAAAATTGCCGACTGTCGGATTTGCAGATGCGGGTGACCGAAGCCATCGCCCAGATGGCTTTCAGACAGCGGGAATGCCGATTGCTCCACCAAGGCATGCACGCCAATCAACTCGATACCACCTTCACCCGCGCGCTGAGCGATCAAGACCTCTACCTGTTCGGTGAAGGCACACATGCCCGCCTGTACGACAAAATGGGGTGCCACCTCGAAGCGAATCAGGACGGCGCCGAGTTCAGGGTATGGGCGCCCAACGCGGTCAGTGTGTCCGTGATCGGCGAATGGAACCACTGGAATCCCGACGCTGATCCCCTTCAGATCAGGTCGGACCACAGCGGGCTGTGGGAGGGCAGGGTGCAGGCAGCTCGTCACGGCCATGCCTACAAGTACCGCATCCATGGCAAGGGTGATCAGTATGTGGTCGACAAGGCCGACCCCTTTGCGGTCTACGCCGAGGTCTCGCCCGCCAAGGGCTCGCGCATCTGGGCTTTGGATCACGACTGGCAGGACCAAGAATGGATGAGTCGGCGCATCGCCAAAAATGCGCTGGATGCCCCCATGTCCATCTACGAATTCCACGTGGGCTCATGGCGACGTGGTGATGGCCAGGTCAACTACCGCGATCTGGCCCATGCATTGGCCGAGCATGTCAAGCTGTTGGGCTTCACGCATGTGGAGCTCATGCCCATCACGGAGCACCCTTTCTACGGCTCTTGGGGCTACCAGACCACGGGTTATTTCGCGCCCACTTCGCGCTACGGCACGCCGCAAGACTTCATGTACTTTGTCGATCACCTGCACCAGCAAGGCATCGGCGTCATCCTGGATTGGGTGCCTTCGCACTTCCCGACCGATGAGCATGGTCTTCAGTATTTCGACGGCACCCACTTGTTCGAGCATGCTGATCCGCGGCAGGGCTTCCACCCCGAGTGGAGTTCCAGCATCTTCAATTACGGCCGTGGCGAGGTGCGCAGCTTCCTGATCTCGTCGGCCCTGTTCTGGCTGGAGAAGTACCACATTGATGGCATCCGGGTCGATGCCGTGGCCTCCATGCTCTACCTGGATTACGCACGCAAAGCCGGTGAGTGGATCCCCAACCGCCATGGCGGCAAGGAGAACCTCGAAGCGGTGGGTTTCCTGCGCCACCTCAACGAAGCGGTCTACCGCGAACACCCCGACGTGGTGACCATCGCCGAGGAATCGACCGCATGGCCCATGGTCTCGCGCCCGACCTCCATGGGTGGCCTGGGCTTTGGCATGAAGTGGAACATGGGCTGGATGCATGACACCCTGTCTTTCATGCACGAGGACCCCATCCACCGCAAGTACCACTTGGGCAAGCTGACTTTCTCCCTGGTCTACGCCTTCAATGAGAACTTCGTGCTGCCGCTCTCGCACGACGAGGTGGT
>CANBUA010000224.1 GCA_947372535.1 Burkholderiales bacterium
GCCGTTTTGCCGGACTCGATCGACGACAGGTCGAGGATCTCGTTGATCAGGCCCAGCAGGTACCAGCCAGCGTGCAGGATCTGCTCGACGCTGTCTTTTTGGTCAGGCGTGGGCGGCGGTTTGCCGCCTTCGATCAGCTGAGTGAAGCCAAGGATCGAGTTCAAGGGCGAACGCAGCTCGTGGCTCATGTGCAGCAGGAAGTCCGACTTGGCGCGGCTGGCGGCGTCGGCCGTCGCCCTGGCCGCCACGAGCGCACGCTCGTTGTTCTTGCGCTCGGTGGTGTCGCTGAACAACACGGCCACCTGGTGCGCCTGCGCCCCGCCCAGGCGAAAGGCGTAGATGTCGAACCAGCGCGCCAGCGCCGGGGCGTGGCGCTCCTCGCGGACCGGGACGCCCGTCAGGGCCACCTGCCCGAAGGTGTCGAGCCAGAAGCCGTCGATGTCTGGCACCATCTCATGCAAGGTGCGGCCTTCGGCGTCGACCAGGCCGGTGTGGCGGGCAAAGGCCGGGTTGAGCTGGAGGTAACGTGCATCGGTGGCGGCGCCGCTGTCATCGAACAGCACCTCGAGCACGGCATAAGCGGCATCGATGGAGTTGAACAAGGCCCGGTAGCGTTCTTCAGACGTGCGCAGCGCCTCGTCTGCGCGGCCGCGCTCGGCCTGCAAGGCGTAACGGTCCACCGCGTTCTCGAGCGAGCGGGTCAGGCTGTCGGCATTGGTCCAGCGCTTGCCAATGAAGTCTTGCGCACCCGCGCTCAAGAGGGGCTGCCCCTCCTCGACAGCGGTGCCGGTGATCACCACCACCGGGCAGGGCGGCATGTCGGTGCCTTGGCACAGGGCTGCCAGAACGGCCAGCGCGTTCATGTCGGGCAGATCGTAGTCGAGCAGCACGCAATCCACCGGCCCGTGCGCCTGTGTCAGCACCTGGCGCACGCCTTCAGCGCCGAGCCGGGCCTCGCTGAACCGATAGCGCCGGGTGCCGCCCCGCAGCAGCATCTGGCGCATGTCGGCACAGTCCTCCGCGTTGTCTTCGATCAGCAGGATGTGCCAGGGTGCCTTGTCCATTGGGCTTTGTCGCTTTCAGGCTGGCAGCACGGCGCTGCCGAGCCAGTAGCCGAAGATCTCGCGCAGCACCTTCAGGTGCATCGCATGGTCCACCGGCTTGACGTGGTAGGCGTTGGCCCCATGGCCATAGCAAAACTGAAGGTCACGCGGGTTGGCCGACGCGCTGAGCACCACCACGGGCAAGATGCAGAGGGCGTCATCGCTGCGCACCTTGAGGAGCACGTCGCGACCGTCATCACCTGGCGTGTTCAGGTCGAGCAGCACCAGCAGCGGCAGCGTGTCGCGGCTGCGCGGGCTGTCTGGCAACTGGCGCCACTGGTGCAACAGACGCAGGCATTCGCTTCCCGAGGCGGCGCGCACGATGGGATGCAGCACGCCGCAGTGCCGGGCAGCATCCTGGACGGTCTCGAAATCGTCGTCGCAATCCTCCACCACCAGGATGTGCCCCGGGCGCATCAACTGGCCCCCACCCGCGTGCCGGGCAGCGTGAAGTAGAACGTGGTGCCGACGTCAAGCGCCGAGTCGATCCAGACACGCCCGCCGTGGCGCTGCACCAGCTTTTGCACGATGGTCAGGCCCGCACCCACCCCGCCGCCGTAGTCGTCGCGCCCGTGCATGCGCTTGAACAAGCGGAACACCTGCTCGTGGTGACGCGGGTCGATGCCGATGCCTTGGTCGCGCACGTAAAAGATGTCTTGCCCGGTGGTGGCAGCGGGCGCGTTGGGACGCTCGGTGGTTTCGCCCGCGCCGATGTAGCCCACCTCGATGTGGGCTTGAGCGCCGTGCTTGTACTTCAGCGCGTTGGACAGCAGGTTGCTGTAGACCTCGCACACGCGGAGCGGGTCGCACTGCACCACGGGCAGCGGGCGTGGGATGTCGATGTGGCTGGGGCTGTCGGTGCCGCTGTGGATGCGAACAGCGCCAGTGATCTCAATGGCGTCCGCCACCACCACGTTGAGGTCGGCAGCTTCAAATTCCAGCTCCATCCGGCCGACGCGCGAGAAGTGCAGCAGCGAATCAAGCAGGCTGTCCATGCGCACGGTCAGTCGCATCAGGCTTTCGGTGCGCTGACGGCTTTGGCCCTGGCCAACGCCATTCGCTTCGGCGCTTTCAAGCAACTGGTGGGCGTAGCGGTGAATGCCCCGCAGGGGCTCCTTCAGATCGTGCGATGCCACATACGCGAAGGCATCCAGCTCTTCGTTGCTGCGCGTCAGATCGGCGTTCAGGTCGGCCAGGCGTTCGCCTCGAGTGATGACGAGCTCCAGCACCAGCATGCGCAGGCGCAACACGGCATCGACCTCGATGTCCGACCAGGGTAGAGCCTGGCCTCGCACCGATTCAATGTAGGTCTCGAACGACACGCGCGGGCTCAAGCGCATGCCGTGCGGGCCGGCGATCTGAGGCTTGTCGTTCGGGTTGCCCGCCCACTTCACCGTGTGCATGGTCTGCGGCCGAAACCACACCAACAGCCCGCGCCGTTGGCGCGAGAACACGGTGGCGAGCAGGCCGCTGGCCACGTCTTCCAGACCGACAGCAGCCGGGCAAACGCTGCCAAGTGCATCGGTGGAGAACACCGGGTGCGTCGCCGAGGCGAATTCTGGCCGCTCGTACAACCATGCTGCCAACTGGTCCAGTTGAAGCGTGTCGGGCACGTTGCCGACGCACCACCATCGGTTCAGGTGGTAGAGCGCTGCGCCGCCAGCGTCGATGGCGTCCAGCAGCGACGGCTGCTGCGTGGTCAGCGCCAGCAGGTCGCCTTCGCGCGCAGAGCGGAGCACCAACTGCTGGTGCACCTCATCGAGCTGGAGGCGGTAGGCCAGTTGCTCGGCCTGTTCGGCCGACTTCAGTGTCAAAGACGCCACCTGGGCCAGCAGCTCGCAGGCTGCCCGCACCTCGTACCTGAATTCGGTGGTCGTGGAATGGTGGCAAGCGATCAGGCCCCAGAGCTCGCCGTCGCGCAGGATGGGCATCGTCAGCGATGCGGCCACACCCATGTTCGCCAGGTATTCGCAATACATGGTCGACGCACCCCGCAACGCGCAGTGCGTCATGTCCAGCGGCAGGCCGGTGTCTGGGTTTGCCAGCGGCAACAACTCCACGAGCGGGCCGGCCGCGTCTTGCAGCGGGCGAATCCAGATGCGCTTGAAGATATCGCGCGCGGGCTGTGGAATGTCAGCGGCCGGGTAGTGCAGCCCCAGCCAGGGCTCGAGCGTGTCGAGCTTGCTCTCGGCGATGACTTCGCCGTGGTGATCGGCGTGGAAGCGATAGGCCATCACGCGGTCCAGACCCGTGATGGCGCGCACCTCCTCGGTCACCTGCTGGCAAAAGGCGCGCACGCTGCCGGGGGCCTGAAGCCGGCCCACGGCCGCTTTCACGAGCATGAAAAAGTCGGCGTCAGCAGGGTGTGCGGCTCGCCCGGTCGCTTCGAATTCCAGCACCGCCACACCGCCGCTGCGGTGAAGGCAGACGTCCAGGGCCGGCACGCCAGCACGCGCTGGCAGGGTGAATGCATAGACCGCGCCGCGGTCCAGTGGATCGCGTGCCAGCATTTCGCGCAGGCGGGCCTCGCCCGCAGCACCCACCACGCGGGTGATGGACTTTTCCAGCAATGACGCAGCTTCTTCACCCAGATGCTGCAGCGTGTTTTCGCTGGCCTGGAGAATCTGCAGGTCGGACAGGCGCAGGACCAGCAAGGCGCCATGCGCCTGGATGCACCCTGGCGTTTGCACCGGCTCACTGTCACAGGTGGCCAGGGTCGTGCCATGCCTCTTGATGCTGTAGGGCCCGGAGCCCCAGGGCTGCGTCGGCTCCCCGATGGCTGGCTGGTTCATGCTGTTTTTCGATTGGTCGATGGATGGGGTGCAGCCAGAGGTTGAGATCGCGAGACCAAGATCAGGCGCACATCAAGCCGCAGTGCGGCAGCGTAGTGCACTGCCGTCTGCTCGTCTGTTCGCTACCGCACACAGCGATGCGCCTGAAGGAAAGCCCTCGACCGGGTTGGCTTTCAATGGCAAGCTGCCTGCTTCATTTCCAGGTCATCCGTGATGTTGAAAAGTTTGAAGGCAGCCACCAGCACGCGCCATGCGGCGCTCGAGCAGCAATTGCCGCTGCTCGATGCGGACCTGTCTCACGCCACCTATCGGCACTTCGTTCAAAGGATGTTCGGCTTCTATGACCCGCTGGAAGCGCACATGCTGTCCAAGCCTTGGTGGGGCACAGTCAACGTCGATTACGCGCTTCGGCACAAGACGCCGCTGCTGCGGCAAGACCTGCGGGCCTTGGGCGACAGCGAGTCAAGCATCGCGGCCTTGCCGCGTTGCGAACACCTGCCGCCGTTGACACACCCGGCGCAGCTCTGGGGCTGCCTTTACGTGATCGAAGGCGCCACCCTGGGCGGGCAGATCATCATCAAGCACCTGAACGCCCGCCTGGGACTGAACGCGGCTTCGGGCGCGTCCTTCTTCGATGGCTATGGCCCGCAGACTGGCGCTCGCTGGAAGGCGTTTTGCGCTGCATTGTCAGCCCAAGGCGACGATGCACCTGGTGGACGAGAGGCCATGCTTCACAGCGCGAACACGACGTTTGACGCACTCAGCGAATGGCTTTTCCCGAGGGCTTTCGCAACACCCGATGCCAGCCCCTCTCAAGTTGCCCCGCGCGTTGACGCATACCCTGCAACAGGATCGGCCTGCAGTCAGGGACAGTGAAGTCGTCGCAGTTGCAGGGCCAGCGTCCCCCAACGGCTCACTTGACGTCGAATCGGTCCAGCATCATCACCTTGTCCCACACCTGGATGAAGTCGTTCACGAAACGTGGGTGACCGTCGCTGCCGGCATAGACATCGCAGATGGAGCGCAACTGCGCGTTCGACCCGAAGACCAGGTCGTTTCGCGATGCCCTGAACGTCGGGGCGCCCGATGCGCGATCCTTGAGCACGAAGCTCAGGCCATCCGCAGTGGCCTTCTCCCACACCAGATCGGTGTCGGTGAGGTGGACGAAGAAGTCGTTCGTCAACACGCCGACCTGCTTCGTGAAGATGCCAAGGTCTGATGCATCGTGGTTCGCATTGAGCACCCGCAGCCCTCCCGTGAGCACCGTCCATTGCGGAGCGGACAGCCTCATCAGGTGGGCCTTGTCGAGAAAGAACGATTCCGGAGCGACACCCTGCGAGATCTGCTCGAAGTGCTCGTCGGTGTAATTGCGAAAGCCGTCCACGACCGGCTTCAACCAACCGAACATCTCCACATCGGTCAGCTGCTGGGTGGTGTCGACACGCCCAGGTGTGAACGGCACCGTGGCCTCGATGCCCGAGTCACGGGCCGCGCGTTCGACGGCCGCGCAGCCGCCCAGAACGATCATGTCTGCCAGCGAGATCTGCTTGCCAGCGCCCTGCTTGCCGTTGAACTCGGCCATGGTGGCGCGCAGCCTTTCGACGACCGGGCCCGCGCGGCGGTTGACCACCCAGTCCTTCTGAGGCGCCAGCGCCAGCCGCCCGCCGTTCGCACCGCCACGTTTGTCGCTGTCGCGGTAGGTCGCGGCCGCAGAGAAAGCGGTGAAGACGAGATCGGACACCGACAGGCCCGTGGCGAGGATGGCCCGCTTCAACCCAGCGATGTCGGCCTCGTCGACCAGCTCATGGCTGCGCTCTGGCAAGGGGTCCTGCCACAGCAGGCCGTCTTCCAGCGTCACCTCAGGGCCGAGGTAGCGATGCCCAGGCCCCATGTCGCGGTGGGTCAGCTTGTACCAGGCCTTGGAGAACGCCTGGGTGAAGGCATCGAAGTCCGCCAGGAACTTCTCGCAGACCTTGCGGTACTCGGGATCGACCTTGAGCGCGATGTCGCTGGTCATCATCATCAGGTCGTTCATCTGACCTTCGACGTGCGCATCGGGTGTCTTGGGTGCATTGGGGTCTGTCGGTGTCCACTGCAATGCACCGGCTGGGCTCTTGATCTGCTGCCATTCGAACTTGAACAGGTTCTCGAGGTAGCTGTTGTCCCACTGCGTGGGGTTGGGCGTCCAGCTGCCTTCGATCCCATTCGTCATCGTGTATTGCGCAAAGCCCGGGCCCTTTGGATTGGCCCACCCCAGACCCATGGCCTCCATGGGCGCGATTTCAGGAGGCGGACCGACGTCCTTCGGCGACACCATGCCGTGGCTCTTGCCGAAGGCGTGGCCTCCCGCGATCAGCGCCACGGTCTCTTCGTCGTTCATCGCCATCCGGGTGAACGCGATGCGGATGTCGCGGGCCGACCCTGCTGCGTCGCCATTGGCGTAGGGCCCTTCCGGATTCACGTAGATCAGCGCCTGGTGCGTGGCCGCCAGCGGATTTTCGAGGTCGTCATCGGGGTCGCCGTTCTGGCCGCGCCAGCGCTTGTCGCGCGTGACCATGCTGTTGAAGCCATCAACGTTCTTCGGGTCCCAGATTTCGGGGCCCCAATACGTCGCGTTGTCGGCCTCCCAGGCGTCGCGTCGCCCGCCACCAAAGCCATAGGTCGGGACGCCCATGATCTCCAGCGCGCAGTTGCCGGTCAGGATCATGAGGTCGCCCCAGGACAAGCCGTTGCCGTACTTGTGCTTGATCGGCTGGAGAAGCCGGCGGGACTTGTCGGTGTTCCCGTTGTCCCACCAGCTGCTGATGGGGGCGAAGCGCTGCATGGCGGTGCCGGCGCCGCCTCGGCCGTCGGCGATCCGGTAGGTGCCAGCCGCGTGCCAGGCCATGCGCACCATCTGCGGACCGTAGTGGTGGTAATCAGAAGGCCACCAGTCGACCGAGGTGATCAGGAACCGCTTGATGTCGTTCTTCAGCGCCTCGAAGTCGAGCTTCGCGAACTCGGCGGCGTGGTCGAAATCCGGGCCCAGCGGATCCGCAGCGACACCGTTCTGGTGCAGGAGTTCAACCCGCAGGCGATCCGGATACCAGTCCTCCAGGGTTGGTGGCGTTCCGAATGCGCCGCCCACCCGATCTCCGCCGAACGGACACCCGCCCTCCATCGGGTGGGTGGCCGTGTTGGTCTTGTCAGGCGTGGTCGTGTTCATGGTGCCATGGTCGCTGAAGGCACCGCAAGGGTCTGTGCGCCAAGGCACCTGGGGCTCAGCTCGCGGCGTGGGTCAACGCACAGACCATCGGTGCGCGGGGTTTCAGAGTCCAGGCGTCCCGCTCACTTTCACATCACCCGGCGCGCCAGTTGCATGTTCAATCCGCCGCATGAAGAGGTTCACCCATGAAGATCGCAACCCAGACCAGTGCCGAACTCACCCACGTTGCCAAGCTGATCGAGGACATCCCGATCGCCATGCTGACGACCCTGGATGCCGATGGTGCTTTGGCCAGCCGCCCGATGACCGTGCTGGAAATGGATGCCCAAGGCGCACTCTGGTTTTTCATTGACGTGCAGTCCTCGAAAGTCGATCAATTGCGCGTGGTCAATCTCGGTTTCACGGACAGGGATCAAGGCGCCTATGTTTCGCTGTCGGGCCACGGCGAAATCGACATCGACCGCGCGCGCATCCAGAGCTTGTGGACCGTGTTCGCCAAGCCCTGGTTTCCCAGCGGCCCCGACTCGGGTAACCTGGCCCTGCTGAAGTTCGTTCCCGACAAGGCCGACTACTGGGATGGGCCCAGCAGCAAGATGGTGCGTGTGTTCGGGATGATCGCTTCGGTCATCGCGGGCAAGCCCGTGGCGATGGGCGAGCATGGATCGCATACCGCCTTATCGGCATCCACACAGGCCGCAGCGCCAGCGCCGCAAACATGACAAGACAACTTGCTGCCTACCTTGGCACCCTGGTCGTGATGGTGGGGCTGGACTTGCTGTGGCTGGGCCTGGTCGCCAAGCCGATGTACCAGCAAGGTATTGGTCACCTGATGGCCGACAGGCCCAATCTGCCGGTGGCGATGATCTTCTACGCGCTGTTCGGGCTGGGGCTGGTGGTGTTTGCGGTGTTGCCTGCCGGGCCCGCGCCGGGCTGGGGCAAGACCGTCGGCATGGCGGCACTGTTCGGCTTTTTGGCCTATGCCACCTATGACCTCACCAACCTGGCCACGCTCAAACAATGGCC
>CANBUA010000225.1 GCA_947372535.1 Burkholderiales bacterium
GGCGATGCCGTGTCCACCGATCCGGCTGCTGATCCGTTGATCTACTACGTGCAGGCCGGCGCCTACGGCAGCTCCGATGAAGCGGAGCAGCAGCGCGCCAAACTGTCGATGATGGGGCTGGAGTCCCGCATCTCGGAGCGCGAAGTCAACGGCCGCACGATGTACCGGGTTCGACTGGGCCCCTTCTCGCAGCGCGATCTGGCCGATGAGGCCAGGGCCAAGCTGTCGAGCAGTGGCATCGATTCAGCCATGGTGCGCATCCAGAAGAAGTGATCTCCCCTGAGGTCAGTCACCCAAGACAAAAGGACAGCACATGAACCGCCGTGATTTTTCCAAGCAAGCCACCGCCCTCTCCAGCCTGGGCCTGGCTGCTTCGCTGGCCCCCCTGGGCCACGCCATGGCCGCCGATGCGGCCCCCGTCGAAGGCACGAACTTCGTCAAACTGGGCAGCCGCGCCCCCGTGTCCGCCCCGGCCGGCAAGGTCGAAGTGGTCGAGTTCTTCTGGTATGGCTGCCCGCATTGCTTCCATTTCGAGCCCTTCCTCGCTGCCTGGGCGGCCAAGCTGCCGGCTGATGTGAGCTTCCGCCGCGTGCCCGTGGCCTTCCGCGAGGTGCCTTTTGCCATTCACCAGCGCCTGTATTTCGCGTTGGAAGGCATGGGTGTGCTTCAGTCCATGCACGGCAAGGTCTTCCATGCCATCCATGAAGAAAAGCTCAAGCTCGACACGCCCGAGTCCATCACGGATTTCGTGGTCAAGCAGGGCCTGGACAAGGACAAGTTCACCGCCATGTTCAACTCGTTCTCGATGGCCACCAAGATGAAGCAGGCGCGCGCCCTGGCCGAGGCCTACAAGATCGACGGCGTGCCCACCCTGGGCATCGCTGGCAAGTTCTTCACCTCGGTCTCGCTCAATGGCACGCCCGAGAAGACCCTGGCGACCACTGATTTCTTGATTGCCCAGGAACGCAAGGCCAAGTGATCGGCCTTGCGGGCGGTGAGGCCTCAGGACGAGGTCTTGCCGCCCAAAAACTGGCTGGCCAAATCGGCCAGTGAACCCAAGCCAGCTGCTGGCGCATGGCCTTCAGGCGTGAGCTGATCCACCAGGCCGGGCAACACTTGGGCCAGTTGCTGCCCCATGTTGGCCGGGTCCAGGCCCAGTTTTTGCGCCAGCTGCGTCACGACATCCGAGCCCAGCACCGATTGCAGTTGCTCAGCGGAAATCGGCAGGTTCTCGCCCGTGCCGATCCACGATTGCAGGACATGGCTCAAGCCGCCTTGCTGAAATGCCTGCACCATGCCACCGAGTCCGGCGGGCCCCTCCTGGCTCAGCATGCCCAAGGCCGCTTGCAAAAGATCTGGCGAAGCTCCCCCGGTGGTGCCTGCCTGGCCCTGTCCCATGGCTTGAGTGGCCATCCCTAATACGCTGTCCAGCAAGCCCATGTCGACTCCTTCATGAATGAAGTCCCCAGTTTGCCAGGGAAACCCCCTGAAAGGCTGCCTTCGGCGTTAGAATGGATGCAATTTTCATGCCGGTATTCTTCATGCGTTTCTCAGGCTTTTGGATGACTCTTTGCAATCGCTCTGTCGCCTGGCTGGCGGTGCTTGGGCTCTTGATGAGCACCTCGCCTGCTTGGGCCGATCGCTCCGACCGCCTTCAGCCGCTTAATTTCGCGGCCGATAGCGCCAAGGTGGACGACAACCAGCACCTCAACATCCTCAGCGGCAACGTCGAGATCACCAAGGGCACCATCGTGTTGCGGGCTGCCAAGGTGGAGGTTCGCCAGGGGGGCAGCGGCACCCAGATCGCCGTGGCCACGGGTGGCCCGGGTGGGCGCTCTTTTTTCCGCCAGCACCGCGAGGGCCTGGACGAGCTCATCGAGGGCGAAGCCGAACGCATCGAATACGACGGCCGGGCCGAGCTGGTCCGTTTCAGCGGGCGCGCCGTGATGCGGCGCCTCAACGGCGGCACCTTGGCCGATGAGGTCGTGGGCCAGAGCATCATCTACGACAACAAGACCGAAGTCTTCCAGGTGGTCGGTGGCCAGGGCACGGTCTCGCCCTCTGGCCAAGCCACTGGTGGTGGCCGCGTGCGAGGCGTGATCGCGCCGCGCAAAGAAGCCTCGCCGGAGGTGGGCAAGGGCGCCAGCGCGGAAGACCCTGCCCGCCTGGCCCCCACATCGACCTTGTCCAAACCTCAATTGGAGAGCACCCGCTGATGCCTCAGGACGCCACGTCGACGGCCACCGCCGCCCCGCTGCCCGCCAGCTCATTGCGCGCCGAAGGCCTCAAGAAGCGCTACGGTGCCCGCACCGTGGTCCATGATGTCCACCTGGCCGTCAGTGCGGGGGAGGTTGTGGGCCTGCTGGGCCCCAACGGCGCCGGCAAAACCACCAGCTTCTACATGATCGTCGGTCTGGTGCGGGCCGATGCCGGCGCGATCGACATCGACGGCCAGCGGGTCGAGCGCCTGCCGATTCACCAGCGATCGCGCATGGGCCTGAGCTATTTGCCGCAAGAGGCCTCCATTTTCCGCAAGCTCAACGTCGAGGAAAACATCCGCGCCGTGCTGGAGTTGCAGGTCGATGAGCACGGCAAGGCGCTCAAGCGCGCCGTGGTGCAGGAGCGCCTGGATGCCTTGCTGCATGACCTGAGCATCGAGCGCCTGCGCACCAGCGCCGCCCTGGCCTTGTCCGGGGGCGAGCGTCGACGCGTGGAGATCGCGCGCGCCTTGGCCACGCAGCCGCGCTTCATCCTGCTGGACGAGCCCTTCGCGGGCGTGGACCCGATCGCCGTGATTGAGATCCAGCGCATCATAAGCTTCCTCAAAGAGCGCGGCATCGGCGTGCTCATCACCGACCACAACGTGCGCGAAACTTTGGGCATCTGCGACCGCGCCTACATCATCAGCGAGGGTCGCGTGCTGGCCGAAGGCCGGCCCTCCGACATCATCAACAACGCCGATGTTCGCAAGGTCTACCTTGGCGAACATTTCCGCATGTAAGTCACCTGGCGTTCCGAGTTGTCATGAAACCCTCACTGCAGTTCCGCCTCTCGCAACACCTGGCGCTCACGCCCCAGCTGCAGCAGTCCATCCGTCTGCTGCAGCTGTCCACGCTGGAGTTGCACCAGGAAGTCGAGCAGATGCTCGAGCAAAACCCTTTCCTGGAGCCCGAGGATGAAGGCGGCTTCGACAGCCTGGCCTCGCTGGACGCCGACCGCCGCCTGGCCGAGCGCGTCACCCGCGACGAGGGTCACGAGGAGCAAGCGGCCGCTACGACGACGGAATCGAGCGATCGAGAAGCCGCCGGCCTCGACACTGCCGAGCTGGGCACGGCTGAGCGCGACGACTGGGAAAACGGCACCGAGCGCGATGACTTTGATGGCATCCGCGAAACCCCCTCGCGCCAGAACGACGATGACAACAACGATCCGATGGAGCGCAACACCATTGCCATCAGCCTCCAGGAACACCTGCGCGAACAATTGCGCGGCACCCGCCTGGGACCTGAAGACATGGCCGTGGTGGACATCCTCATCGAGTCCCTCAACGAGGACGGCTACCTGGCCGACACGCTGGAAGAAATCGCCGCGTCCCTGATCCGCGCAGACGAAGAGGTCGATGACGACACGTTGGAGAACTTGCTGTCGCACCTGCGCTGCGGCTTGCGCTGGCTGCAGAACCTCGAGCCACTGGGTGTGGGCGCGTCCGACCTGTCAGAGTGCCTGATCCTGCAACTGCGTGTCCTGCCGCGCAGCGAGGCGCAGATGATCGCCATCCTGATCTGCAAAAGCCACCTCGATTTGCTGGCCCGCCGTGACTTCAAAAAGCTCATGGCCGCCACCGGCGCCGACGAGGACTTGCTGCGCGATGCCCAGTCGATGATCGTGCAGCTTGAGCCCAAGCCGGGCCGTGCCTTCACGCGCGCCGAGGCCAACATCATCGTGCCCGATGTCATCGTGCAGAAGGTCGGGCGCAACTTCAAAGTGGTGCTCAACCCGGACGTGATGCCCAAGCTGCGCATCAACGACATGTACGCCAATGCCCTCAAACAAAGCCGGGCACCGCGCGGCACGGCGGCCACCGAAGGCCACGCCAACATGAGCGCCCGCTTGCAAGAGGCCCGCTGGTTCGTCAAGAACATCCAGCAGCGCTTTGACACCATCCTGCGTGTCTCGCAGGCCATCGTCGATCGGCAGAAGAACTTCTTCACGCACGGCGAGATCGCCATGAAGCCGCTGGTGCTGCGCGAGATCGCCGATGAACTCGGCCTGCACGAATCGACCATTTCGCGTGTCACCACGGCCAAGTACATGGCCACGCTGCTGGGCACCTTCGAGCTCAAGTACTTCTTTGGCTCCTCGCTCAACACCGAGGCCGGCGGCAATGCCTCCAGCACGGCGGTGCGCGCGCTCATCAAGCAATTGGTGTCGGCCGAAGACATTCATAAGCCGCTGTCCGACAGTCAGCTCAGCCTGATGCTGGAAGAGCAGGGCATCCAGGTCGCCCGCCGCACGGTGGCCAAGTACCGCGAGGCCCTCAAAATCGCGCCGGCCAACCTGCGCAAGGCGCTGTAAGCGTGCCGCTGTTCATCGAACGCCTCATGGCCGCGCTGCCCTGGCAGGACTGGGCCGCCCTGATGCTGTTCATCCTCGGCTGGATCGGCTATGCCATCTTTGCCAGCTGGCGCTCCAAAGTGGAGCGCACCCTGCTGGCCAGCACCAACCACTACCGCAAGCTGTGGATGATGCAAGTCACTTACCGCGACCAGCGCATCGTCGATGCCGCCGTGGTGCAGAACCTCTCGTCCAGCCCCTCTTTCTGGGCCTCGACCACCATCCTGGTCATCGGTGGCCTGCTGGCCGTGCTGGGCACCAGCGAGAAGGCCTCGGACATCGTCAAGGACCTGCCGTTTGCCGCGCGCACCTCCATGCTGATCTTCGACCTCAAGATCATGGTGATGCTGGCCACGCACATCTACGCCTTCTTTCGCTTCACCTGGTCGATGCGCGTCTACTCATTCGGCGCGATCATGGTGGGCGCCGCGCCCAACGTCGAGACCTTCGACCAGGGCCACGCTGACCGTGTCGATTTCGCCGACCGTGCCGGCCGCCTCATGGCCATGGCGGCCGAGAGCTTTGCCGATGGCCTGCGCGCCTACTACATGTCGTTTGCGGTCATCGCCTGGTTCATCTCGCCGGCTGTGTTTGCCCTGGTGACGCTGACCGTGCTTTGGGTGCTCTACCGCCGCGAATTCCGCTCGGACGTGTCGGCCATCTTGCGCGCCGATGCCCCCATGAGCGGGGTGCGCTGAACCGCTTCTCTACCGTCTTTTTGCCTCGTTGCAGCTTGAAACTGCGACACTCCGCCCCATGAGCTCCATTCCTCCCCGTCGTCGCCCTGCGCGTCCGGCATCGTCTTCCAGCGGTGCAACCAGCCACGCGCAACGCCCCGACACCCGAGGCGGCCCCCGCCGCTCCGACCAGGCCGGCGATCGTGCTTCGCCCAGGTCGTTCGAGCGCGCGCCCGCGCCGCGCCCGCCGGTCAAACGCGACCTTGCGCCCGCACTCTTCCTGCCTTGTGCCGCCGGCGTCGAGGCCTTGCTGGTCGAGGAAGTCACGCCTCTCCTGGCCCACTTGCCATTGACCGTGGCCGCAGGCCGTGGCGGCGTGTTGGTGCAACTCAAGCAGGCACCCGGCGCCCATTCGGTGTCTGACCTGCCCTTCGATGTCACCGGCCCCCAGGCGCCCGTGATCATCGAAGCCGTGTTCCTGCTGAACCTGCACAGCCGCCTGGCGCAGCGCGTGCTCTGGCGCGTTGCCCTGGGGCCCTATGTCAGCGAAGACCACGTTTACCAACTGGGCCTGCAAGTCATCTGGTCCGACTGGATCACCCCGCAGCACACCCTGCGCGTGGACATCACCGCTCGCCACAGCCCGCTGCAAAGCCTTAACTTCGTCACCCTGCGCATCAAGGATGCTGTGTGCGACCAGTTGCGCGAGCAGACCGGCGAGCGCCCCAGCGTCGACACCTACCACCCGGACCTCTGCGTGCAACTGCACCTGGATACCGACGTGGCGCATCTCTACGTGGACACCTCCGGCGAGGCCTTGTTCAAGCGGGGCTGGCGTGAAGACAAGGGCGAGGCCCCTTTGAAGGAAACACTCGCCGCCGCCATGATTGCCGCCGCTGGGTGGAAAGGCCGTGCCAAAGACGGCCCGCTGCTGGACCCCTGCTGCGGCTCCGGCACGATCGCCATCGAGGCCGCCCAGATCGCCTGCGGCATCGCACCTGGCATGCTGCGCGGTTTCGCCTTCGAGCGACTGTTGCCCTTCGGTGGACACGAGGCGCTGTGGCAACGTCTGGTTGAGCAAGCCAAAGCCCAGGTGCACGCGCCGCAAGTGCGCATCTACACCGGCGATGTGTCCTTCCGCATGACCGATTTCGCCGAGCGCAACGCCCAGCGCGCTGGCGTGCACCATGCCATCGACTTCAAGACGGCCGACGCCCTGCAGCGCATGCCGCCCCAAGCTTCTGGCGTGATGATGTTCAACCCACCTTACGGCGAGCGCATCGACCCCAAGGGCACCGGCCAAGGCGGGTCCAGTGGCCTGTCACGCGCCGTCCGCGAAGATTTCAGCGGCCCCGAAGGCAACGAGTTCTTCTCGCGCCTGGCTTCGCACTGGAAACGCCAATATCCGGGCTGGACCGCCTGGGTGCTCTCGCCCGACATGAAGCTGCCCAGCGCCATGCGCCTCAAGGAAAGCCGCCGCACGGTGATGTTCAATGGCCCGATCGAATGCCGTCTGTTCCGATTCGATCTGGTGAGCGGGTCCGCACGTCCGGGCGCCGCGACATCGACATCGACAGAAGCCGGTGATGCGGCAACTTCAGTCGGTCCGACCGAGGAGTGATGTTCTGAGGGCCGGAAATCGCGGCGTTCTGCGGCGTTCAAGGGACTGCGTCATCTCAGTGATGGCAAGGCGGTTGCGGCGGCCTTCCTGGCTGATCACGCTGTCTCAGCTTTGCACCAATCCTGCCACCAGCGACAAGGCCATGAGCGGCGCGGTATCCGCCCGTAGCACCCGCGGCCCCAATCCCACGGCCGCCCACCCCGCTTGCCGAGCCCAGGCCTCCTCCTCCGGTGACAAGCCCCCCTCGGGCCCGCTGAGAAAACACAGGCCGTGAGCCGCAGGTCCTTGCGCCAGCGCCTGGCCATCACCCAACCAAGGTAACAAAGCCTGTTGCGGCGCAAAGCTCAGCACCGCCCGCGCTCCTGTCCTGGCCGCAGGTGTCTCAAGCCAAGCCTTGACCGTGGTCACAGGATGAACCACCGGAATGCGTGTGCGCCCACTCTGCTCGCCCGCCGCCACCGCCACCGCGCGCCAATGCGCCACCTTCTTGGCTGCGCGATCGCCGTCCAGCCGCAGCACGGACCGGGCGCACATCAGAGGCTGGATGCCGCTGACGCCCAGCTCAGTCGCCTTTTCTACCAGGGCATCCATCCGGTCATTGGCCGGCATGCCAACAGCCAGCGTGATGGCCACCGGCAACTCGCGGTGAGCAGGCAGCGCCTCCCCCACGACGACACTCACCTCCTTGCGACCCATCTGCTGTACCTGCACCGCCCACTCGGTGCCATCGCCGCTGAACAGCACCAACGTGTCCCCCGGCTGAACCCGCAGCACCTGCGCATGCTTGGCCGCACCCTCCGGCAGGCTCAGCACAACACCTTTGACCAGAGCCTGGCCCCCTTCCACGAACAATCGAGGCGTCACGCCTGCTCCTCTTCTCTATAGAAGAAGTCATTGTCACCGAGGGGCCAAACAGGGTGCCACCCCCGGCGATACCAGGGCGGCTTCAAACTTTTTTCATCTTTTTTGTTCAACATGGAGAGAGAGGTTCAAATCCATGCCATAATTGCCTTCTTCGCTGATCACGGCACTGCAAAACAAGCAGCCAGCCGGCAAAAACAGCAACTGCTCTTTAAAAATTAACAGCCGATAAGCGTGGGTGTCTGGAACAAGTGTTGTGCCAGATGCTCATGAAAAGATAGTAGATAGATGCTTATGCAGATATCTTCGATCAATTCTGAAATGAGTTTTGTAATTGCAGAGATTAA
>CANBUA010000226.1 GCA_947372535.1 Burkholderiales bacterium
AATGAAGATTGCGGTGGTTTGCCGCCGTTGAGGCGCAACCGCTGACGTACAATGCACGCCGTGCGCCGGCTTAGCTCAGTTGGTAGAGCAACCGCCTTGTAAGCGGTAGGTCATCAGTTCGAATCCGATAGCCGGCACCAAGCATTGAAGCCCATGAGGTCATTGACCCCATGGGCTTTTTTTTAAAATGAAACGACCCGTCGCTCATCAGAGGGACGGGTCGTCTGTCGGCCGTGCGCACCGCACGGCCTGGCGTGACGTCATGGTCCATCGCGCCTGTCCCTCTTGACGAGGGCTCCGTCTTACCGACGGGCGGGTCGTGGCAGGACCATCCTGCCTGTGTCGCGACTGGCGCAGCACCTGACCTGCAATGACCGCCGACATTCGGCGGTCTCACGGCTGAAAGCATCGCTTCGAACGCCGTGGAGCCAGTATGCGCAAACGAGCATGGTTTGCCTAGGCGCCAGGCCGCCTAGACTGTCGGCATCGTGACCAATTCACGCGCCTGGAGTCTGCTCGATGATGATGACGACCGCCGATCTCCATGATCAAGCCCCTGGCCTGGACGTGCTGAGCACCGCGCAGATGCAGCAAGCCGATGCCTGGGCCGTGGCCCATGGCACTTCCGGCATCGATTTGATGGCCAATGCAGGTCGTGCGGTCGCCAAGGCGATCACGTCAAAGTGGATGACTGCTGGCCATGTGCTCGTGTTGTGTGGTCCGGGCAACAATGGTGGCGATGGGTATGTGGTGGCCCGCGAATTGGCGCGGGCGGGATGGACGACTCGTCTGGCCTCGACAGTGCCCTTGACGCTTCTGCAGGGAGACACACTGCACCACGCCCAGCAGTGGCTGGCGCTGGATGGGGCATCGATCATGGACTTGAACCTGGATGCACACGAAGCAGGTTCGGCCGATGTCGGTCTGCTCGATGAGGTCGACCTGGTGGTGGATGCCTTGTTCGGCGCTGGCTTGTCGCGGCCTTTGGCGCCTGCTTTGACGGGTCTCTTGCAGGCGGTGGCTGAACGGGGTTTGCCCATCGTGGCCATCGATGTGCCTTCTGGCGTTCATGGCGACACCGGGGCCGACCTGGGCGCCGTCGCTGCTGACTTGACCGTCACGTTTTTTCGCAAGAAGCCGGCCCATGTGCTGATGCCCGGGCGAAGACTTTGTGGTGAGTTGGTGGTGGCCGACATTGGCATCAATGCTCAGGCACTGGCCACCTTGGTCGAGCCAGGCAGGCCCTTGTCCCGGGAAAACGCCTTGGCACTGTGGCAGGGCCAATGGCCTGCGTTGGATGAGGTCGGCCACAAATACATGCGGGGTCACGCGGTGGTGTTCGGCGGGGCTCGCATGGTCGGCGCGAGCCGGCTGTCCTCGCGCGCGGCTGCCCGGGTGGGCGCCGGGCTGGTGACACTGGCCGTGCCGCAGTCGGTCTGGCCTGTTTATGCCGCGCAGACGCTGTCGGCCATGGTGCACGCTTTGCCTGATGCGGACATGGTGGGTTTGACGCAGGCTTGGGCGATGCAGTTGGCGGCCTGGCGATGGCATGCCTTGTTGCTGGGGCCGGGCTCGGCCTTGGGTTTGCCGGGGGATGCGCAAGCGGTGCTGCGGCAACTGGTGTCATCGGCTTTGGACAAGGCTGGGCAACGCGCGGTGGTGCTGGATGCCGACGCCTTGACTGCCTTCGCGCCTCATCCAGCCTTGTTGTTCGATGCCATTGTCAAATCAGGCGCTTCTGTCGTGCTCACGCCGCATGCGGGCGAGTTCGACCGCCTGTTCGGGGCTCAGCGAGATGGCGCGTCCAAGCTGGACCGTGCGCGCGAGGCGGCCAGGCGCAGCGGGGCCGTGGTGCTGTTCAAAGGCGCGGACACGGTGGTGGCCTCGCCGGACGGGCGAGCCGTGGTCAACACCGATGCGCCGCCCTGGTTGGCCACGGCCGGGTCGGGCGACGTGCTGGCGGGCTTGATCACCGGCTTGCTGGCTCAGGGCATGCCCGCGATGGAGGCCGCATGTGCCGGCGCCTGGGTGCATGGCGCCTGCGCCCATGCGTTCGGGCCAGGGCTGCTGGCGGAAGACCTGCCGGAAATGATGCCCCAGGTGCTGGCGCAGTGGTTCTCCGCTTGAGAAGGCCGAGCCTTGTTCAGCCGATGCAGGTTCGGTTTTTGCCGGTGCGTTTGGCTTCGTACAAGGCCATGTCGGCGCGGTCCAGGGTTTGCTCGATGGCCTCGTTCTCGCGGTATTGGGTGACCCCGGCCGAGAAGGTGATGAAGACTTGGCTCTGGTCGTGGGTGAAGAGCTCGGCGCTCAGTTGGCGTTGCAGTCGGGTGACCACGGCCTGCGCTTCTTCCACAGGCGTGGCCGGCAGGATCACGACGAATTCCTCACCGCCGTAGCGGGCCACGACATCACCTGGGCGCAAGCCCTCGGTGACACGGCGCGCCAAAAATTTGAGGGCTTCATCGCCTGTCTGGTGGCCCAGGGTGTCGTTGAGTTTCTTGAAATTGTCCACGTCGAGCAGCCCGATGGCCAGCGTGGCGCTCTGGCGCTCGGCATGGGCCTTCTCGGCCTCGAAGGCGCGCATCAGGCCACGGCGGTTGGCGATCTGGGTGAGCGGGTCGGTGGAGACCTCGTCGGAGAGTTTGCGGATCTCGTCTTCCAGGCGCTGGACTTTTTCTGTCAGTTCGGTGGCGCGCGCGTGCTCAGTCTGCAAGCGTTCTTGCGCCTGAGTGACGGCGCCATGCACGGTGCGGCTTTCGGCGACCATCTCGCGGACCACGCCGGTGAGGCTTTCCAGGCTGTCCGCGTGGCCGATGGTGTCGGCGTAGGTGACCAATTTGTCCTGGAAGCGGCCGGTGGCGTGGCCCAGGGAGGCCATCTCGCCAAGCATCTGGTGGATCAGGTCTTTCAAGGCCTGGCGGGCTGATTCACGCTCCTGCCGCAACTCGCGCTGGCGCAGGCGTGTTTCTTCAAGCAACTGGTGCATGCGCCGGGTGCCGCGGCTGCTCAAGCCTTCGTCGAGCTCGGCCCGCATGGCGGTGCATTGGCCAAGCACCCAGCTTTCGTCCTCGGCCAGGTCCACGAGGCTGTCGGTCAGGGCACGGCACAGGCCGGTCAGTTGTTCGCTCAGGTGCAGGCGGTGTTCGACCACGCGCCTGGCTTGGTCGCAGGCCTCGGTCAGGCTTTGTTTGAGGGGCGCGGACTGTTCGCCGTCCAGCAAGGGCGAGTCGAGGACTTGCTGGACGCTGCGATCCAGCACCTTTTGGGCTTCGGTGGCTTGGGGGTCGCTGGCGGGCAGGGCGCTGGACAGAGTCTTGGCGACGGTGCGCAAGGCCCAGTGGTGGTCGGTGCTGGCATCGGCGCCGGCTGGAGGCTGAGGAGCGGTGGCACCATCGGCAACCGGGATCGTTGACAAGGCCTGGGCTGCCCCAGGTAAATCCGTGCTCGCTGCAGCGACCACTGCCCCGTCCTCGGTCTCCACCGGTGTATCCGCGGCATCCGAATCCCAGCTTTGTACCAGTTGGCCCACGCGCTGCAGCAGGCGTGCGCCGGACTGCTTGCTGCCATCGAGCACACGCTGAAGGCTTTCTTTCTTGCGCGCCGCCGTCCACTGTCGGTGGCTGCGCTCAAGCCCGCGGGTGATCTTGGTGATCAGGGTGGCCCACTGCGGGCCATCGTCCACGGCTGGTGAAGCGGGGGCATCCGCTGGGGGAGGCACACCCATGGCTGCACATTCGGCGTGATAAGCCTGCCGATAGCGGTCAGGCGTGGGCTCTTGCCGGCTTTCGCTGAGGCGGCGCAAGGCGCCTTTGGCCAATTGCGCGGGCGTGGGGGCAGGGTTGCGGTTGGTGGCACTCATGTTGCGCCTGACTTGATGGGGGTTGGGCTCAGGCGCCCAGGCCTGCCACGATGGTGGCCGATTCAATGTCGGAGGTGTCTTGAACCCTGGGCAAGGGCGGGTGATGAGGTTTGCCGGCCAGCCATTCGCTGATGTCGTCTGCCGGCATGGGTCGTGCGAACAAGAAGCCCTGGCAGATCTGGCAACCCAGGTTGTAGAGCACCTCCATTTGCGAGACCTGCTCGACGCCTTCGGCGATCACACGCAGGCCCAGTGCACGGGCCAGGGCGATGATGGCCGAGACCACGGCCGAACTTTGCGGCGTGCTGCCCAGGTCGCGAACGAAGGAGCGGTCGATCTTGAGCTCGCTGATGGGCAGGCTGGTCAGGTAGGCCAGCGAGGAGTAACCGGTGCCGAAGTCGTCGATGGAGATCTCGATGCCCAACTGGTTGAGCTTGTGCAACGAAGGCACGACGCCTTGCAGATCCTTCATCAAGCCAGTCTCGGTGATCTCCAGCTCGATGGCGCTGGGCGTGACGCCCTCGGCCTCGAGGATGGATTCGATCAGGTCGACCAGGTCGCTGCGCTCGAAGATGCGGCTGGGCAGGTTGACGGCGATGGAGGCATCGAAGCCGTAGCGGTCCTGCCAGATGCGCGATTGACGGGCGGCTTCGGTGATGGCCCAGATGCTCATCTCGTTGATCAGCCCGGTGGCTTCGGCCAGGGGGATGAAATCGCTGGGCTGAACCAGTTTGCCGTCCCGGCGCCAACGCATGAGGGCTTCCACGCCGATCATCTGGCTGGTGCGCACGTCGATCTTGGGCTGGTAGAACAGCACGAGTTCTTGCCGCTCCAGGGCCTTGTGCAGGGCGGTGTCCAGGTCAAGCCGCACCCGTCCCTTGCTGGCCAGTTGCGGGTCGTAGAGCATGGACGAGTTGCGGCCCTGGCCCTTGGCCATGTCCATGGCCACGTCGGCATGGCGCAGCAGGTCAGCCACGGTGGTGCCGTGGTCGGGGAAGCACGAGACCCCCACGCTGGCGGTGATGAAACATTCCTGACCGGCGGCCATCATGGGATCGCGCAGGCCGCTCAAGATGCGGTGGGCAGTGGCCATGGCCTCGCCTGCATCGCTCACCTCGGGAAGCAGTACGACGAATTCATCGGCGCCCAGGCGGCCCACGGCCTCCAGGCTGCGGTGGCTGCGGTGGCCGTGCAGATCGAACGGGCTCTCGAGCATCTGCTCGGTGTGGCGCACGCAGTTGCGCAGGCGCCGCGAAACCTCGATCAGCAGTTCGTCGCCAGCGTGGTGGCCCAGGTTCTCATTGATGATCTTGAAGCGGTCCAGGCCGATCTGGAGCACGGCCACGCCATGGTGCAGGCGCTTGGCGTGCTCAATGGCGCGCTCGCTGCGCCAGAAGATCTGGCGGCGGTTGGGCAGTCCGGTGAGGGTGTCGAAATTGGCCAGGTGCTTGATCTTGTCCTCGGCCATTCGGCGGTCAGTCACGTCCTGGACGATGCCGGTGTAGCCGATCAGCAAGGCCACTTCGTTGAACTCGGGCTCGGCTTCGAGGTGCAGCACCCGCATTCGGCCATCGAGCAGGGTCACGTTGACGTCCACGCACAGCACGGTACCGTGGTCGAGCACATCACGCAGAATCTGCTGGAAGGCGTCGCGGTCGTCGTCGGACATCATCCGAAAGACGGCTTTGAGGGTCAAAGGCTCTTCGGGGCTGAGGCCGAAGACGCGCAGGCCTTCGAGCGACCACATCAGCAGGGAGCCTTCTTTGCGCCAATCGAAACTGCCCATGCGGGCCAAGTCTTGAGCGCGGGCCAGCTTGGCCTTGCTGCGCTCCAGTTCGTGGCGGGTGCGGGAGGCGCGCAGCAGGTAACGCAGGCGGCCGGCCAGCAGGCTCCACTGATTGCACTTGACGAAAAAATCGGTGGCGCCTACTTCATAGGCGCGGGTGATGGAGGCCTCGTCGTCCAGGCCGGTCAGCATCAGCACGGGGATGGATTCGTAGCCAGGCATTTGCCGCAATTCCTGGCAGGTGCAGAAACCGTCCAGCCCAGGCATGACGGCGTCCAGCACCACCACGTCGGGCAGCCATTCGGAGACCGTCTTGAGCGCCTCTTCACCGGAGCAGGCCTCGAAAATCGTGAAGCCGCGTTCGCGCAGGGCAATGGAGGTCAACAGGAGGTTGACTTCATCGTCGTCCACGAGCAGGACGCGCGGCTTTTCTTCCGCATCATCCTCATCGAGGAAGGCATATCTGGTCATTGACCCGCCTCCAGCAGCAAGGGCAGAGCGATCAGCACCTTGTCGGCCACGGCGCGCAGTTCCATGATGAGCGGACCCAAGTCGCCTCCAGTTTGATCACGAATCACAGTTTCAATTTCGACACAGCATTGTGACAACTTAAGCGCGCCCAGGTTGGCTGATGAAGATTTCAACGTATGCGCCACATCCCGGACGTTTTTCAAATCACCCGCCCGGTTGGCATCATCGATCTGCGCGAGGTATTTCTCAACCGAGGCGGCGAACATTTTTGTCACGCGCTCAAGGAGATGGTTGCGGCCGGTCGGGTCGAGTTCGACCAGCCGCTGAACGGCCACTTCATCGAATACATCCCGCCAGGCAGGGGTTTTTTGCTGGGGTTTGACCTCGATCGCCAGATCGGCGAAATCGCTGGTCGGCGCATCTTGAGGAGGCTGAGCCTCTTGAGTCGAAGGCGCTTTGACCGTGGCGGGGGGGGGCTCGCCAGGCGAAGGCAATGCCACGGGTGATGGTTTGCGGGTGGCCTGGAGCACGCGCAGCAATTGCGCCAGACGGAATGGTTTTGACAGGTAAGCGTCGAAACCCAGGTTCAGGAAGCGCTGCTCGTCGCCTTCCAGCGCATTGGCGGTCACGGCCACGATGGGCACGCTCAAAGGCGTGACGAACTGGAAGCGGCCTTGTTTGGGGTTTCGGAACAGGTGCAAGGCTTCAACGCCGTCCATGCCGGGCATCTGGATGTCCATGAGCACCACGTCGTAGCGGGTTTCGGCCAGTTTGCGCAGGCCTTCCATGGCGGAAATGGCCAAGTGCACCCTGCAACCCATGCGGCCCAGCATGTGGCTGCAAACCTCCTGGTTGATCAGGTTGTCCTCGACCACCAGTACTTGAAGCTGCAATTGCGGCATCTCGGCTGAAGGCGGCATGAAATCGGCCGACAGCCCCAGGATGGCCTGGCGCAGTTCAGCCTTGCGCAAGGGCTTGGGCACGAAACGGTCGAAACCGGCGTCCTGAGCGCGGCGCACGTCATCCACCGTGGACATGGACGACAGCAGCACCAGCTTGATGCCCTCGTAGCGGCCCGAGGCCTTGAGCTGCTCGGCAAAGCCCAGGCCGTCCAGGCGCGGCATGTTCATGTCCACCAGGGCCATGTTGATGTCCAGGTCCTGGCCGGAGGCGAGCAGGATGTCCAGCGCCTCCTGCCCGTCGTGGGCAAAAGTGACGCGGATGCCCCAGGCCGTCAGCATGTTTTCGACCACCGTCAGGTTGGTGGTGTTGTCATCAACGACCAGGATGTGCAGCGAGGGCATGTCCAGCTCGTCCAGTTGGGCGAAGTCGGTGGAGGCCTTGCCCACGATCACGGGCACGCGGAAGATGAATTCCGAGCCCACGCCGGGCGCGCTCTGCACCTCGATCTGGCCATCCATCAGCTCGACCAGTTGTTTGGTGATGGCCAGCCCCAGGCCGGTGCCGCCATAGCGCCGCGCCAGGCCGGCGTTGGCTTGGGTGAAGGCGCTGAACAGGCGCGGGATCACGTCGGCCGGGATGCCGATGCCGGTATCACGCACGCTGAATTCGAGCTCAATGGTGCGGCCGATCAGATCGGCGGTGGCGTGGCTGAGGTCGCTGTCCACCCGTCTGACATTGACGACCACTTCACCGCGCTCGGTGAACTTGATGGCATTGGCCACCAGGTTGGTGATGATCTGTTGCAGGCGCAGGGAGTCGGCGTAGATGACGGGTGGCAGGCCCGGCTGGAACTGCGGTGCGACCTCGATGCCCTTTTCATGGGCACGCGGGGCCATCAGCTCTAGCGTGTCGTCCAGCATGGTCTGCAAGGAAAAATCGCTGGGCGCCAGTTCCAGGCGGCCGGCCTCGATCTTCGAGAAATCGAGGATGTCGTTGATGATCTCCAGCAGCGATTCGCCCGAGCGGAACACCGACTGTGCATAGCGGCGCTGCTTGTCGGTCAGCGGCGTGCCCAGCAGCAG
>CANBUA010000227.1 GCA_947372535.1 Burkholderiales bacterium
CACCAGCGCCTGCAACAGGTGGCGCGCGTTCTGGAAATCACCCTGCCACAGCAAGGCCGTGCCTTCGCAGGCCAGCTTGTAGGCCGTGTCGGCACTCATGCGGTCGTCGGCCAGCACCACCTTGCGGGGTGCCGGCACACCGGCCTCGGAACGCCAACGGGCCTGGCAGGCCGCGCCATCCAGCGCCTGCCAGTGGATCGAAGGGACGCTGTCGCTGTTCAGCTTCAGCCCTTGATGCCAGCAGCCTGGCGCAGCACCTGGGCCTTGTCCGTGCGTTCCCAGGTGAACTCGGGCTCTTCACGGCCAAAGTGGCCGTAAGCCGCCGTCTTGCTGTAGATGGGGCGCAGCAGGTCCAGCATCTGGATGATGCCCTTGGGGCGCAGGTCGAAGTACTCGTTGACGAGTGCGGCGATCTGATCGTCGGGGATCACGCCCGTGCCTTCGGTGTAGACCGTCACGTTCATGGGTCGGGCCACGCCGATGGCGTAAGCCACCTGGATCTGGCACTGCTTGGCCAGGCCGGCAGCCACGATGTTCTTGGCCACGTAGCGGGCGGCGTAGGCGGCCGAGCGGTCCACCTTGGAGGGGTCCTTGCCGCTGAAGGCGCCACCGCCGTGCGGGCAGGCGCCGCCATAGGTGTCGACGATGATCTTGCGGCCGGTCAGGCCACAGTCGCCTTGCGGGCCGCCGATGACAAAGCGGCCGGTCGGGTTGATCAGGTACTTGGTGTCCTGCAGCCATTCCTTGGGCAGCACGGGCTTGATGATCTCTTCGATGATGGCTTCGGTGAACGAGGCCTTCATCTTGTGCTGGGTTTCGGATTGATCCGGGTCGTGCTGGGTGGACAGCACCACGGTGTCGATGCTGTGCGGCTTGCCGTCCACGTAGCGCATGGTGACCTGGCTCTTGGCATCAGGGCGCAGGAAAGGCAGGCGGCCATCCTTGCGCAACTGGGCTTGGCGTTCGACCAGGCGGTGCGCGTAATAGATGGGCGCGGGCATCAGCTCGGGCGTCTCGTTGCAGGCGTAGCCGAACATCAGGCCCTGGTCACCGGCACCGATGTTCAGGTGGTCATCCGAGGCATGGTCCACGCCCTGGGCGATGTCGTTGGATTGCTTGTCGTAAGCCACCAGGACCGCGCAGCCCTTGTAGTCGATGCCGTAGTCGGTGTTGTCGTAGCCGATGCGCTTGATGGTGTCGCGCGCCACCTGGATGTAATCGACGTGGGCGTTGGTCGTGATCTCGCCAGCGAGCACCACCAGGCCGGTATTGCACAGCGTTTCAGCGGCGACACGTGAGCGGGGGTCCTGCTCGAAGATGGCGTCGAGGATGGCATCGGAGATCTGGTCGGCCACCTTGTCGGGGTGACCTTCAGAGACGGATTCGGAAGTGAAAAGGAAATCGTTCGCCATGAGCTTGCTCCAGTCAAAAATGTATCGATCCTCGGCGTCGCCGGGGCTGTCGAGACCATTTCTCTGCGCAGCGGCGAACGCTTTAGCGGCTTTTATGAATCGCCCCGCAAGTTGTCCTGTTAACTCGGCGATTTGCGAAGTTTAGCGGATTTGACATGCCCTCAAACCGCGAGCTGGTTGGCCCTTGCTCGGCATTTTGAAAGAAGGTCAAAATCGGGGCGTGCTGTCGAGCGCCCAGCGCTTCATACAATCGGCCCCCATGTCGCGCGTGTTCTTTGCCCTCTCCCGCTGGCCGCTGTGGCTGCTCTACCCCCTCGGTGTGCTGCTGGGTGGGCTGGCTTATGGGCTCTCCGGCACCTACCGGCGGCGGCTGAACGAGAACGCCGACCGCGTGGGTTTGAGCCGCTGGCAGCGCTGGCAGGCCGCCAGCCACGCCGGGCAGATGGTGGCCGAACTGCCACGACTGTGGGGCCGACCGCAGGCGGCCCTGCTGGGCCCACGCGTGCAGTGGCGCCATCCCGAGGTGGTCGATGCGGCCTTGGGCGAATCGCGCGGGCTGGTGCTGCTGACAGCGCACATGGGCTGCTTCGAGGTCGCCGCGCAGGCCTATGCGGAGCGCTTCGGCGCGCACAAACCCATCACCGCCCTGTACCGCCCGGCCAAGCAGGCCTGGCTGGCCGACATCATGGAACGCGCCCGCGATCGGCCGGGCATGCTGGCCAGCCCGGCCACGCTCACGGGCGTGCGGCAAATGCTCAGGGCCTTGCGCAAGGGCGAGACCGTGGGCCTGCTGCCCGATCAGGTCCCGCCAGAAGGCATGGGCGTGTGGGCGCCCTTCTTCGGCCAGACGGCCTACACCATGACCATGGCGGGCAAGCTGATCGCCCAGGCCGGCACCGCCGTCGTGCTGCTGCGTGGCGAGCGACTGAACTGGCGGCAACGGCTGCGCTTAAAGGCCGATTACGTGGTGCACGCCCAGCGGGTATCGCCCGAGGTGGAAGCCCTGCTGGCCCAGGGCGATGCGGCACAATCGGCCGCCGCGATCAACCGCCTGATGGAAGACCTGATCATGCAATGCCCTGAACAGTATCTGTGGGGCTACAACCGCTACAAGCCACCACGCCAAGGCATGTTGACCACCACCCCAAAGGACCAGCCCGCATGATGAAGACGCTGGGTGTGCGCGTCTTCCTCGCGCTGCTGTGGCTGCTGCACTGGCTGCCCTTGCCGATGCTGGCCGCGCTGGGCCAAGGCCTGGGCGCCTTGCTCCACCGGCTGGCCGCCTCGCGCCGCCGCATTGCGCTGCGCAACCTGGCCCTTTGCTTCCCAGACATGCAGGATACCGAGCGCCGCGCCTTGGTGAAAGAGCACTTCGGCTGGCTGTTGCGCAGCCTGCTGGAGCGCTCGGTGCTGTGGTGGGGCCACCCCGATCGCATCCGCCGTCTGATCCAGGTCGAAGGCGACATCGGCCTGGCCGAGCGCGAATTCAAGGCCACGGGCCGCGCCACCATGTGGCTGTGCCCGCACTTCGTCGGGTTGGACGTGGCTGGCGCGGCCATCCTGCTGTGCCAGCATCAACCGGGCGCCTCGATCTACCAGACGCAAAGCAACCCGGTGATCGATGCCGCCATGCGACGCGGCCGATTGCGCCTGGGCAATGCGGAGATCTTCCCGCGCAGCGACTCTGTCAAGCCGCTGTTTCGCGCCATCAAACAAGGGCGCGGTTTCTTCAACCTGCCCGACATGGATTTCGGCGCCAAGGACGCGGCGTTCGTGCCGTTTTTTGGGGTGCCGGCCGCCACGCTGCTCGCGCCTTCGCGCATGGCGCGTCTGCTGAACATGGTCGTGCAGCCAGTGATTGCCGAGCTGCTGCCCGGGGGCCAGGGCTACAAAGTGCACTTCCTGCCGGCCCTGGAGAACTTCCCCACGGCAGATGCCGAGGCCGATGCGCTGCGGCTGAACCAGTTCATTGAACAGCACATCCGATTGCGCATGGCGCAATATTTGTGGGTGCACAAGCGTTTCAAAACCCGCCCGCCTGGCCAGCCCAGCCTGTATGGCTGAGCCCGGGCGGGTTAACCTTCATCCGGACGAGTTGGCTGCCGATATGTCAGCCAGAGCCCCTTGTCCACTGCCGCGCCGGGACGATGCCGGCGCTCGGAAGGAACCCATGATGGCTTTTGAACGGGCTGCGCGACCCCTTGAGACGACCCGGCTCGGAAACGGTTCAGGTCTGTTGCAGAATGAGTGCACCAGTGAAGTCGTCCTTGATGACGACCACCAACTAAATCAGAGGGCTGCCTTGGCGGCTCATCGAAGGGTCACGCACTCGTGAAACGCTTGACGGAACTGGCACACCAGTTGGCCTTGCTCTATAGGCATGGCCCTGCCCTGGGCATCGATTTCCGCGCCATCGCCGACCAGCTGGACGCACGCGTCACGGTCACCGACGCCCAGGCCAAGAAGGTTTACCGCAATCCCCAGGCCATGGTCGATGACGACAGCGCCGGGACAATGCTGCACATCAAGTTGCCGCTGCGCGATGCACAGGATCGGCCCGTCGGCGAGCTTGATGTCGAGTCATTGCAGGCCGATGAGCACGGCCTGGACGCTGTCTCGCAGACCGCCCGCATGACCGAGGCCATGGACCTGGTCACCGACGTGCTGGGTCTGCTCATGCGCAGCGACAACGAGACCGACCTGCTGGAGCGCGCCTGCAGCATCCTCGTCGTGCGCGGGCATTACCTGGGCGCGGCCATCGTGCCCATCGAAGGTGAAGGGCGCATGGCAGCGGTGCCTTTGAGCCTGGCAGGCGACCGCGCTCAGCTCGACCTGCCCGGCCCCTTCGCGCTGGACGACCCGCAATGGGAACAGCACCCGGTGGCTCGCGCCGCCGAGTCGGGCCTGTGCGTGGTCCACCACCGTGCCCGTCCATCCGAGCCTGGCGTCGCGCAAGCCCTGATCGCGCTGCCACTCAAGAACGAGGACGAGGTCTTTGCCGTGTTGCTGCTGGCCAGCCAGCGCATGGCCCCGGCCGGCTCGATTCAAGCGATGTTGCAACGCATGGCCGACGAGCTCTCGCTGGGCATCGAGTTGCTGCGCTCACGGGCCCGCTTGAGCACCGAGCGCAAGCAGCGCGAGATCCACCTGCGCCAGCAACTGATGACCTCCCAACGCCTGAGCCTGGCCACCGAATCGGCCGATGTCGGCATCTGGGAGCTGGACCTGGGCCGCGACATCATCACCATGGATGAGCGCGTCACCACCCAGCATGGCCTGCCCGTGCAGACGCGCCAACTGCTGGGCAGCACCTTGCGCGACTGGGCGCACGCCGAGGACCGCCCAGCGCTGGAGAGGGCCATGGAACAGGTCACCGAACAAGGGCTGTTCAGCGACATCACGTTCCGCACCACGCCCTGGGACGGACGCACCCGCGTGATCCGCCTGCACATGTCCCCGCAGCGCGATGACACATCCGGCGACGTCACCGGCATCCTGGGCACCTCGCAGGACGTGACCGACCACGCGCGCCACGAACAGCAATTGCACGACCTGGACGCCAAGCTGCGCATGGCCACCGAGGCCACCGGTGTCGGCCTGTGGGAGTTGGACATCACGGCCCAGAACGTGCTGCTCGATGGCCGCACCCGCCAGATCTACGGCCTGGATGTCGATGCCGGCACCTTGAGCCTGAACGCCTGGCTGGGCTGGGTCCACCCCGGCCAGCGCCAGGAACTCATCGGGCGACTCAAGGACAGCCAGCGCCGCGCGCAGAAAGGCCAGTTCGAATGTGCCATCACCCCGCCAGACGGCCGCCTGCGCCGCGTGCTCATCAGCTGGATCAGCCGCGCCAACAGCCATGCCGAGGTGATTGAGCTGATCGGCACCCAGGTGGACGTGACCGAGCGCCGCCGCGAGGAGGACCGTGCCGCCCAGACCCACCAGCGCCTGGCCCTGCTGGCCGGCGCCTCGGGCGTGGGTCACTGGCAATACAGCCTGCAGGAAGGCTTCGAGTTCGACGAGGCCACCTACCGCATGCTGGGCGTGAGCACCACGCCCTTCCCTGCCGCCGCCTGGTTGATGGAGATGTGCTTGCCCAGCAGCCAGCGCGAAGCCCTGGAGCTGGCCCTGATCACGGCCGACGACCACCTGGAGGTCTCGCTGCGCTGGCAGGGGCTCGATGGCGTCTCGCGCCAGATGGTGTGGATGGGCACGGTGGACCGCGACGCGCGCCGCACCGTGATCCGCGGCAACGGCCTGTGCATCGACGTGACAATCCAGCAGCAGCTCGACCAGGCCAGGCGCCACGCCACGCAACAGCAGCAGCGCGCGGGCGAAGGCGGGCTCACGGCCCGCGTCAGCCACGAACTGCGCTCGCCGCTCAACGCCATCCTGGGCTTCGTGCAGCTCATGCGCCAGCACCCACAGTCCTTGTCGTCTTCGTCCAAGGAAGATTACCTGGGTGAGGTGGAGAGCGCCGGCCGGCACCTGCTGGACCTGCTGGGCGATGCCATGGACCTGTCCCGCATTGAATCGGGCGATGCCCAGCCCGAGCTGGAGGACGTCTCCCTCATCGACCTGATGGGTGAGCTGCTGCCGCTGATCGAACAGCAAGGCCTGCCGCAGGATGTGCGGGTCGAACTCGGCAACCTGGGCGCCTGGCCCACGGTGCGCGCCGACCGCCGCATGCTCAAGCAGGCACTGATGTACATCGCCACGCGCGCCATCGGGCGCAGCCCGCCACATGGGCAGGTCGAATTGCGCTTCGATCTGCAAGGCGCGCAAGTGGCCATCCTGGTCAGCGACGAGGGCCGCGCCCTGAGTGCCACCGAACAAGCCCGGGTGTTCGAGCCCTTCGACGACCCGATCGTCGAAGGAGAACAGCCCGCCCCTACCGGCATGAGGCTGGCCATCGCGCGTCACTGCGTGGAGGCCATGGGTGGACACTTGCAGGCAGCCAACCGGCCAGGCTCGGGGGTGACCTTCTCCCTGAGCCTGCCCAGCGACACGCCCAACGATCATTCAATCAGGACTGGCGCGCTGGCGCCAGCAAGGGAACACATGCAACCGGTTCGAATCGACACGGCCGTCACCGGCAAGGTCCTCTACCTTGAAGACAACCCCAGCAACGTGCTGCTGGTCACCGAATGCCTCAGCCTGCGCCCTGGCATCGAGCTGACCGTGGCCACCTGCGTGCAGGATGCCTTGAAGCTGATCCAGCAGCAGCGTTTCGACCTCGCCCTGCTCGACCTGCAACTGCCCGACGGCGACGGCTACGACGTGCTGCGGCCCCTGCGCGAACTGCACGGCAGTCGCATGCCCTGCATCGCGCTGACGGCCAACGCCATGCTCAATGAACGCAACCGCGCCCTGGAGGCGGGCTTTGACGAGTTCTGGACCAAGCCGCTGGATCTGCCTGCCTTTCTGGCTGGCATCGACAAGGCCCTGAGCCGCCAGCCCCACTAACGCGGCCGGGGGCGCGCAATAATGGCGGCATGAAGCTGCGCTTTACCAAAATGCACGGCGCGGGCAACGACTTCGTCGTGCTCGACGCCACCCGTGTGCCCCTGGCCCTGAGCCCGGCCCAGTACCAACGCCTGGCCGACCGGCGCTTTGGTGTGGGCGCCGACCAGATCCTCATCGTCGAACCGGGCGATGCCGCCAAGGGCACCGACTTCACCTACCGGATCATGAACGCCGACGGCGGCGAGGTCGAGCAATGCGGCAACGGCGCGCGCTGCTTCGCCCGCTTCGTGCGCGACAAGGGTTTGAGTGACAAAGACACCCTGCGCGTGCAGACGGTGCAAGCCGTCATCGAGCCCCGCCTGCAGGCCGACGGCCGCGTCACCGTGGACATGGGCCCGCCCGTCCTCGTGCCCGCCGACGTGCCTTTCAACGCCACGGGCTTGACGCCCACGCTGGTCAACGGCTGCGAGCTGTGGCAGATCCAGCTGGCCAACCACCCAGTCGATGTGGCCGTGGTGTCCATGGGCAACCCGCATGCGGTGATGCGCGTGGACAGCGCAGACCACGCCCCGGTGGATGAGCTGGGGCCGCAGATCGAAGGCCACGAACGCTTCCCGCGCCGGGTCAACGCCGGCTTCATGGAAGTGGTCTCGCGCAGCCACATCAAGCTGCGCGTGTACGAGCGTGGATCGGGCGAGACCCTGGCCTGCGGCAGCGGCGCCTGCGCCGCCGTGGTGGCCGGCATCCGCCTGGGCTGGCTGGACGACACCGTTGACGTGGACACGCGCGGCGGCCAACTGACCATCAGCTGGGCCGGCCCCGGCCAGAGCGTGATGATGACCGGCCCCGCCGTGACCGTCTTTGAAGGCGAGATCGAAGTGCCTGATGACGAACCTTTGTGAAGACACCATGAACACCCAAGGCATCACCGAAGAAGACATCGCGAACTACCTGATCCACACGCCGGGTTTTTTCGAGCGCCAGGCACAACTGCTGACCGCCATCGAGCTCACCAGCCCGCACGGCGGGCGCGCCATCTCGCTGCAAGAGCGCCAGATGGAAATGCTGCGCGACAAGATCAAGGGCCTGGAGCGGCGCATCATGGAAATGATCCGCCACAGCCAGGAGAACGAGACCATCGCCATGCGCCTGCACCGCTGGATGCGCGCCGTGCTGCTGGCCCA
>CANBUA010000228.1 GCA_947372535.1 Burkholderiales bacterium
ACCGAGCCGGTCGAAGCACCAGCCGATGGCAAAGGCGTGCTGGTGGTGGGCATGGACTCGCTGCTGACGCAACTGGCGCGTTGCTGCAAGCCCGCACCAGGTGACCCCATCGGCGGCTACGTCACGCGTGGCAAGGGCGTGGCCGTGCACCGCAGCGATTGCAGCAACCTGCGCCAGATGGCAGGGCGTCATCCGGAGCGCGTCATCCCCGTGGCGTGGGGCCGCCAGGCCGGTGAAAAAGCGCAGCAATATTCGGTGGACGTGATGGTCGAAGCCCACGACCGCCCAGGCTTGTTGCGTGATGTTTGCGATGCCTTCGCACAAGGCAAGGCGCACGTGACGGCGATGCAGAGTCAGAGCGTGCGCGACCGCGTCACCATCACCCTGACCGTGCAGACCGGCGACACGGCCAGGCTGGCGCCGGTCATGGCGCGTGTCGCCAAGGTGGGCGGTGTGATCACTGCGCGACGCAAGTGAATGGCGGCGGTCCAGGCTTTGAAAAAATGCACATTCGCCAAAAAGCCGCCAAAACCATGCTACATTATTGGTCTTGAAGGCGCGTAGCTCAGCTGGTTAGAGCACCACCTTGACATGGTGGGGGTCGTTGGTTCGAGTCCAATCGCGCCTACCAAATTTATTTGGCCCCAAATGTCAAACATGCAAGTCAAAGTCTCAGCCGCCAGCCTCTGGCACCCTGGGACGCTGGCTTGAACTGAAGAAACCGCCCACAAGGCGGTTTTTTCTTGCCTGTTTTTTTTGAAGCACGCGATCCGTGCTGGCGTGAAAGGCTCGTCGCCACGTGGCCCGGCATCATCGGCCATGCGATTGAAAGTGCCGCACTTCCGATGACTTGTGCCTACAATCGCCAAAGAACACCGGAGCCCCATTGATGAGCACTGCACCTGGTACACGCCGATCCAAGAGCCGCAACGAAGATGAAGCGGACCCCGTTGCGGCAAACAGCGCAGCGCCCGCTCCCCAAGGCATCAGGTCGATCAAGAAGTACCCGAATCGCCGTCTCTACGACACGCAAACCAGTTGCTACATCACCTTGGTCGATGTCAAGAACATGGTCATGGCTTGCGAAAACTTCGTGGTGCTGGACGCCAAAACCGGCGAAGACCTCACGCGCAGCATCCTGCTTCAGATCATTCTGGAAGAAGAGTCTGGTGGCGTGCCCATGTTCTCGACCCAGGCACTGGGCCAGATCATCCGCTTCTACGGCCACACCATGCAGGGCATGATGGGCAACTACCTCGAGAAGAACATCCAGTCCTTCATCGACCTGCAAGCCAAGCTGGCAGAGAACCCCGTCGTCAACTTGGCCAATCCAATACCAGGCCTCATGACCACCTATGTGGAGCAGTCGCGCCAGATGTTCACGCAGATGCAGGAACAGATGACCAAGCAGGCCGAATCCCTGATGGTCAACCTTGGCTCGGCCATCACGCCCAAGAAGTGATCGTCAGCCAGGCGCGGCGGGCCTTGGCCCAGCTGTCGCCGTCAAGGCAGCATGGGTTGGAGTTCGCGCCAGACATTCTCCAGGATGATCGGGTGCGCCTTGGCCAGAGGATGCAGGCCATCGCCCTGGAACCAGTCGCGCGCATCAGGGTTGTCGGCCACGCCCTTGAGGAAGAAAGGCACCAGGCCGGTTTGCTCGGCCCTGGCCACTTTCAGGTAGATCCCCGCGAACTCTGCCGCGTAGCGCGGCCCATAGTTAGGCGGCACCATCATGCCCGCCAGCAGTACTTTGGCACCCGCCTCTCGGCACAGGCGTGTCATGCGCACCAGGTTGTCTAGGGCGCCTTTGAGCGGCAAGCCCCGCAAGGCGTCGTTGGCGCCCAGCTCGATGATGACCAGCGTCGGGCGATGAGCGGCCAACAAAGGTGGCAGGCGCGACAAGCCACCTGAGGTTGTGTCGCCACTGATGCTGGCATTCGTCACCTCGATGTTGGGCCGGTCGGCGAGCCGTTGCGTCAGCAATGCCACCCAGCCCGAACCGCGCGCCAGGCCATATTCGGCCGACAGACTGTCGCCAAGGATCAGCACACGCGAGGTGGGTGCCGCCGCCGCAACTGGGGCCGCCTGGGCAATGCCGGGCATGCTGGCAGCGCAGCCTATCGCCATTGCGGCCTGTGCAGCGCCCAGCAACAGCTGCCGCCTAGTGGCCGACGAGGGTCCGTCATTTCGCTTAGAGTGGGGCACCTTGATGATGCCGGCCATGCATGATGCGCCGCTTGTTTCCATGACAGTTGTGATCCACGACAAAGAGAACACGTTGGAGTCAGCCGCCGTGCTAAAGGTTCAACGCCTGAGCAAGACCGTGCTGGACAGCTCGGGGAAGCTGGCCATTTTGCGCGATGTCGAGCTCACGCTGATGCCCAGAGAATCCCTGGCCATCGTGGGTGCTTCGGGCTCAGGCAAGAGCACCTTGCTCTCGCTGCTGGCGGGCCTGGATGTGCCCACCGACGGGGAGGTCTGGCTGGGCGGCCACAACCTCTTCGCCATGAATGAAGATCAGCGGGCCGCGCACCGGGCAGCGAACATCGGGTTTGTTTTCCAGAGCTTTCAACTCATTTCTCACCTGACGGCCCTGGAAAACGTCATGCTCCCCATGGAACTGCAAGGCCTGGCCAACGCCAGGGCCCTGGCCACTGACATGCTCAAGCGCGTGGGCCTGGCCGAGCGCCTTCAGCACAAGCCCAATGTGCTCTCCGGCGGCGAGCAGCAACGCGTAGCCCTGGCGCGCGCCTTCGTCATGAAGCCGGCCATTCTCATGGCCGATGAGCCCACCGGCAGCCTGGACCACACCACCGGCCAGGCCGTGATCGACCTGATGTTCGACCTCAACCGCGAACTGGGCACGGCCTTGGTACTGGTCACGCATGACCCCCAACTGGCCAAGCGTTGCCAGCGCACGGTGAGCATGGCAGCGGGGCAACTGAGCGAGGTGGCGTACCATCGCGCCCCATGAGCCTGAAACTACTTTTCGGCTTTCACGCAGTGACGGTGCGCCTCAAGGTGGCGCCCAACTCCGTTCGAGAGCTCTTCGTCGACGCCACGCGTCAAGATCAACGCATGCGCCAGTTCCTGGCCAAGGTCACCGAGATGGGCCTCAAGGCCACCGAGGTCGATGGCGATCGACTGCAGCAACTGTGCGGCACACATCGCCACCAGGGCGTGGCCGCGCGCGTGGATGCCATCCAGCACAACCATTCGCTAGATGACTTGCTCGATGGCATTGAGGAGCCGCCACTCCTGCTGGTGCTCGATGGCATCACCGATCCACATAACCTCGGCGCCTGCCTTCGCGCCGCCGACGGGGCGGGGGTGCATGCCGTGATCGCGCCAAAAGACCACGCCGTCGGCATCAATGCCACCGTGTCCAAAGTGGCCAGCGGCGCAGCCGAAACCATGCCTTATTTCATGGTGACCAACCTGGCCCGCACCTTGACCGAACTCAAGGAGCGCTCGATCTGGGTGGTCGGCACCTCTGACGACGCGCCTCGAGGCCTGTATGAGGCCGAGTTCAAGGGCCCGACGGCTCTGGTGCTGGGCGCAGAAGGCGCCGGCATGCGGCAATTGACGCGCAAGCATTGCGACGAACTCGTCAGCATCCCCATGTTGGGCGCTGTTGAAAGCCTCAATGTGTCGGTGGCCAGCGCGGTGTGCCTCTATGAAGCCAGGCGTCAACGCCGAGTAACGGCTTGAGTTCAAGTTTGATCCACTCAGGAGGCGCCATGAGCCGCACCAGCATTCACCGCAGTAGGATTGCTATTCGACTGGCTGCCTTGCTCATGGCGGCAGGTTTGATGGCCGCGTGCACGCAAGAGCAGCAAAACCAGATCCACCGCGACATCCAGAACTGGACGGGCACCAACGGTGTGATGGAAATCTATGCTGGCCCGCAGTTGGTCAAGCGATTCCTGAAGGTCGACAAGCTCAGCACCGCGCTGGGCACGACCGACTCACAGGCTCGGGCTTATCGCTTCGGCTACGGCGTGCTGGACGAAAACCTCAACAACCAGGTCGACCCTGGCGAGAAGCGCGTGTACTTTGAGGTCTCGGACTTCAGCACCTACGTGTTCTACGAAAGTCCACGGTAGGCACCGTGGTCCTTGACTCAGTCAGTGCGCCACCTTCAACGCCTCGGGGTTGACGATGTTCGTTGGTGTGCCGGCGATGTAGTTCAGCAGGTTGTCGAAAGCCGCGCTGAAGTACTGCTCATAGGTGTCTTGCTCCACATAGCCGATGTGCGGCGTGCACACGGCGTTCTCCAGCCTGAGCAAGGGGTGGCCCTGGAGGATCGGCTCGCTCTCGAACACATCGACGGCGGCCATGCCGGGGCGGCCGCGGTTGAGCGCGGTGACCAGCCCGTTGTCCTCGATCAGCTCGGCCCGCGAGGTGTTGACCAGCAGGGCCGTGGGCTTCATGCGCGCCAGGTCATCCAGGCGCACCAGGCCACGCGTGTCGTCATTGAGGCGGATGTGCAGGCTCAGCACATCGCAAGCTTCGAAAAATGCCTCACGGGTGGGCGCCGGGATGAGGCCATCAACAGCGGCGCGGGCGCGCGCTTCTTCGGACCCCCAGACGGTCACGTGCATGCCAAAAGCCTTGCCATAGCCCGCAACAATCTGCCCGACCCGGCCGTAGCCCCAGATGCCCAGCGTCTTGCCGCGCAACATCATGCCCAGCCCGAAATTCGTCGGCATCGACGCCGATTTCAGGCCCGACTGCTGCCAGGCGCCATGCTTGAGGTTGCCGATGTATTGGGGCAGGCGGCGCATGGCCGACATCACCAGGGCCCAGGTCAACTCGGCCGGCGCTTCGGGCGAGCCTTCGCCAGCGGCCACCGCTATCCCCAAGCGGGTGCAGGCTTCGATGTCGATGTGTGAACCTGCCGGACCGGTCTGGCAGATCAGCCGCAGCTTGGGCAGCTTCTCGAGCAGTGCTTTGGGGAACTGCGTGCGTTCACGGACCAGGACCAGCACGTCGGCATCCCGCAGACGCACGGACAACTGGCCAATGCCTTTGACGGTGTTGGTGAACACCTTGGCATTGAGGCCGTCCAGCTTGGAGGCGCACTTGAGTTTGCGGACCGCGTCCTGATAGTCGTCCAGAATGATGATGTTCATGAGGCTAATCGCTGTCAGCCTTGCATTGTGCAACGTCTTGCGTGCATGCACATCCTGGCATGCCGCCGGGACCATCAATCTGGCAGATTTGTCACCAGTGAGAGACGCGTCCGGCCGGTGCCGCGACAACCGCCGGGGTCGACACCTTCACCGGGAAATGGCGGTTGAGGGCGTCCAGCCTTCGATTGGCCTCAGCCTGGCCGCGATGAACCGCGATCACGCGAAAGACATCAGCACGCAGGTGCCAGAGTTCACGCAGCGAACGGGCGTGCGTGACGTTTTCTCGAACCTGGGCCGCGCTGTAAGACTGCAAGTCCCACACGGTGGCCAGGAATTCTGTCTTGACCTGGTTCAGGCTTTGAAGCACCCGCGGGTGGTCTTCGAGGTTTTCGTCGTCCCAGAGCCAGTTCCAGGCCGACACCATCACGCGCCGCCACATGGGCTGCGAGCGGGCGAACAGCGAGGGTGGGCGAACTTCCGTGCGCGGTGTCGAGGTCGTGGCCCAGTCGCCCAGACCGGAATCGGCCGGCGCGGCGTTTTTGACGATGACCGGCGTGACAGGCGAAGGTACAGCCTTGCGCTCGGCGCGGGCAGGGTGCTTGTCAATGAAGAAGAAGGAAGCCATGGTTACCCCAAGCTGGGCCCACCACCAAAGTGGGCCACATGAGGTATTTCGGCAGATCTGGCGCCAAGTTAAGGGGCAGAAAAGCAGCCCGCCTTGGTGCCTCACCGCGAAATTGCACCGCCTTGGGTTATACTCTACAGGTTTACCCGCAACCACCCCCCGCCTAGCGAAACCCCCTTCGTTTCCTGTACCGGACTCGATCTCGCCCTTGTGTGTGCAACGATTTTGCAACACCTGAGTGAGGGCAGAGCTGGGCGCGCACAACAACGGAGAAATAACCCGTGCTGCCCGTACTGCCCCAAGCTCTTCTGGCCCTCGCAGACGGCACGGTCTTTCATGGTGTTTCGATCGGCGCGACCGGTCAAACCGTTGGCGAAGTGGTGTTCAACACCTCGCTGACGGGCTATCAAGAAATCCTCACCGACCCCAGTTATTGCCGCCAGATCGTCACCTTGACGTATCCGCACATCGGCAACTACGGAGTCAACCTCGAGGACGTCGAAGCCCTGAAAGTCCATGCCGCTGGTCTGATCATCAAGGACCTGCCTGTCCTGACTTCCAATTTTCGCCAGACCCAGACGCTCTCGCAGTACCTGCAGGACCAAGGCACGGTCGCGATCGCGAACATCGACACCCGCCAGCTGACCCGCCTGCTGCGCAACAAAGGCGCGCAAAACGGCGTCATCGTCGGCCTGCCTGCTGGTCAAGTCATCACGCCCGAGCTCATCGCCAATGCCATCGCTCAAGCCAAGGCCGCGCCCAGCATGGCCGGTCAAGACTTGGCTCAGGTGGTTTCGCGCACCGACGTCGGCAACTGGACAGAGACCGAATGGAAGCTGGCCAACCCTGAGCGGGATGGGCAGCCAGGCTTCGGCACCTTGACCGATGCCAAATTCCACGTCGTGGCATATGACTTCGGCATCAAGCGCAACATCCTGCGCATGCTGGCCGAGCGCGGCTGCAAGGTCACCATCGTGCCCGCCAAGACATCGGCTGCCGACGTGCTCAAGCTCAAGCCCGATGGCATCTTCCTGTCCAATGGCCCTGGGGATCCCGAGCCTTGCGACTATGCGATTGCCGCTGCGCGCGAACTGATCGAAGCCGGCATCCCCACCTTCGGGATCTGCCTGGGTCACCAGATCATGGCGCTGGCCTCAGGTGCCAAGACCTTCAAGATGAAGTTCGGCCACCACGGCGGCAACCACCCCGTCAAGGACCTGGACACCGGCCGCGTCAGCATCACCAGCCAGAACCACGGTTTTGCGGTGGATGAAAAAACGCTGCCCGCCAACCTGCGCCCAACGCACATCTCGTTGTTCGACGGCACGCTGCAAGGCCTGGCCCGCACGGACAAACCCGCTTTCTGCTTCCAGGGCCACCCGGAAGCTTCGCCCGGACCGCATGACATCAGCTATCTGTTCGAACGTTTCACCGCGCTGATGGAGAAAAACAATGCCTAAGCGCTCAGACCTCAAAAGCATCCTCATCATCGGCGCCGGCCCGATCATCATCGGTCAGGCCTGTGAATTCGACTACTCCGGCGCCCAGGCCTGCAAGGCCCTGCGCGAAGAAGGCTACAAAGTCATCCTGGTCAATAGCAACCCGGCGACCATCATGACCGACCCCAGCACGGCGGACGTCACCTACATCGAGCCCATCACCTGGCAGGTGGTCGAGAAGATCATCGCCAAGGAGCGCCCTGATGCGATCCTGCCGACCATGGGCGGCCAGACCGCGCTGAACTGCGCCCTCGACCTGCACAAGCACGGCGTGCTGGAGAAGTACAAGGTCGAGATGATCGGTGCCAACGAGCACGCGATCGAAAAGGCCGAAGACCGCCTGAAGTTCAAGGACGCGATGACCAGCATCGGCCTGGGCTCTGCCAAGTCCGGCATCGCGCATTCGCTGGAAGAGGCCTGGGCCGTGCAAAAGCGCATCCAGGCGGACATCGGCGGCGCCGGTTTCCCCATGGTGATCCGCCCCAGCTTCACGCTGGGCGGCACGGGTGGCGGCATCGCCTACAACCCCGAAGAGTTCGAAGAGATCTGCAAGCGCGGCCTGGACCTGTCCCCGACCAAGGAGCTGCTGATCGAAGAGTCCCTCATCGGCTGGAAAGAGTATGAGATGGAAGTGGTGCGCGACAAGGCGGACAACTGCATCATCGTCTGCTCTATCGAGAACCTTGACCCCATGGGCATCCACACGGGTGACTCCATCACCGTGGCCCCGGCCCAGACCCTGACCGACCGCGAATACCAGCTGCTGCGCAA
>CANBUA010000229.1 GCA_947372535.1 Burkholderiales bacterium
GAAGTGGTTTATTAACTTTCCAGCGCCAGCTATTGGCGCGTGGAGGACGGTGTGAGCTTTCTTGATACGCTCTTAGGCCGCAAGCATCCGCCCATGATCGGACTGGACATCAGTTCGTCGAGCGTGAAGCTGGTCGAGCTCAGCCAGACGGTGTCTGGCGAATTCACGTTGGACAGATTTGCGTCCGAGCCCTTCGAGAAGGGCTGGATTGTTGACGGCCAGATCGAAAAATTCGATGAGGTGGCCGAGGCTGTCCGCAAGGTGGTGATCAAGAGTGGCACCAGGACCAAGCACGTCGCCATGGCCATGCCGCCCTCGGCCGTGATCACCAAGAAGATCATGTTGCCGGCTGGCTTGCGCGAAGAAGAAATGGAACTTCAGGTCGAAGCCGAGGCCAATCAGTACATTCCTTTTTCGCTGGATGAGGTGAGCCTGGACTTCTGCGTCGTGGGCCCGAGCCCGACCTCTGCCGGCGATGTGGAAGTGCTGATTGCCGCGTCCCGCAAGGACCGCGTGCAGGACCGTCAGGGCCTGGCGGAAGCGGCCGGCCTCAAGCCGGCCATCCTCGACATCGAATCACATGCCTCCCGCTTGGCCATGGGCCGCCTGATCGCGTCCCTGCCCGGTGAAGGCAAGGACGCCCTGGTGGCCTTGTTCGAGATCGGTGCCGAAACCACCAGCCTCAAGGTGCTGCGCGACGACGAGTTGCTCTACGATCGCGACCAGGCCTTCGGTGGCGCACAGCTGACCCAGCTGATCTCCCGCCAGTACGGCTTCTCGTTCGAGGAAGCCGAATTGAAGAAGCTCAGCGGCGACCTGCCGGAAGATTTCCAGAACACCATCCTGTCGCCCTTTGTTGACAGCCTGTCGCAAGAGATCGGCCGCGCGCTGCAGTACTTCTTCACCAGCACACCGCACCACAAGGTGCACTACGTGATGATGGCGGGTGGCACGGCCACGCTGCCAGGTCTCAAGGACCGCGTCACGGACCTCACCGGCTTTGCCTCGATGATCGTCAACCCCTTCGAAGGCATGAAGCTGGGCACCGCCGTGCGCGAAAGCAAGCTGCGCCGAGAGGCCCCGTCTTACCTGACGGCCTGCGGCCTGGCGATGCGGAGGTTCCTCGCATGATCCTCATCAACCTCCTCCCTCACCGCGAAGAAAAACGCAAGCTGCGCAAGCAGGCGTTCTTCGTCGGCCTGGGCCTGTCGGCCGTGGCCGGTGCCGTGGTCGTGGCGCTGTGGTACGGCGTGCAGATGCGCATGATCAGCACCCAGCAGGGGCGTAACGATCAGCTGCAGGCCGCCATCCACAAGCTCGATGACGAGATCAAGGACGTGTCGGCCCTGAAGGCGGAAATCGATTCGCTCAAGGCCCGTCAGCGCGCCGTGGAAAACCTGCAGACGGACCGCAACATGCCCGTCTACCTGCTCAACGAGCTGGTGGCTCAGACGCCTGAAGGCATCTACCTCAGCTCCATTCGCCAGAATGGGCAGCAGGTGATGGTCACGGGCTCCGCGCAGACCAACGAACGCGTGTCCGAGTTCCTGCGCAACACCAACGCCAAGTCGACCTGGCTGGAACGCCCCGAGCTGGTCGAAATCAAGGCCGCCGGCCAGAGCAACAACAAGACGACACGCGACACCAAGCGAGTCTTCGATTTCTCCATGCGTCTGAGCCTCAAGCGGCCTGGCGATGTGGCCGCGCCTGGCGCAGCCGCTTCGGCCGTGGCGGCTGGGGCTTCCGGTGCGGCAGCGGCTGCGGCCAAGGGGAAGTGACACATGGCCACCAACAGTTCTTTCAACGTCGATGTGAATTCCTGGCTGCAGGACGCGCAAGCCCAGTTCAGCGGGCTCAACCCCAACGAGCCGGGTCAGTGGCCCGTGCTGCCCAAGGTGGCGTCTTTTGTGGCGGCCCTCGTGGCGGTGGTGGTCTTGGGCTGGTTCGGCTTGCTGTCGTCGCAGGCCGACGAGTTGCAGGCCGAGCGTGACCGCGAGCCCCGCCTCAAGGACGAATACCGCGGCAAGGTGGCTCAGGCCGTCAACCTGGGCGAGCTGCGCAAGCAGCGCATCCAGGTCGAGGAATACGTGAAGCAGCTGGAAAAGCAACTCCCTGGCAAGGCCGAGATGGACGCGCTGCTGTCCGACATCAACCAGGCGGGTCTGGGCCGTGGCCTGGATTTCGAGCTGTTCCGTCCGGGGCAGGTGGTGGTCAAGGACTATTACGCCGAGCTGCCGATTTCCATCAAGGTGTCCGGTCGCTACCACGACATCGGTGCCTTCACGGCCGACATCGCCAACCTGTCGCGGATCGTGACCCTGCACAACCTCACCATCACGCCGGGCAACAGCAAGGACGCCAGCAGTGGCAACCTGTCGATGGAAGCCACGGCGCGCACCTACCGGTACCTGGATCAGGCAGAACTGGACGCCATGCGCGTCGAGCGCGCCAAGGGCAAGGCCAAGAAGGGAGGCCAGTCATGATGCGCCGTCTTCCCCTCACATTGAGCGCCCTGGGCCTGGTGCTGTTGTCGCTGACGGCCTGTTCCGGCAGCGATGAAGAGCTGCAGGCCTGGATGGAGCAGCAGCGCCACGAGGTGCAACCCAGCATCAAGCCGCTGTCGCCGCCCCAGAAGTTCAACCCGCAGGCCTATGCCGGCATGGAGGGTGTCGAGCCCTTCAGCACGGCGAAGTTCACCGGCGTGCTCAAGCAGGAGGCGCGTCAGCCGAACTCTGCGGTGTCTGCCGAGCTGAACCGCCGCAAGGAGCCACTCGAGGCCTTCCCCCTGGACAGCATGACCATGGTGGGCAGCGTCAGCCGCAAGGGCGTGCCGTATGCGCTGCTCAAGGTGGACAACCTGCTGTATCAGGTCAAGGCGGGTGAGTACCTGGGACAGAACTACGGGAAGATCACCAAGATCTCCGAAACGGAAATCACTTTGAGAGAGATCGTGCAGGACGCCGCCGGCGAATGGATCGAGCGACCGACCACCCTGCAGCTGCAGGAGAGCGGGCGATGAGAAGGAATCTGGACATGAAGAACGTGAACGTGTGGCGCCTGGCTCTGGCTGGGCTGACCCTGGCCTCGGCGACCTCCTTGAGCTGGGCGGCGGCGGTGGTGCAGGCCATCACCAGTTCGCAGCAAGGCGGCTCGGATGTTGTCCGTGTGGAGCTGTCGGAGCCCTTGAGCGTCTTGCCTCCGGGTTTCGTGGTGCAGGCGCCGCCTCGCATCGCGATTGACCTGGCCGGTGTGACCAGTGGCATGACCAAAAGCGTGGTCGACATCAACCAGGGCAATGTGCGCACGGTCAACGTGGCCCAGGCTGGTGACCGCACCCGCCTGGTGCTGAACCTGCGCCAGGCCACCACTTACCATGCTCAGCTGCAAGGCAAGACCCTTCTGCTGGTGCTGGACCCGGCTGTGGCGCAGGCCCCTGCGCCGGCGCCGACCAGCAAGCCGGCGGCCTCCGGGGCGGCGCCCGAGACCACGGTGCGTTTTGCTGAAAATCAGAACGCTGCACCGCTGGCCCTGAAGGACATCGACTTCCGTCGTGGCCAGGATGGTGCTGGCCGGGTCGTGGTCGAGCTGCCCAACAACCAGGTGGGTGTGGACATCCGTCAGCAAGGCCAGAGCCTGGTGGTGGAGTTCGTTCGCGCAACCTTGCCTGAACGCCTGCGTCGCCGTTTCGACGTGACCGATTTCGGCACGCCCGTGCAATCGATGTCGGCCACCCAGTCGGGTGAGCGCGTCAAGCTGACGGTCGAGCCGCGTGGCGACTGGGAGCATTCGGCCTACCAGAGCGACAACCAGTTTGTGCTGGAAGTGCGCCCCCGCAAGGTGGACCCCAACAAGCTGACCCAGGGCCCGGGCTACTCGGGTGAGAAGCTGTCGCTGAACTTCCAGAACATCGAAGTGCGCGCGCTGCTGCAGGTGATTGCCGACTTCACCAACTTCAACGTGGTGACCAGCGACACCGTCAATGGCAGCGTGACTCTGCGCCTGAAAGACGTGCCCTGGGATCAGGCTCTGGACATCATCCTGCAGGCCAAGGGCCTGGGCGTGCGCAAGTCCGGCAACGTGCTGTGGATCGCACCCAAGGACGAGATCAACGCCAAGGAAAAAATCGATCTGGAAGCCAAGGCCCAGGTTGCGGCGCTGGAGCCGCTGCGCACCCAGGCCTTCCAGCTCAACTACACGAAGTCGGAAGAAGTGGCCAAGGGGCTGATCGGCAAGAGCGCAGGCGGCGCGGGCGGCAATGCCAGCCGCATCCTGTCGCCGCGTGGCAGCGTGATCTCGGAGTCGCGCACCAACCAGCTCTTCGTCAATGACATCCCGTCCAAGCTCGAAGAGATCCAGCAGCTGATCACCAAGATCGACATTCCGGTGCGCCAGGTGCTGATCGAGGCGCGCATCGTCGAGGCCGATGACTCCTTTGGCCGCACCCTGGGTGCGCGTCTGGGCGCGTCGAACAAGACGGCCGTGGCCGATTCCGGCAAGCTGAACCTGGGTGTGTCGGGCAGCTACTCAGGTGTCGTGGCCGAGTCCGCCCAGAACTTGAGTGGCTCAGCCGCCAGCGTGGCCAACAGCTACTTCGTGCAGCTGCCGGCCAGTGCCATCAACGGCTACAACCCGGCGTCCATGGGCATCTCGCTGTTCACGTCCACCGTGAACCACGCCCTGAACCTGGAGCTGTCTGCCCTGGAAGCCGATGGCAAGGGCAAGATCGTGTCCAGCCCGCGTGTGATCACGGCCGACCAGGTCAAGGCACTGATCGAGCAAGGCACCGAGCTGCCGTATCAAACGGCCACCTCCAGCGGCGCCACGGCGATATCCTTCCGCAAGGCCAACCTGAAGCTGGAAGTGACGCCGCAGATCACGCCCGAGGGCAGCATCATCCTGGACGTGGATGTGAACAAGGACAGCGTGGGCCAGGTGACCAATGCCGGTTACGCCATCGACACCAAGCACGTGCAGACGCAGGTGCTGGTCGAGAACGGCGGCACCGTGGTGATCGGTGGCATCTTCCAGCAACAGGAAAACGAAACCACCCAGAAGGTGCCTTTCCTGGGCGACATCCCGGTGCTGGGTTACCTGTTCAAGAACAACATCCGCAACTCCAAGCGCTCCGAGCTGCTGATCTTCCTGACCCCCAAGGTGGTCTCCGAGAAGGCCGCCCTGCGCTGATCATGCGGGATCGATCTTGAGCCGGACCATCGCGCTGGTGGGTTTGCCGGGTGGCGGCAAATCCACCGTCGGGCGGCAGTTGGCCCGACGTTTGGGGTGGCCCTTTGTGGACAGCGACACGGTGCTGGAAGAGCGGCTGGGCATGCCCATCCGCCAGTACTTCGATGCCCACGGTGAGGCCGCCTTCCGTGACCACGAAGAGGCGGTCATCGACGAGCTCAGCCGCGCCGGCGACTGCACCAAGGTGTTGGCCACCGGTGGCGGCGCCGTGTTGCGTGAGGCCAATCGCCAGCATCTCAAATCGCGCTGCACCGTGGTCTACCTGCGGTCGACGCCGGAAGAGTTGTTCCGGCGCCTGAAGCACGATACGCAACGGCCCCTGCTGCAGGTGGCCGACCCGCTGGCCAGGCTCAAAGAGCTGTATGGCCAGCGCCACACCTTGTACGAGGCCACGGCCCACTACAGCGTGGACACAGGGCGCCCGTCGGTGGCTTCCTTGGTCAACATGATCCTGATGCAGCTGGAAATGGCTGGGCTGGTGAGTGTGCCGTCCAGGCCCAACTGAACAGGCCCGATCAGTCCAGCTTGAGCCGGCGCAGGTAGTCGCGGAACCAGGCGCCCACCTGATGGTGGTTCAGGGCCAGTTCCACATTGGCCTCCAGGAAGCCTTCCTTGCTGCCGCAGTCATAGCGCTTGCCCTCGTAGCGGTAGGCATAGACCTTTTCCGTCTTGAGCAAGCCGGCAATGCCATCGGTCAGCTGGATCTCGTTGCCCACGCCTCGCGGTTGAACGCGGATCTGCTCGAACACCGAGGGCGACAGGATGTAGCGGCCGGCTACACCCAGGCGTGAGGGCGCCACTTCGGGCGCGGGCTTTTCAACGATGTGGGACACGTCCATGACGCGCTCGCTGACTTGCGTGCCGGCCACGATGCCATAGCGCCTGGTGTGCTCGGGCGCCACTTCCTGCACGGCCAGGATGGACGCCTGCAGTTCATCGAACTGCTTCACCATCTGCTGGAGGATGCCGGTCTCGCCCACCATCAGGTCATCGGCCAGCAGCACAGCAAAGGGCTCTCCGCGCACCAGGCGCTCGCCGCACAGCACGGCATGGCCCAGGCCCAGGCTCTTGGGCTGGCGCACGAACACGCATTCCATGTCGGCGGGCTTGATGGACTGGACCAGGCGGAGCAGCTCGGTCTTGCCTGCTTGCTCCAGCTCGTATTCCAGCTCGAAGGCGGTGTCGAAGTGGTCTTCGATGGGGCGCTTGTGGCGGCCGGTGACGAAGATCATTTCACGGATGCCCGCGTCGTAGGCCTCTTCAACTGCGTACTGGATCAGGGGCTTGTCCACCACCGGCAGCATCTCTTTAGGCTGCGCTTTGGTGGCGGGCAGGAAACGCGTGCCCAGGCCAGCGACGGGAAAGATGGCCTTGGTGATGATCATGTTGTGTTCCTCTGCTCAGCGGGGATGGTGAACATCACAGACCGCCGCCATGGCCCGGAATTCCTAGTGGTTTTCACAGGGGGCCCCATGTGAACCACTGGGGCCCGGACGGCGGTGGGGTGGGGCGGCCTCAGCCCAGGCGCGTGTACTGGGTGCGCACCCGCTCCAGCGCCGCGCCGAAGTCTGCCATGCGGGCCTTCTCCTGCTCGACCACGGCGGCCGGCGCACGGGCCACAAAGCTTTCGTTGCCCAGCTTGGCCTCGGCTTTGGCGATCTCGCCTTCCAGTCGCTTGATTTCCTTGCCCAGGCGCTCCTTCTCGGCGGCCACGTCGATCTCGACGTGCAGGGCCAGGCGGGTCTCACCCTGCACCGACACTGGCGCAGAGGCCGTGGCCGCGGCAAAGGCGGCTTCGTCCAGCACCTGCACCTCGGCCAGCTTGCCCAGGGCCTTGACGATGGGCGCGGCCTGGGTCATGAAGGCGGCGTCGCCCGTGGTCAGCAGGGGCACGCGCTCGGCGGGCGACAGGGCCATTTCGCTGCGCAGGGCGCGCACGCTGCCCACCAGGGCCTTGAGCTTGGCCATCCAGGCGTCGCTGTCGGCGCAGACGCGATCGAGCTCGGCTTGCGGATAGGCGGCCACCACGATGGTCGCATCGGAGCCAGGCTCCTTGCGGCCGGCCACGGGCGCCACTTCCTGCCACAGGGCTTCGGTGATGAAGGGCGTGATGGGGTGCAGCAGGCGCAGCACGGTTTCCAGCACGCGGATCAGGGTGCGGCGGGTGGCGCGCTGTTGCGCTTCGCTGCCGGTCTGGATCTGGACCTTGGCGATCTCCAGGTACCAGTCGCAGTACTCATCCCACACGAACTGATAGATGGCGTTGGCCACGTTGTCCAGTCGCAGGTCGGTGAAGCCTTGCTCGACCGCGGCTTCCACGCGCTGCAGCTCGGACACGATCCAGCGGTCGGCCGGGCTGAAGTCCAGGTAGGTGCCCGCAGCGCAGACGCCGGCTTCGTGCTTCTGCAGGCCGCAGTCCTGGCCCTGGGTGTTCATCAGCACGAAGCGGGTGGCGTTCCACAGCTTGTTGCAGAAGTTGCGATAGCCCTCGCAGCGCTTGCTGTCGAAGTTGATGGCGCGGCCCAGGCTGGCCAGGGCGGCAAAGGTGAAGCGCAGGGCGTCGGCACCGTAGCCGGGGATGCCTTCGGGGAACTCCTTCTCGGTGGCCTTGCGCACCTTCGGGGCGGTCTCGGGCTTGCGCAGGCCGGTGGTGCGCTTGTCCAGCAAGGGGCCCAGGGCAATGCCGTCGATCAGGTCGACCGGGTCCAGCACATTGCCTTCGGATTTGGACATCTTCTGGCCTTGCGCATCCCGCACCAGGCCGTGGATGTAGAC
>CANBUA010000230.1 GCA_947372535.1 Burkholderiales bacterium
GGCGGCTACACCCTGCGCGGCAGCAAGATGTGGATCAGCAACGCGCCCATTGCCGACGTGTTCGTGGTGTGGGCCCAGTTCAACGAGCACGGCAAAGACGCCATCCGCGGCTTCGTGCTGGAAAAGGGCTGGAAGGGCCTGAGCGCCCCCGCCATCCACGGCAAGGTGGGCCTGCGCGCCAGCATCACCGGCGAGATCGTGATGGACGATGTGTTCTGCCCTGAAGAGAACGCCTTCCCCGACGTGCGCGGCCTCAAAGGGCCCTTCACCTGCCTGAACAGCGCGCGCTACGGCATCTCATGGGGCGCGATGGGCGCGGCGGAAGACTGCTGGTTCCGCGCGCGGCAATACGTGCTGGACCGCAAGCAGTTTGGCCGCCCGCTGGCCGCCAACCAGCTCATTCAAAAGAAGCTGGCCGACATGCAGACCGAGATCGCGCTGGGCCTGCAAGGCAGCCTGCGCCTGGGGCGGCTGAAGGACGAAGGCAAGGCGGCGGTGGAGATCACGTCGATCATGAAGCGCAACAACTGCGGCAAGGCGCTGGACATCGCGCGGCTTGCCCGCGACATGATGGGCGGCAATGGGATCAGCGATGAATACGGCGTTGCCAGGCACCTGGTGAACCTGGAGGTGGTGAACACCTATGAGGGGACGCATGATGTGCATGCCTTGATTCTGGGCAGGGCGCAGACGGGGATTCAGGCCTTCTTCTGAGGCGGTGTGGGCCGCCATCCCTGTCATCCAGGCTCACGCGCCAGTCGGCTCGGCGGCATCGAAGACGTAGGTGTCTTCGTGATCAAGTTTGCGGGAGGTCCAGCGCGGGTCGGCCAAGGTGCGGGCCATGTCGGTCGCGCCAGCCTGCCAGTGCTCCTGCATGGACACGCGCGAGAACTCGTAGTCTTTCGACTGCGTTTCGTAACGCTTGCTTCGGTAGATGAGGTGGGCCACATCCACGGCACTGCGGCTGCGCAGGCTGGCGAGGGCACGCGCATCGGGGTCGTCGCGCAATGCCGCTGGCAATTTGGCGATCAGCCGCTTGGCGGCCTGCGCAATGACCTGATGGTCCAGTGCCTGGGTGGTGTTGAGCCGGGTTCGGCTGGAGAAGCGGATGTCCTTCTCGCGCTCCGTCACGTCGGCCAGCGTTTCGGGCATGTCACCGCGCGCGGCAAAGAGGTCCACCTGGAAGATCATCCGGCGCTTGCGCCCAGGCTGGTCCAGCACGTAGTTCAGTGGCGTGTTCGAGACCAGCCCGCCGTCCCAGTAGTGCTCGCCGTCGATCTCCACCGGTGGGAAGCCCGGTGGCAGCGCGCCGCTGGCCAGGATGTGGCGAACATCAATCGGTCGTTCTGCAGAATCGAAATACTCGAAGTTGCCGGTGCGCACGTTCACCGCGCCCACAGACAAGCGGATGGGGCCTCGGTTGATCAGGTCAAAGTCGACCCAGCGCTCCAGCGACGCGCGCAGTGGCGCCGTGCTGTAGTAGCTGATGGCCTCCAAGGTGCCTCGAAGGCACAGGGGTGCTGGCGGAAACCGAGGCGAGAAAAAGCCCGGCACGCCGAACAGCGCGACTTGCAGGGCGCTCACGTCGTTCAGCGTCTCGCGCATGCCCTCGGCTGGCAGGGTGGGCGTTTGCCCCGATGCGCTCAGGAGCTCCCAGAATGCACGCAAACGCTGGCGCCGAAGATGAGGCGGATTGCCGGCGATCAGCGCAGCGTTGATGGCACCGATCGAAATGCCGGCAACCCAGGTCGGCGAGCCATCCGCTGCGTGCAAGGCCTCGTAGACTCCGGCCTGATAGGCGCCCAGCGCGCCACCACCTTGAAGCACCAGGATCGAGTCGGATGCGGCTTCTTGTGCCGTGCGTGATTCTGGGCGTTTCATGCGCGCGCCATCCACAGCCTGGTGCCGAACGGGGCAAGCAAGTTCGAGCGGCACGGCATGATCGGGTGCATGAGGGTCTCCAAAGAGGGCAGGGATGACCGCCACAAGTTAGGCACCCTGCGCACCACGGTCTGTGCGGCATCCCACACACGACGTCGAGCGCAACGCCTGTCGCACCGTCAGCGCATGCGTTCCGGACCTGCCTCAACCACTTTGCTGGGCAACGCCATGAAGAACCGCACCATCTCTGCCGAAGCATCCGGGCCGTGCCCGTCGGTGTAGGGGCCACTCGCATGGCCTCCAGACCAGGCGTGCCCGGCGCCGTGCAATGTCCAGCTTTCGATCCGACCCTGCCCTTCGGCGTCGGCATGGACCGTGCGGCTGTAGCGTTGGCCGCCCGGTGCGACACCCGACTGCGTCGACGCAAGCAAGTCGGCGCGCTCTGCGTGAGCGCCGTGCGCGTCCCTGGCCTGCCGCACGATGTGCGCGCCGTTCGAATGCTGCACGGTGTGGTCCCGATCACCGTGGAACACGATGCGCGGCACGGCCTGGTCGACCTTCTTGTGCAGCGTCGCGGCCACGTCGGGCAAGTTCTTCAAACCCGGCATGCCGCTGCGGCCCCCTTTCATCGCGACCATGGCCGAGGGGATGTCATGCGCACTGCCGTAGGGGAGGCCGGAATGGGCGGCCATGCGTGCACCCAACTCAACCAGATCCAGTGAGGATGCTTTGACCGTGGGGAACCTCTCGTTTTGCTCCTCCTTGACGTGGTGCGTCACGTATTCCGACAGCACCTTGACCCTGGCGTCGTACATCTCGCCATCGGGTTCGATGCCCTCGAGTTGCGCGATCAAATCCTTCACGCCGGCGTGCTCGCCCGTCGCTCTGTCACCAGCAACTTGTCCTTCAAGGCGGCCTTGACGTCGGGGTAGCGGATCCCTTCTTCGATCTGGGCGTGCACGCTCAGTGCCGTGCAGATCTGGGCGACCAGCGCCTTCTTCCTGGACGCCACGCGGGCCTTTTCACAGTCGGTGAACAGCTGGGTCACGGCCTCGTGGTCGGCCTTGAGCAAGGCGATGGCGTCCTTCGCGGTGGACTTCGCATTTTTCTCACGCGATTCGGCTTTGGTGCCGATCATGGTGTGTCCTTGTGCGCGTGGGGCAATGGGGTGTGCATTCAATGCACGAACAGTGCGATCAAAATGATGATCGGAATGGGGATGCCGAGAAACAATAAGAGCAGTGAACGCATGGTGGCCTCGGTGGCGGTGGAGGGTGCAGGGGCTCAGGCGTCGCGAAGCCTGCCGCCAAACGTGGCAGACAGGCTGGCCACGAAGGCGCCGACGAGCAATGACACGAACAGCCACAGCGCGCTGTAGGCAGAGGCCTTGCGGGCCTTGTCGGCGGCATTGCGCGTGGCCACTTCGGCATCGCGCAGTTGCGCCTGAGCTTTGGCCACGACGTCGTTGACCCGCTTCTCTGCCTCTTGTTGCGACAGCCCCGTGCGCAGCGCGACGATCTGGCCGATGTACCGCAGGTCTTCAGGAGGCAGTGGCTGCGAGAGGCTGACGTTCAGGATGATGCGACTGACTTCGGCTGCATCCCTGGTCGCGGAGCGGTCGCTGGCGTCCGTCCCGACCGGCGAATTGGTGCCGGCGTCGCGCCTGAACAGTGAATCGATCAGGTAGCCCATGGGCCCTGCATCGTGCCCCTGCGTCATGCGTGTCGCGGTACCGACGACAGCCGAGCTTGCCGTGTCGGCCGTTGCACCGAGCATCGAGGCGCCCGCCTGCGCGCCACCGCTGACGATCGAGCCGATGACCGAGCCCAGCAGCACGGCGGTGGCCAGAGTGGACACGGCCCAGGCCAGGAAGCCATGGGCGGTGTCGCGGAAGTACACCTCATCGGGATGGGCCCCGGTCCACTTGGTCCGCAGGCGGCCAGCGAGGTATCCGCCCATGGCCGAGGCCAGCAACTGGGTCACCGTCAGCCAGACGATGGTGGACACGCCAAAGGTCGTGGCGTTGACGCCGTCCCGAGCCCAAGGTGACACCGAAGACAAGCCAAGCCCGACACCCAGGATCAGCAGGATCAAAGAGACGGAAGCCGCAGCGACGGCGCCCGCCACCACCGCCCCCCACGAGACCGCGCTGTTGAACGACCACTTGTTGCCGGCGACGTTGCCGGTGAGGTCGTCATCCAGACCGAAACGGTCGGCGCTTGCCGCAGAAGAAGAGGGCATCGGAACTCCTGTCAACGCAGGGCGGGTCGAACGCCGGGTTGGCGGGCGACGGCTGCCTTGCTTGGGAACCGACCTTATGTTTGTGGGCAAGGAGCGTCTGTTCGTCTGCGTACGCTGGTCGGCCTTGCGATGGCGGTTCCGTGCGTTGTGGTGGCGCTGGAAGCCTTCACCTTGCCTGCGCGACGTGCAGGACCGGCGTCCTGTGTCTTTCGACATGGCCGGGAGGCGCACCGGGCGCTAGATTGCTCCCCATCGGCCCCAGGGTCATCTGCAGAGCGCACCGCCGTGAACACAGTTCAAGCCCACACCCCCCGCAACCCATTGCAGGCCTCGCGGAGGCCTGCACATGCCGTCCGATCAGGCGACACGACCCTGCGTGCACCTCGGGTTTTGATCGTCGACGACAACGCGCTGAACATTGCCCTTGCAGAGGCCGTGGTGCAGGACGAAGACTTCGAGATCGATACCGCTTGCGATGGACATGAAGCCATGCGCAAAGCAACGGCGTTTCAGCCGGACCTGATCCTGATGGACATTCAGATGCCCGGCATGGACGGGTTTGATGCGACCCGTGCCATCAAGGCCGATCCTGTGACGCGCCACATTCGCATTGCCGCCTTCAGCGCCTCCACGGTGTGGGAGGACGTGGCCAAGATGCGCGCAGCCGGATGCGACGGGTATCTGTCCAAGCCCATCGACGTCGAGAAATTCGCCTCTCAGGTTCGCGCCTTGCTGTGAGCGGTGCCCTGACACTGGCCGTGCCAGGGCCATTCACCGAACCTGCGCCCCTGCTCCACTCACGGCTTCAAAGGAATGGCGCTGTGGTAGCGCAGAGAGCCGCATATGGACGGGGTGGCGCATGCTCGGCTGATGCTTGTCTTGCTTGAGGCAGCCAGCTCACGCGACAGCCGTCGGCGCGGAATTCTGTCTGACGCACATAGGCCGCTGGGTTACCACACGGTCTGCAACGCTTGTTGACATCGCACCACTGGATGGCAGGTGTGCAGCGATGCCGGTCGGCCAGCGTTCAAGCCAATAGGGACAGCGCTCGGCCACAAGCTGACCATTGAGCACACCTCTCGATACCCGACAGGACAGTCCGCGAGATCAGTCCGTTGAGTAGATCCGAACCTCTGGGTCAGCTTTCAGCAAAGGCTTCAGGCCGACCACCACGTCCTTGGTGAACATGTCGCTGCTGAGGTAGGCCTCGGCCTGCTTGCGTGTTGCGAAGCCGTGGAGCACTTGCACGTCTTCGTCCCGTATCAGCAGCTCTTTGGACGTCGCGCCAGGCACCTTGTTGAGGAAGGGCTGCTTGAACTTGGCGTAGACCGCACCGGCAGCGGCGCGGTCTTGCGGACCGACTTTCAGGGTGATCTCGAGATAGGCCTTATCGGCAAAGGCCAGTGCAGGCAGCGCGATGGCTGAGGCGGTGAGAACGGCGAGGATGGACTTGGTCATCATGTTTTCCATGTGAATTTTAGAGATGGCGTGGGGATGGCGACGGTTGTCTGTCAGGCAGCCGCATACACCCGTACGTCCGGCGGGCTTTGTAGCAGCGGTCCCAGAGCGCTGACGACGTCTTGCTTGAACAGTGCGCTGGTGAGGTAGGCCTGGGCGTTCTGGACCGAATCGAAGCCATGCAGAACTTGCAGGTCTTCGTCTCTGATCAGCAGTTCTTTGGACTTGGCACCCGTGGCCTGCGCCAGAAATGGGCTTTTGAACTGGCTGTAGACCGCGGCAGCGGCCGGTCGATCCTTGGCCACGACGTTCAGATTGATTTGCAGGTAGACCATGGTCTTTTCACTTGATGTGTCGTACGGGGTTGGCGCCAACGAGTTGTCGACTGGAATGAAGGTTACGCAAAGGGTGGTCTATTCGGAAATTGTCTTTTGGCATGCCATTCATTCAGGCGTGCTATAAATTAAGCATGAACCTGAGCCAGCTTCGTTTCGCCAGCGCCGTCGCCAGCACGGGCTCGTTCACGGCTGCCGCGACCGAGTGTTGTGTGACCCAGCCCACACTGTCGAACGGCATCGCGCAACTGGAGAATGAGTTGGGGGAACGCCTGTTCATGCGCACTACGCGCAAGGTCACGCTGACGCCCTTTGGCACACACGTCGTGCCATATATCAACGAGGTGCTGAGCGCGCAAGCCAGCCTGATTCAGCAGACTCAGGTGTTTTTAACCCCCGACAAACGCCTGATTCGCATCGGCACATCGCCGCTGGTCAGCGCCAATTTGCTGGCGCTGATGCTGGAGCCATTCCGCTTGCGCAACCCGGAAGTCGATGTGGTCCTGCGCGAAATGAACATGACGGACCTCTATCGCATGCTCGACAACGGGTTGTTAGATTTTGTTTTCGGTGTCCAGGACGTTCACAAAGGGCCATGGAGCGCAGCCTTCCTGTATGAGGAACCGCTGCTTTTCATTCCCAGCGGGGCAGTCTGGTTGAACGGCCCTAGCCCGCAGTCTGTGCAACTCAAAGACATTGCGAATGAAACGTACGTGATGGTCCCCGACGCCTGTGGCCTTTCGCGCGCGACCCGCGCGCTTTTCCGCAGCCAAAGACGCAAGCTCCGTGAATACTCGGGCGAAGCCATGAGCTACCAAGTGCTGGAAGAGTGGGCGGCGTTGGGGATCGGCGCCGCGATACTGCCCAAGTCAAAACTGATTGCGAGCGGCCACGCGTCGTTCCCGATCGCCGACAAGGCGGGCCATGCGATCACGATCGCCTTCGAGGCCACTTGGTCGCGCAAGGGCTCGCAGTCCTCACATCTGATGGAATTCGCCAATCACCTCCGAAAGGTTGTTCCCGCGATAGTCGGCGGATTGAAGCCGGGAGGCCAGCAGAGGTAAGCCATGCGGCAGGGGCGGGATGCTGTTTAGGTTGGCAGTTCGGCACTTGCGCCGGCTTCATCGCGCGAAGCGCCCGACCTCCGCTGGGAGGTCATTGACCTCTTTGGATTCTGCTTTTGTCGTGCGCGACTGTCATCAATGGGTCGATGGCTGCCATCGCGGTCGCGAGGGACCTCAATGTGCAGCGGGCCGTCTGCGGTCAAGACAGTTTGCCAATCTTGCCGTTGCGCTGATTGAGCGTCTCCTGGGGCTTGCTCGCCCCGGGCTGATAACCCAGGTGGTGGCTGAGTTCTGCACCCAACGCCCGCTCGATCAAGGCCTTCTTGAAGGCCATCGAGGCTGCATTGATCGCATCAGCAGTCATGGCCCCCTGGCCGAATTGGTCAAGAATCTCTGGCGGGATGGTCGGCAGCACCGGCTTGCCGGACTTCTGTTTGCTTGGCATACATGCTCCTGGTCGTCATGCTATGCCCCGGACACAAAATTTCTGACCATCCCGCGCCGCACAGTCACCCCATAGGCAAATCGTGTCTTTGCTGCCTTTGCCAGCTCATCCGCTGATGCCCAAAGGCGCACCGTTCAAGCAAAACACCCCAAGCCCGGCCATCCCAACACCACCCATGCCCCAGAGAGGGGCTCGCCTGACCAAGCCACCCACCGGTGCCGAAATTTTCAGCAACGCCGTCGCAAAACATGTCATCGCTGCAGTTCTGCCAGTCATGCATGCCCCTCAGCAGGGCAGCGCTGAAGCGCTGAGCCTCGCGTATGCAGATCCAAGGCCCACCGCTGCCCCATTCCAGGTCATCGCTGACCACATTTGAGGGATGGGTGAGGCTCCCAAGCCGGCCCGACAATGGCGGGACCTCACCCTTGACCCCGCCACCGCCATGCCCCACATGCTGCTCATCGTCGAACCCCTGGGCCAACGCGCCGAACGCGGCCGCGAGGCCGGCGAGCAGGTCTACCAGCGCATGCTGGACTTCACGGCAGAGGTGCAAGCCGCCGGGCTGCTGCTGGGCGTCAACTC
>CANBUA010000231.1 GCA_947372535.1 Burkholderiales bacterium
TGGCCCCGGCACATCACCGACATGATCACGTCACGGCGGATCTGGTCATCGCGCGTCAACCAGAGGCCGCGCTCGGTGGCAAAAGATCTCGCCTCGACCGCCGCGTAGTAGTCGTCCAGCGTCTTGGCGTTTTGCGTGTAGCACCGGCCCACGCGCCCGATGGCCGACAAGCCCAGGCCCAGGATGTCGCAATCCGGAAGGGTGCTGTAACCCTGGAAGTTGCGGTGCAGGCGCCCTGCCCGCCTGGCCACCGCCAGCGCATCGTCAGGCAGCGCGAAATGGTCCATGCCGATGTAGTCGTAGCCGCTGTCGGTGAAGCGTTCGATGGCCTGCGCCAACATCTCAAGCCGCTGGTCCGCGCTGGGCAGCTCGGTGGCGACGATGCGCCGCTGGGGTTTGAAGCGTTCGGGCAGGTGGGCATAGCCGTACAGCGCGATCCGGTCGGGTCGCAGCTCGATGACTTGCTGCAGCGTGCGCTCAAACGAAGCGCTGGTCTGCCTGGGCAAGCCGTGAATGAGGTCGATGTTGATGGAGGCGAACTTCAAAGCCCGGGCGCTGTCCATCAAGGCCTGCACCGCCTCGAAAGGCTGATGCCGGTGAACGGCCTGCTGAACCTGCTCGTCAAAATCCTGCACGCCGAAGCTGAGGCGGTTGAAGCCCATGGCCGCCAGGGCCTGGAGGCGCGCAGGCGTCACCGTCCTGGGGTCCACCTCGATGGACAGTTCGGCATCTTCCGAGAACCGAACGTACTCGCGCAGGACGCTTAACAGGCCTTGCAACTGCCCATCGCTGAGGAAGGTGGGCGTGCCCCCGCCAAAGTGCAGTTGTGACACCGTTTGAGGCGACCCCAAGGCCTTGGCGTTCAAGGCGATCTCCTGGGCCAGCGCCTTGAGGTAGCGCTCCGCGACGTCATGGTGCTTGGTCACGACCTTGTTGCAGGCGCAGTAGTAGCAGATCGACTCGCAAAACGGGATGTGAACGTAAAGGGACAAAGGCGCAGGCTCGGTGCCGGCCCTCACGGCCTCGGCACGGCTGGCCAAGGCCTGTTCATGGTCGGCCGCGCCAAAATCCACCAGAAATCGGTCAGCGGTCGGATAAGAGGTATAGCGCGGCCCGCTCTGGTCCAGCAGGGGCCGCAGTTCAGGGGTCAGCAAGATGGAGGCGGTGTGGCTCATCTCGAACCCTCAGCGGGGAAGCACGAAGGTGGAGCGCTCGGACACGCTGGCCGACTGGCCCTGTCCATCGCCGGCCAGCGCCTCAATGCGGAAGACGATGGGATGGACACCAGGCTTGAGCTCACGGGCCGATTGATAAGGCAACCGCACCACGACGGGCACCCAACGGGCCTGCGTGGCATCAACCTGCACATCGGCCTTGCTCGTGACGATGGCACCCTTCAAACCCTCAACATGGATTTGCAGGTGTTGCTCGTGCTCCGTGGCGTTCATCAGTTGCAATCGGTAGACGTTCTCGACCTGGCCTTCACCGACGATGCGGGCCAGGGCGCCGCGGTCCCTGACCACGTCGACCTTGAAGGGCGATCGGGTCGACAGGCTGAACAGCAAGGCCCCAGTGATCGACAGCAAGATGGCGCCGTAGATGAGGATGCGAAGCCGCAGTACCCGCGCCAGCATTTGCCGAAAGCTCAGCCCGAGCGCCATGCCGCTTTGGGTGGCGTAACGGATCAGGCCGCGCGGGTAGTGCATCTTGTCCATGACGCCGTTGCAAACGTCGATGCAGGCGGCGCAACCGATGCACTCATATTGCAAGCCTTTCCTGATGTCGATGCCGGTCGGGCAGACCTGGACACACAGGCCGCAGTCGATGCAGTCGCCCAGGCCCAGATCGGCCGGCTTGGCGCTGCGGGCGCGTGTGCCGCGAGGATCGCCCCGGGCGGTGTCATAGCTGATGACCAGGGTGTCGTGGTCGAACATGGCGCTTTGAAAGCGCGCATAGGGGCACATGTACTTGCAGACTTGCTCACGCAGATAGGCCGCATTGCCATAAGTGGCCAGGCCATAGAACATCACCCAAAACCACTCCCACGGGCCCAGCGCCAGTTGCGTGGCCTCAATAGCCAAGGTGCGGATGGGTGTGAAGTAGCCCACGAAGGTGAAACCCGTCCACAGCGCGATGGCCAGCCAGCTCAACTGCTTGCCGACGGTGCGCCAGCCTTTGTCCCAGCCCCAGGGCGCGGCAGCCAGCTTCAGGCGCTGGTTGCGATCGCCTTCGAACTGCCGTTCGACCCACAGGAAAAGCTCGGTGTAGACCGTCTGAGGGCATGCGAAGCCGCACCACAGCCTGCCTGCCACCGCAGTGAAGAGGAACAAGGCAAAGGCACACACCACCAGCAGGCCCGTCAGGTAAATGAAATCCTGCGGGTAAAGCACCAGGTCGAAGATGTAGAAGCGCTTGGCGTCCAGGTCGAACAAGAGCGCCTGGCGTCCATGCCACGGCAGCCAGGCCAAGCCATAAAACAAGGCCTGGGTGAATCCCACCATGGCCCAACGCCAGGCCGCGAACCAGCCATGCACGGCGCGAGGGTGGATCCGGTGTTGCTTCTCATAGAGCGAGACCAGATCGGCGGTGTCCGCCTGAGGCCCGGCCGCCTTGACCGGCACGATGGGGATCACCTTCATCATGATGGCTTCAGTGTTGAGCCGCAGGGCTCGGATCCACAGGTTTGGAAAGCTGCCAGACGTAAGTGGCCAGCACATGAATCTGCTCGGCGCTCAAGCGCGTGCCATGGGCCGGCATGACGTTGGTCTTGCCATGATTGATCATGTTCATGACCGCCTCTTCACCCCAGCCATGCAGCCAGACCTTGTCTGTCAGGTTGGGCGCGCCGATGGCCTGGTTGCCTTTGCCGTCCGCGCCATGGCAGGCCGCGCAGGCCCGGAAGGACGCGCGTCCCAGTTGAGCCGCGATGTTGTCATGGGCGCCGCCAGACAGGCTGAGCACGTAGTGGGCGACGTTGCGAACATCCTGCTCGCTGCCCACGGCCGCAGCCATCGGCGGCATGTTCCCGACCCGGCCATGCGTGATTGTCTCTTCGATTTTGTCCGGCGTGCCGCCGTGCAGCCAGTCGGTGTCGGTGAGGTCTGGGAAGCCTTTGCTGCCATGCGCGTCGGAGCCATGGCAAGTGGCGCAGTTGTTGACGAAGAGGCGCTCGCCCATCGCCATGGCCCGGGGTTGGCGTGCCAGCTGCTCAGCAGGCATACCGGCAAACTGGGCGTACAGCGGCGCGCTCAACGCACGCGCAGCGCGGCTCTCTGTCGACAGCTCGCTTTGGCTACTCCAGTCCAGCAGACCTTTGGAGCTGCCCAGCCCGCCATACAAGGCCAGGTATCCGAACGCAAAGAGCACGGTGATCACGAACAAGCCCATCCACCAGCGCGGCAGTGGGTTGTTGAGTTCGCGCAGGTCTTCGTCCCAGACATGCCCCGTGGTGTTGTCGCCCGGGATCACCTTGCGGCGCGCGGCGATGATCAACAGGGCCAGACAGGCCAGCAGACCGATGATGGTGGCAGCGGCGATGTAGACCGACCACCCTTGGTTGAAGAAGTCGCTCACTTGGCAGACTCCTCATCCTGGAAAGGCAGCAGGGCTGCCTCGTCGAAGCGGGCGCGGTGCTGAGGCCAGCAGGCCCACACCGTGATGCCCGCGAACATCACGAAGCTGCCCAGCGTGACGAGGATGCGCACGTCATTGAGTGCCATGGTTGCTGCTCCAATCATTTCAAGTTCGTACCCAGCACCTGGAGGTAGGCGATGAGCGCCTCCAGGTCGGTCTTGCCCCGCACTGCCTCAGCCGCGCCGTCGATGTCGGCCTGGGTATAAGGCACGCCCAGCGTCTTCATGGCCTTGATCTTGGTCGGCATGACGGCAGGGTCCACCAGGTTGGTGGACAACCAGGGGTAAGCGGCCATGTTGGACTCGGGCACCACGTCGCGCGGGCTGGTCAGGTGGATCTTGTGCCACTCGTCGCTGTACTTGCCGCCCACGCGGGCCAGGTCAGGCCCGGTGCGTTTGCTACCCCACTGGAAGGGGTGGTCGTAGACCGACTCACCACCCACCGAATAGTGCCCATAGCGCAGGGTCTCGGACTGCAGGGAGCGGATCATCTGCGAGTGGCAGTTGTAGCAACCTTCACGGATGTACACGTCACGCCCGGCCAGCTGCAATGCGGTGTAAGGCCTCAAGCCAGCCACGGGCTGAGTGGTCGAGCGCTGGAAGAACAGCGGCACGATTTCAACCATGCCCCCCACGGCCACCACCACCAAAATCAGGACGATCATCAGGCCATTGCTGGTCTCGATGCGTTCGTGGCCCTTGGCCGGCTTGGCTGCATGCAGATCGCCATGCGTGGCCGGCACCTGCGCCAGCATGGGCGCGCCTTGACGCACGGTCATGATCACGTTCCAGGCCATGAGCAGCATGCCGCCCAGGTAGAGCAGGCCACCGGCCAGCCGGACCACATAGAACGGGAAGGTGGCCTTCACGCCCTCAATGAAGCTGTAGACCAAGGTGCCATCGGGGTTGACGGCACGCCACATCAGGCCCTGCATCACCCCGGCGATCCACATGGCCGCGATGTAGAGCACCACGCCCAGCGTCGCCACCCAGAAGTGGATCTCGATGGCCTTGACGCTGAACATGCGCGTCTGGCCGAACATGCGGGGGATCAGGTAGTACAGCGAGCCCATGGTGATGAAGCCCACCCAGCCCAGGGCACCCGAGTGCACGTGGCCGATCGTCCAGTCCGTGTAGTGCGACAAGGCGTTCACGGTCTTGATGGACATCATCGGACCTTCGAAGGTGGACATGCCATAGAAAGACAAGGCCACGATCAGGAACTTGAGGATGGGGTCGTCACGCAGCTTGTGCCAGGCGCCCGACAAGGTCATGACGCCGTTGATCATGCCGCCCCAGCTGGGCGCCAGCAGCACCAGCGAGAACACCATGCCGACCGACTGGGCCCAATCGGGCAGCGCGGTGTAGTGCAGATGGTGGGGGCCGGCCCACATGTAGGTGAAGATCAGCGCCCAGAAGTGCACGATCGACAAGCGGTAGGAATACACCGGCCGCTCGGCCTGCTTGGGGATGTAGTAGTACATCATCCCCAGGAAGCCGGCGGTCAGGAAGAAGCCCACCGCATTGTGGCCATACCACCATTGCACCATGGCGTCCTGCACACCGGCATAAGCCGAGTAGCTCTTGAACAGCCCCACGGGCAGCGCCGCGCTGTTGACAATGTGCAGCAAGGCCACCGCGATGATGAAGGCCCCGAAGAACCAGTTGGCCACGTAGATGTGACGCACCTTGCGGATGGCGATGGTGCCGAAGAAGACGATGGCGTAGGCCACCCACACCACGGCGATCAGGATGTCGATCGGCCATTCCAGCTCGGCGTATTCCTTGCCTTGCGTGAGACCCATCGGCAGGGTGATGACCGCCGCGATGATGACCGCTTGCCAGCCCCAGAACACGAAGCGGGCCAGGGCTGGCGCGAACAGCCGGACCTGGGACGTGCGCTGCACGACGTGGAAAGACGTCGCCATCAAGGCGCAGCCCCCAAAAGCGAAGATCACTGCATTGGTGTGCAGGGGCCGCAAGCGGCCATAGCTGAGCCAGGGGATGCCGGCCGTCACATCGGGCCAGGCCAGCTGCGTGGCGATGAGGACGCCCACCGCCATGCCCACGACGCCCCACAGCACCGCGGCCAGTGCGAACTGTCGAACAGGCCCATCGTCATAGAAAGTCGGGGCGGATTTCAAAGCGGCCATGTCGGCGCGTCCTTTCTTGGTGCGTGCATGACGCGGGGTGAGGCAAGGTGACAAAGAGACGGGCTGGCGCAATTGACGGCATCGCTTGAGGCGGCTGGCTCGTTCAATCCGGCGGCGACCAGGGCCGCCGTGGCACCCAAGGTGGCCAAGACGAACAGGAGCGTCTGAAAGGCAAGTCGGGCGGGCAAGCGCATGTGAATGTCCAGGGTTGATCCAAGCTGAGCTCACTGTAGGAGCCGGGCCTCCGAACGCCCTTGACCCAGGTCAACAACCCGTCAGATGACGCCGCACCAGGCCAGAAGGCTGTGCCAGATGCCACGGGTCAAGGCCCAGCTTGAGGTGATGACCAAGCCCGCCCCGCCAATGCGAAAGGCCGCCGATGCCAGCCACTGGGGATCGGCCTTGGCGCCTCGCCAGGCCTGCCAGCGCCTCAGTGCCCAGGGCGCGACCAACAAGCCAGGCATGGACGCCAGCGCAAACGCCGTCATCACCAGGGCACCGTCGCGAGGGCCGTTGCCCAAGGAAGCCAACAAGAGGGCCGCTTGCAGGGCCGCGCAAGGCCAGGCCACCCACGCCAGGCCACCCAGGCCGGCGCGCACCATGACCAGCCGCCCCCCGCCCTTGGCATGGCCAAGCGACACGGTGGCGTCGCGCCGCATCCAAGCCGGGTGCTGGCCCGTGAGCAACCACCACAGGCCCAGGCCGAGGAAGGCCAGGTGCAGCAGGGTCCACCAGGGCCGCAATGCCGGCACGGATTGGCTCCAGGCCCCCAGGGTGGACACGCTGTAAGCCGACAAAGCCCCGATGGCGGCATAGCTCAGCAAGCGCCCGCCTTGGAAGGCCACCATGCCCTGGTCGCGGGTCAAGGCGGCACATGGCGCCGCGCACATGAAGGCGCAATGCGGCATCGCGGCCAGCCCCATGGCCAGGCCAGAGAGCAACAGCGGCCACTGCATCAGTGCACCGCCTGGGCAGAATGCCGGCCCGTGGAAGATTCAGTGTCGAGCGGCCTTGGCATCGCCCTGCCCTTGCATCGTCAAGGTGCGCATGGCCACAGCCGCCGAGTCTGGCGCGGCCAGGGGCTGGTCACCGCCACGGATGGCCAGGACCATCGTGATGACGCCAGCCACCACGACGGCCGCCGGCCCGCCGATGACGAGCCAGACCATGCGCACGCGCCACCACGGGAGCTGCGGCCCGGAATTGCGTGGGCTCGGGCTCATGCCGATCTCCCCGTCCAGGGCCATGTGCCGGGTGGGGTCAAGGTGTCGATCATGGGTGGTGCCGCCTTTCAGATGCACCCTGCAAAGGGGTGTCCCCGAGTGTTGATCCAGGCGCCTTCAAGGCCCTTGATGCAGATCAACGGACTCGACCGCGGCGTCCAGAATCTGCTCGCCATGCTGGCTCAAGTCATCAAACTGACCGGCGTGCACTGCCCACGCGAACACGCCCAGGATCGCCAGGATCAGCAGCACCGACAAGGGGATCAGCATGTAGAGGATGTCCATGAGCGATGGGGCCTCTACCGCGACAAGCGCCAAGCGTTGATGACCACCACGAGCGAGCTGCAGGCCATGCCCAGGCCGGCGGCCCAGGGGGGCAACATGCCCGCCAGCGCCAAAGGCACGCAGACCAGGTTGTAGGACACGGCCCAGGCCAGGTTCTGCCGCACCACGCGCAGGGCCTGGCGCGCCAGCCGGCGTGCCTGCACCAGGTCCTGCAGGGCGTTGGAGACCAGCACCCCATCGGCCTGCGCCCGGGCGATCTGGGCCCCGGCGCCCATGGCGATCGAGAGATCCGCTTGCGCCAGCACGGGCGCATCGTTGATGCCATCGCCCAGCATGGCCACACGCAAGCCCTGCCCTTGCGCTTGCCGGACGGCTGCCATTTTGTCGGCGGGGGACATGCCACCGCGACCACCGGAAAGACCCAGCAACTGAGCGGTGCGCGCCACCCTCGCGGGATGGTCACCCGACAGGATGGTCACGGTCACACCATCCTGCGCCAGGGCTTTGACCGCCGCCACGGCATCGAGGCGCAGCACATCCACGAATCGAAAACAGGCCAGGACACGGTGGTCGCGGCTCAACCAGGTCTCGGCATCGGGGCCCTCGTGGGCATCGGCCATGGCGGCGTCCACCGGCTTGCCCAGGCGCCAGACCGAGCCATCGCC
>CANBUA010000232.1 GCA_947372535.1 Burkholderiales bacterium
GCCAAGGATGAGGGCCAGACGATCGTCTTCATCGACGAGATCCACACCATGGTGGGCGCCGGCAAGTCCGAAGGCGCCATGGACGCGGGCAACATGCTCAAGCCGGCCCTGGCGCGCGGCGAGTTGCATTGCATCGGCGCGACCACGCTCGATGAATACCGCAAGTACATCGAGAAGGACGCCGCCCTGGAGCGCCGCTTCCAGAAGATCCTCGTGGGCGAGCCCACCGTGGAGGCCACCATCGCCATTCTGCGCGGCCTGCAGGAAAAATACGAGGTGCACCATGGCGTGGAGATCACCGACCCGGCCATCGTGGCCGCGGCCGAGCTGTCCAACCGCTACATCACCGACCGCTTCCTGCCCGACAAGGCCATCGACCTGATCGACGAGGCGGCGGCCAAGGTCAAGATCGAGATCGACTCCAAGCCCGAGGCGCTGGACCGCCTCGACCGCCGCCTGATCCAGCTCAAGATCGAGCGTGAAGCCGTGCGCCGCGAGAAGGATGAGTCCTCCATCAAGCGCATGGGCCTGATCGAGGCCGAGATCGTGAAACTCGAGCGCGAGTATGCGGACATGGAGGAGATCTGGAAGGCCGAGAAGGCCCAGGCCCAGGGCTCGGCCCACGTCAAGGAAGACATCGACAAGATACGCTTCCAGATCGACGAATTCACGCGCAAGGGCGATTTCAACAAGGTGGCCGAGCTGCAATACGGCAAGCTCCCCGCCTTGGAAAAGCAGCTCAAAGAAGCGCAGGACAAGGAAACCGCCAAGGGCAAGGACGGCACCCGTCCGACTTTGCTGCGCACGCAAGTGGGCGCCGAGGAAATCGCCGAAGTGGTGGCGCGTGCCACCGGCATCCCCGTGGCCAAGCTGATGCAGGGCGAGCGCGACAAGCTGTTGGCGATGGAAGACAAGCTGCACGAGCGCGTGGTCGGCCAGGAAGAAGCGATCGTGGCCGTGTCTGATGCGATCCGCCGCTCGCGTGCGGGCTTGTCCGACCCCAACCGGCCCTATGGCTCCTTCCTCTTCCTGGGCCCCACGGGCGTGGGCAAGACCGAGCTGTGCAAGGCGCTTGCGGGCTTCTTGTTCGACAGCGAGGACCACCTGATCCGCATCGACATGAGCGAGTTCATGGAGAAGCACTCCGTCAGCCGCCTGATCGGCGCGCCGCCCGGCTATGTGGGCTACGAAGAAGGTGGTACTTTGACCGAGGCTGTGCGCCGCAAGCCCTACAGTGTGGTGCTGCTGGACGAGGTCGAAAAGGCGCATCCCGATGTTTTCAACGTGCTGCTGCAAGTGCTGGACGATGGTCGCCTGACCGACGGCCAGGGCCGAACCGTGGACTTCAAGAACACGGTGATTGTGATGACGTCGAACCTGGGTTCGCATCAAATCATGCAGATGGCGGGCGAGCCCTCGGAAGACATCAAGGACGCCGTGTGGGTGGAGGTCAAGCAGCATTTCCGGCCCGAGTTCCTCAACCGCATCGACGAGGTCGTGGTCTTCCATGCGCTGGATGAATCCAACATTGCGTCCATCGCGAAGATCCAGCTCAAGGGCCTGGAAGGGCGTTTGGCGCAGCTGGACATGAGGTTGGTGGTCACGCCGGATGCCATTGCCGAGTTGGCCAAGGTGGGCTTCGATCCGGCCTTTGGTGCCAGGCCCTTGAAGCGCGCCATTCAGCAGCGCATTGAGAATCCCGTGGCCAAGCTCATCCTGCAAGGCAAGTTCGGCCCGAAGGATGTGATTCCGGTGGACGTGGGTGCGTCGGGCGAGTTCGAGTTCACGCGGGTGGTGCATTGACGCAGACCGGACGGGCGGCACGCCCCTGATCCCCTGTGTTTGGGGGGCGGGGCGTTGTAATCCCCCGCGTCTGCGGGGGATTACGTGAAGATTTGTATCTTTGGCTCACTGAGAATGTCCGGGTAACCCAGGTTGGTTGAGCGGTTTAGCCAGTCGTGGGTTCATACCTTTCAGGGATCACTCATGACGACTCGTTTGACGTCGGCTGCACTGCTGTGCGCCGCCACCTTCGCTGCTCTGCCTGCATTGGCTTCTTCGTCGGCCACGGCCACGTTGGACCAACTGACCTTCACCTTGTACGACTTGAACCCCGATGACGGCATCGCGCCTTCATTCCGGTTTTTGTCTAACCTTGACGCCACCGGCGTGACGGGCAACAGCACGACCAGCGCGTCGGCTTCTGATTCGACCAACGCTGAATCGGGCACCGATTCCTTGACCCGCGGTCAGGCCTTTTTGCCCCACGTGTCCGACATCAACCTGACCAACGCCTTGGCGGTGGCCACGGTTCAGCCCTATGCGGTGGCCGCCCACGGCCAAGCTGCCGGCCCATCCACGCAGTTCAGTGCCACGGGCAGCACCACGTCGGGTGCCAACGGTGGTTACTACAACCAACTGCCCAATGGCGGCATCGAGGTCAGTGCCAACACGCTGCTGGTCGTTCGCGGCTTGGCCAATGCCTCTGCATCCGTGAGCGCCAGCACCTGCAACAACTATTACTACTACTGTGGTAACACCGAAGCAGCTTCGTCGACCGTGACCTTGGGTCTGTCCTTCAACGCCACAGATGGCTCGACTTCGGGTTCTGGCACCTTCAGTTCGCAGCTGAACGCCGCCACCAACTCAAACGGGACGAGCACCTATCAGTACGATCCGGTCACGGGCTATGGCCAGTATGTGTACACCTCGCTGCCGTCGGATGTGGTGAAGTCGCAGTGGTTGTCGGTGGCCTTCACCAACAACACCACCTTGACCCAACGCGGCACATTCTCGATGAGCGCCGCCGTCAACGGCTCTGGCTACACGGGCTCTGGCGTGGGCCCCGTGCCCATCTCGACCACGCTTGATGGCGCGGCCGGCAAGACCTTCCAGGTGCTGGAAACCACGCCGGACTACATCACCTACGGCCTGGCGGCTTCCGTGCCTGAACCCCAGACCTGGCTGACGATGTTCGCCGGCCTGGTCGGGATCTCGTTCGTGGCTCGCCGCGCTCGTCAGGCTTGATGCCGCAGGGCTGAATCGGCGACCCAGTTGCCGTGAAAGCCCATCGGGATGGCCGATGTCATCTCGACGATGGCCTGGGCGGGTGCCGCCATGTCTTGCGCATTGAGCACATGGAATTCGCCCAGGCCGCTGGTGGTGTTCTGAACGAACCCGACCAGCCAACCTTCGTCCTCGGCGGCTTTGGCATGCCGGGGCACGAAGACAAATTCACCAGCTTTGCGATGCGGCCCGAAGCGATGCTCGGTCGTGACGCGTTGGTTCAGATCATGTTTGAGCATGGCATCCTCATGCCCATGGCTCAGGCTGCCCTCGATGGCATAGGCGTAGCGGTAAGGCTGCGCCACCAGGCGCTCATCCAGCCTCGGAAACTCTTGCGCGCGGGTGGAAATCACCTCGCGTAGCACGCGCTGGCCGCCGGCTGGCAAGGTCCAGCGCTCGAACTGCGGTGCGGTGTCGGCTTCGGGGCCCTTGTGCGAGCGGTCAAACATCGTGCGATGCACGACCACGTCCAGCACCACCGAACCATCCGGCCGGTCGAAGGCATTGCAGGGGTGAAATACATAGCAGGGATCGACGTCGAACCAGCGCATGTCGCTGGCCTGGCCATCGCGCGGCAGCAGCCCGACCCGTGCCGGGTGCTTCTTGTTCCAGATGTAGGGGAAATGGCGTTTGAGCAGCTCCAGCCATGAGAACGTTACCGGCAAGTCCAGCACGATGACTTGGGTGCGCGTGATGGCGCAGTCGTGGACCATCGGCCCGTTTTTCACCGGAATCGTCACCACCTTGTCCATCTCACCCTTGCCGTTGATGCGCTGGTAGAACAACTTGTTGTGCTTGACAGAGTCGTAGCTGATGGCGTGCAGATCGCCCGAGATGGGATCGAGGTGCGGGTGGGCCGTGAAGGGCAGGGTGGCAGCTTGGTCGAACAGGCCATGTCGAACCGTGTTCAGCTCGGCGTCGAGTTCCACAGGCACGGGGCCGGCTTCCACCGAGGCCCAGATGCGTCCTGCATGGCCATAAACATTGGTGTTGACCGTGTCGAACATCCCGCGTGTTTTGCCCGGTGCCTGAGGGCGCTTGAGCGCCTGGGTGACACTCTTGGTGGCCAGCCAGCGGTTGCGGTACCACTGTGCCTGGCCCCCAGCCAGTTTGATGCCATGCACCATGCCATCGCCTGTGAACCAGTGGTATTTGTCAGGGTTCTGCGGCTTCAGGGGGTTGGGGCCGATGCGCAGGTACATGCCATTGAGCTCGGCGGGAATCTGGCCTGTCACCTTGAGCGAATGCGCCGTGGTTTCCTGGGCGACCGGTGCGAAGACACCTTCCAGGAATGGGTTGCCGACATGGGTGGTCGGCAGGGCATCGTCACGACGGCGCGCGGTGGGGGCTGCGCTGATGGGCGAATCAGGATAGGTGGCATCGGACATGGCGGCTCCTTGAATGTGTTCGGTGTGAACATTCGCATTTAAACCTTTCATGTGTACGATGTCAACATGTCAGAAACCCGAGATGCTCCAAAGGCGACTTACCACCACGGCAACCTGCGCACGGCGCTCATCGAGGCGGGGCTGGCCGAGCTTGAATCACCCGGCGCCAGCGAGCAGCAACTGAGCCTGCGCCTGCTGGCCCGCCAAGTCGGCGTGACGGCCAATGCAGCCTACCGGCACTTTGCGGACAAGGACGATCTGCTCAGCGCCATGGCCGCCGAGGGCTTTCGCCGCTTCACCGCCAGCCAGCGTGAGGCGATGGCCCAGCAAAGCAGCCCCGACGAGCGCTTGCGTGCCTCGGGCAAGGCCTACATTGCCTTTGCCCAGGCGCATCCCGTGCTGTTTCGGATGATGTTCGACCGGGTGGCCACCCGCCTGGATCACGCCGAGCTGCAGGCGACCTGCGTGGAGGGCATGGCGGCCCTGATGGAGGCGTCGGGTGAGGCGGCCGGTGGTGGTGGGCGCCTTGATCCCGCACAGGCCGTGGTCAATGCGACGGCCTGCTGGGCGATCGTGCATGGCCTGAGCCACCTGGCACTGGGGGGGCAGTTGGCCGTGTTCGGCATGGACACCCAGCAGTTGATTGAGCGGGTAATGAATTTGCCGAGCCTCGTGCTGTCGCCCCAGTCGCCATGAAAGTCGCCATGAGCGCTTCCGTTGGGACCGACGTATTCGGGTTGACGCAGGTGCTCAGCGGGGCTTGACCTTGAGCGTCTCTCCGATGGCCGCCACCACAAAGTCATCGGCCGACATCCCTTGGGCGTGCAAGGCCCTGGCCAATGCACGGGGCGGCTCGTCCAGCGCCTCGTCGGTCAACACGAAGGTGCCCCAGTGCACGGCCATGGCCTGCTGGCAGCCCAGATCCTGGAAGATTTGCACTGACTCCTCCGGGTTGGCATGCTGGTCTTTCATGAACCAGCGTGGCTCGTAGGCGCCAATGGGCAGCAGGGCCATGTCGAAGCCGCCGCCCATCTCAGGTGTCTGCTGGTCGGCAAAGTGCCGGCGGATGTCCTGGAAGTCTTTGGAATAGGCTGTGTCGCCCGCGAAAAACAGGTGGCAATCGGGCGAGAGCACCGCAAAGCCGCCCCACAGGCTGCGCATGGCGTCCGTGGCGGTGCGCGCCGACCAGTGCTGAGCCGGCGTCAGTGTGACGGGGATCTGCGCCGAGTGGGCGGTGGCCTCCAGCACATGCGTGTCCCACCAGTCCAGCTCGATCACGCCGTGGATGCCGCGTCGCTCGAACCAAGCCTGGTGACCCAGCGGTGTGATGAACAAAGGCGCGCCGCCTGGCTGCCGGCTCAAGGCCAGCAGCGACCCCTCGTCCATGTGGTCGTAGTGGTTGTGTGACAGCAGCACCACGTCGATGCGGGGCAACTGATCAAGGCTCAGACCGGGCGGCGTGTGGCGTTTGGGGCCGGCCCACTGCACGGGGAAACACCGATCGGAAAAAACCGGGTCCGTCAGAAAATTCAGACCACCCATCTGCGCCAGCACGGTGATGTGGCCGATCCAGCTCACGGCCGGCTGCATCTGCAAGCCGGCTTTGGCATTGGCGTGGATGAAGCCCAGGTCCGGTGCCACGATGCGGATCGGTTCGGTGATCGGCCTGGGGTGGCCGGCCCGCCAGGCCTGCCAGCGCCACTTCAGGATTTCATGCCACCGCTTGCCTCGGAACGACATGTAGTTGTTCTGGAAGCCATCGGGTCGATGGTGGGGTTTGGCGGGGTTGTAGTGCGGGTTTTTCACCCGAGCGATTGTTTCAGTTTTTTGGGAGTCAGTTAGATGAGGAAGACGATCACGATGTGGGCCGCGATGGCTGGCCTGGCCGGTCAGGCCGCCGCGGCCTTGCCCGACTGCGCCGTGACCGCCAAGGCCGTGCCCTTGCTGAGCAAGGCGGGCACGCTGGAGTCGCTGGCTTTTGACCGGGCGGGGCGACTGCTCTACACCGACCTGGGCAAGAACACGCTCAATGTCTTGCCCAAACCGGGCGCCCTGCCGCAGGTGGTGGCCTCGGGCATCAAGGCGCCTGGTGGCATCGCCCTGGGTGGCGGGCCCGAGGTCTACGTGGGCACGGGCAATGACGCAAGCGGCATCGTGCCAACGCAGGCCAAGGCCGGCATCGTCAAGGTCGACCTCGACACGGGCGTCGTGACGCCTTACGCCAAGGGCCTGGCCAGTGCCAACGGCCTGGTGCGCAGCAGCGATGGCACCTTCTATGCCTCCGATGCCTTGGCCAGTTACCTGGGGCGCGTCCTGCCAGATGGCACGGTTCAGCCGCGCTGGCTCAAGCTGGCGGGCAATGGCCTGGCACTGAGCGGCGACGAGGCCGTGCTGTTCGTCAATCAGTCCCTGCCGCCCACCAGGGTGATGGCGGTGGACCTGGCCACGGGGGCTTCGCGGGTGGTGGCCAAGCCGCCCGTTGCCCAGGCGTTGTCGCTGCTCGATGGCATGACGATCACCGACGAGGGCACCTTGTACGTGGCCGCCTACCTGGCCGGGCAGGTCTGGCGAGTCGATGCCGGAGGCCATGTCTGCGTGGTCGCACGCGGCCTGGGGACCCCGAGCGCGGTGCTGGTGGGCCAGGCGGGGCAGGGCTTCGAGCCGACCAGCTTGTACGTGACGACACACGGCGGGGGCTTGCTGGAGCTGCCCCGCGTGCTGGGCAACCCCGTGCAGTGACCTGGCTCAGCGCTGTCCTGCGGGCCGAGCGGGCAGCGTCTGCAGGTAGGCGTGCAGGGCGTTCACGTCGGTGTCATTGAGGTTTTTCAAGGTGGCGAAAGGCATCACCTTGCTGACCTCGATGCCGTCTGGCCGACGACCTGTTTTCAGCATGGCGGCAAAAGCCTGGCGCTGACCATAGCGTGGCATCGCGCTGCCTTCACCCGGCGTCAGGTTGGCGGCGGCCGGCCAGTCGGGCGGGCCACCGGGGATTTTGCCGCCCGAGAGGTGCTCGCCGTGGCAGCCCATGCACATCTGTGCCACGTAGCGGCCATGCTCGACGGTCACGCCCTCGGGCACGGGTGACTGCGGGGGCAGGGTGTGGTCGATGCGTTCGGCGGCATCGGGGATGGCGCCCAGACCATAGAGCACCTGCACGGGTGGCGGCAACTGCAGCACGGCCGGTGCGGTCTGCTGAGGCGGCAGGCTTTCCAGGTAGGCGATCAGCGCTGCCAGGTCCTGGTCCGTCATGCGGTTGTAGTCTTCCGAGGGCATGATCATCAAGGGCTGGCCCGATGGCTTGACGCCATGGCGGATGGTGCGTTCCCAATCGTCCGTCTGGTAGCGGGCCACCAGGCTGCCCGTGCCGGGGCTGATGCTGGGCGCCTTCACCAGCATGCTGCCGTCGTCGATGACGGTGTGCCCTTGACCCTGCGTGCCGTGGCATTCGGCGCAGCCGCGCGAGTTGAACAGGTATTGGCCACGGGCCAGGGCGCTCGC
>CANBUA010000233.1 GCA_947372535.1 Burkholderiales bacterium
AGTCGCGGCATCCACAACAGGGCGAACACTGCGCCGACTGTCACCAGGCCCGTCAGCCACACCACCAGCGAGCCCACGTGCGCCTGCGCCGGGTAGATGCGCCACAGGGCACCAATGGCCACGGCATTGCTGGTGGCCACCAGGATGGCAGCCGTGTAATCGTGGAAGCGCCGCGCACGGTTGGCATCCACCGACCAGCGCGGATCGGTGTTGTAGCTGCGCAGGTTCGTCAGCGCCCGCTCGGTCTTGTAGTTCAAAAAGACCAGGCACAGCGACGCCACCGGAAAGCCCAGCACCAAGGTGATGTAGAGGGACAAGGCCTGCTGCCGTTGGGCGATGCGGGCATTGAGTTCGTTGGAGGCCGCGATGAAGCGGTAATTGGCATCGACCTGCATGAGTGACATGGTACGGGCTAGCGGTCAATTCAGACCAGGGTCTCCCGGAACAAGCCGAATGGCGCAATTCATGTCACCAATGCGACGCCATTTAAACCCCAGGCCCCCTTGATTGGTGGGCTCACATGCTGAATTACGCATTTTTGCTCATATGCCACCTGGCAAACATGTTGCAAGCTTCGGCCTTTCCAAAACAACAGCCCCGTAGTACGAAGGACCAGATGATGTGGCGCAGATACCTTTCGCATCCCTGGTGCATTCCCTTGACCGCCCTGTTGGGCGTGCTGCTCACCTTGCCGACACTTGGCCTGGGCCTGTTCGCGGATGACTTCATCCACCGCAGCCTGCTCGTCGGCGAAATCCGCGCCCCCCATGCCGGCTCCCTGTTCGGGCTGTTCAACTTCATGGATGGCCAGCCCGATCACATCCAGGCCATGAAGGTCTCGGGGCGCCTGCTCTGGTGGGCCGCTGATTCGATCCGCCTGTCGTTCTGGCGCCCCTTGAGCGAGTTGACCCATTGGGTGGACTACCGGCTGTGGCCCGACCTCCCCGTGCTGATGCATGCCCAGAACCTGTTCTGGTACGGGCTGCTCATCCTCTTGGCAGGCCGGCTGTATCGCCTGCTCGACAATGATCCGGTGCGTGCCAACCTGGCCACGTTGCTGTTCGCCGTCAGCAGCCTGCACATGCAGGTGGTGGGCTGGCTGGCCGCGCGCAACCAGTTGATCGCAGGCTGCTTCATGGTGCTGACCTTGATGGCGTTTCATCGCTGGCGCCGAGAAGGCTCAACGCGCCATGCCTGGCTGGCAGCAGGCACCTTCGTGCTGGGCATGATGTCGGCCGAAGCGGCGATCGCCACCATGGCCTACCTGGTGGCCTACGTCGTGTTCATGGCGCCTGCGGACGAGACCTGGCATGCGCGCCTGCGGGCCTTGTTGCCCTTCCTGTTGATCCTGGCGGTTTGGCGCGTGTCCTACACCCACATGGGTTTTGGCAGCACGGGCTCCGGCGCTTACATCGACCCGGGCGTCAGCCTGCCACGTTTCGCCCAGGCCCTGATGGTGCGCCTGCCCACCTTGCTGCTGGCCGACCTCGTGCGCATCCCCTCCAGCGTGGTCAATGGCATGGCGCACGCGGGCCAGTTGCAATATGCCGCGATGGCCGCCGTCGTGATCGCCCTGTTCGTGGCACTGGGGCAATGGTTCCAACTCTGGCGCCAACCTGCTGCCCGTTTCTACGCGGCAGGTGCCGTGATCGCCCTGGTGCCTGTCTGTGCCGCCGAGCCGGGCGACCGCCTACTGCTCAACGCCGAGATCGGCATGAGCGGCGCGATCGCCATGCTCATCAGCTTGGCGTTTGCTCGGCCGTCTCAAGGCTGGCTGGCCCGCTTGACCTTGCTGCCCATCTGGCTGATGGTGGGCTTGTACCTGGTGTTCTCGCCGCTGCAGACGCTGGCTTACTCGCTGCTGATGGAGCAGTTCCTCACGCCCACCATGCTGGTCGAGCCGCTGTCCCTGCCTGCGGCGGCCCCGGGCGATCCCGAGCACGTGATCCTGCTGAACCCGCCCAAGCCCGCCATGCTGTTCTACTACCCCTTCGTGAGGCAGCAGTTCGGCGTGAATAACCCGGCCTCGACCCAGGCACTGGCTGTTGGCAACCAGAACATCACCCTGCGCACCCTCGATGACTCGACGCTGGAGCTCTCGGGCAAACGAGGCTTCATGGACAGCATGAGCCGGGACGTCGCTACGCGGCCCTTCAAGGCAGGCGATGTCATCGACGTCGGCCAGATGAAGGTGACGGTGCTGACCGTCTCGGCTGAAGGCGTACCGCTGTCGGCCCGGTTCAAGTTCAGCTCGCCGCTGAGTGATCCACGCCGGCATTTCTACGCCTGGCACGACGAGGGCTATCGCAACTTCGCCCTGCCAGCCCCCGGGCAGCAGGTGGTGCTGCCCGGCTTCGATGCGCGTCAGATGCTGCTGAGCCGGCTCAGGCCACCGCCGTCGGCGGGCCGCCTGATCCCGGTGGCACAGGCCAACCGTTTCTACAAGAATCCGCCAGCTCAGCACCCCTGATCGCCAGACATCGGCAGGGGTACCCGAAAGTCAGGCCTTGGCCAGCGCCTGCTCGATGTCTGCGATCAGGTCATCGATGTGCTCGATGCCGACGGACAGGCGCACCGTGTCTTCTGTCACGCCCGTCTTGCCCAGCTCCTCGGGCGAGAGCTGGCGGTGCGTGGTGGAGGCCGGGTGCGTGGCCAGCGAGCGCACATCGCCGATGTTGACCAGGCGCAGGAAGAGCTGCAACCCATCGAGGAAGCGCGCGCCGCCTTCACGCCCACCCGGCACGCCGAAGGTCAGCACGCCCGAGGCCTGGCCTGACAGGTATTGCTGCACCAGCGCATGCTCGGGATGGTCGGGCAAGCCCGCGTAGTTGACCCATTCGACACGCGGATGCTGCTGGAGGTATTGCGCCACTTTCAAGGCGTTCTGACTGATGCGGTCCATGCGCAGGCCCAGGGTCTCGATGCCTTGCAGGATCAGGAAGGCATTGAAAGGAGAGATGGCCGCGCCCGTGTTGCGCAGTGGGACTACACGCGCCCGGCCAATGTAGGCCGCCGGCCCCAGGGCCTCGGTGTAGACCACGCCGTGGTAGCTCACGTCCGGCTCGTTCAGGCGCTTGAAACGCGTCTTGTGCTGCGCCCACGGGAACTTGCCTGAATCGACGATGGCCCCGCCAATGCTGGTGCCGTGGCCGCCCAGGTACTTGGTCAGCGAGTGCACCACGATGTCGGCACCATGCTCGATGGGCCGGCTCAGGTAAGGCGAGGGCACGGTGTTGTCCACGATCAGCGGGATGCCGTGGCGGTGCGCGACCTCGGCCACCTTGGCGATGTCGGTGATGTTGCCCGCCGGGTTGCCCAGGGACTCCACGAAGATGGCCTTGGTGCGCTCGTCGATCAGCGGCTCGAAGCTGCTGGGGTCGCGGTGATCGGCAAAGCGCGTGGTGATGCCGAACTGCGGCAGGGTGTGCGCGAACAGGTTGTAGGTGCCGCCATACAGCGCCGTCGAGGAGACGATGTTGTCGCCCGCCTCGGCGATGGTCAGGATCGAATAGGTCACCGCCGCTTGCCCCGAAGCCAAGGCCAGCGCGCCCACGCCTCCCTCGAGCGCCGCGATGCGCTGCTCGAGCACGTCCTGAGTCGGGTTCATGATGCGCGTATAGATGTTGCCCGGCACCTTGAGGTCGAACAAATCGGCGCCATGCTGGGCGCTGTCGAAGGCATATGCCGCCGTCTGGTAAATGGGCACGGCCACGGCGCGCGTGGTCGGGTCGGGCGAGTACCCGGCGTGCACGGAGAGGGTTTCGAACTTCCAGTTTGGCTGGCTCATGAGTGGGCTCCTTCAGGGCAAAACACCGACCCTAATCAGGTCGGGCTCGGTTGCCAAGCGACCTTGCCTCATCGCCTCATTCAAGAAATGACTATGCAGAGCCGCCGTCGGCGGACTTACTCACCCTGCAATCGTCACGATTTCATCCCGCCGTCCCTCGTTCCGGTGGGTGAATACACTTGTTGTTACATTACAGTGTGTTTGCTTGGGGCCCTTGCTTCACATTGCGCCAACCTGACTAAGAGCCTGCTGTTTGGGACTCGCTGATGTGGCGCAAATTCTTCTCTCACTCCTGGTGCATTCCCGTTCTGGCCCTTTTGGGCGTCTTGCTCACGGCGCCCACGCTGGGCACCGGCCTGTTCGCCGATGACTTCATCCACCGCAGCCTGCTGATCGGTGAGACGCAAGCGCCCCATGCGGGCTCCCCGTTTGGCCTGTTCAACTTCATGGACGGGCAGCCCGCGCACAACCAGGCGCTGAGGGCCTCCGGCCGCCTGCTCTGGTGGGCCGGCGACACCATCCGCCTGTCATTCTGGCGCCCCTTGACTGAGCTCACGCATTGGCTGGACTACCAGCTCTGGCCGTCTCAGCCCGTGCTGATGCATGCGCAAAACCTGCTCTGGTATGGCCTGCTCATCGTGCTGCTGGGGCGCCTCTACCGGCAGCTCAACCCCAACCGGGTCGAAGCCGGCCTGGCCACGCTGCTGTTTGCCATCAGCAGCCTGCACATGCAGGTGGTGGGCTGGATCGCGGCGCGCAACCAGTTGATCGCCGCCTGTTTCATGGTGCTGACGCTGATGGCTTTTCACACCTGGCGCACGCAGCGCTCGACCATCCACGCCTGGCTGGCCGCAGCTTGCCTGGCGATGGGCATGATGTCAGCCGAGGCGGCCATTGCGACCATGGGCTACCTGCTCGCCTACCTGCTGGTCTTCGAACAAGGCAAGCCCTTGCACCAGCGCCTGCGGGCCTTGCTGCCTTTCATCGGGCTCATCGTGGTGTGGCGGCTGCTTTACACCCACCTGAGCTTTGGCAGCTCGGGCTCGGGCGCCTACATCGACCCGGGGGTCAGCCTGTCGCGCTTCGGGACCGTGCTGCTGGTGCGTCTGCCCACCTTGATGCTGTCTGATCTGCTGCGCATTCCCGCAGGCGTGATCAACGGGTGGAGTTACACCGCCCAACTTCAGTACGCGGCAGGGGCTGCGGGCGTGATCGCCCTGTTTGCAGCGCTTGGGCAGCATTTCAAGCTGTGGGCTTCGCCCCTGGCGCGTTTTCAGGTGCTCGGTGCCGCTTTGGCCCTCATCCCCGTGTGCGCCGCCGAGCCCAGCGATCGGCTGCTGCTGAACGCGGAAATCGGCCTGTGCGGTGTGGTGGCCACGCTTTTTTGCCTGGTGGTGCGCCGCCACCGGCAGCAGGCCAGCGCGGGCTGGCTGGCCAAAGGCGCCACGGGCCTGGCCGCGCTCATGATGGGCCTGCACCTGGTGGTGGCGCCCGTGCAGACGCTGGGTTACTCGTTGATGATGGATCGGCTCCTGAGCCCCAGCATGGTCGGCGAGCCCTTGTCCCTGCCCAATGATTCGCCCGAGCACCAGGACCATGTGATCCTGCTCAATCCGCCCAAGCCCTCCATGCTGTTTTACTACCCCTTCGTCAGGCAGCAGTTCGGCATCGGCAATGCAGCCTCGACCCAGGCCCTGGGTGTGGGTACCCAGCATCAGACGGTGAGGGTGATCGACGAATCCACCATCGAGCTCTCAGGCCGGCGTGGCTTCATCGACAGCATGAGCCGAGACGTGGTCGTGCGGCCCTTCAAGGTGGGCGATCAGATCAACATCGGGCAGGTGGATGTCACGGTGATCAAGGTCTCGCCCGAGGGCGTGCCCCTGACCGCGCGCTTTCACTTCAAGGCGCCCCTGCGCGATCCGCGATGGCGCTTCTATGCCTGGACGGAAGATGGCTACACGCCCTTCGTGATGCCGGCCTTGGGACAACAAGTCAAGCTGCTGGCCATCGACCCGCGTCAGATGGTGATGCGGCGCCTGTCGCTCAAGGCGTCGCCACCTGGCGTGCCTCATGCAGCACCAGCCCGCGTTGGGTCATCAAGGACCTGACCTGCTGAAAACCAGCGGCCAGCAGGGCTCGCTGCTGTTCATCGACGGACATGAACAGGTCGGTGTTGCGCATGCCACCCTCGCCAACGTAGTGGTCGCACACCAGGTAAATGCCCTCGGGCGTCAGCACGGAGCGGACCTGCTCGTGCAGGCGCACGGCGTGCCGCTTGTGCCGCAACTCATGCACCGATTGCATGGTGATGGCGGCATCGAAAACGTCCACTGCATGGACCCAGTTCGGATCGCGGAAGCTCTGTTCGACAAAGGTCACCTGGGCCGCATCGGCGCCCAGCCGGTCGCGCGCCAGCTCGTGCATCGCCGCGGAAAAATCCAGGGCGGTGTAGGCCAGGGAGGGTTGGCCGCTCAGCAAGTAGCGCGCAAGGAAGCCCGGGCCGGAGCCCAGCTCCAGCACGCGGGATTCGCAATTTTGCAAGCCGGCCAGTTGCCGGGCAAAACATTCAAAGAACTCGATTCGCCAGGGGCGTTTGCCCATGGCCGTGGCTTCCCACTCGCGGGCGTCCGCGATGTCACGCAAATCGATGGGGCTGTCGACGTCATACGTCATCGGGGCACCTCGCGCTGGCATTTATATTTGATGCCGACATGATGCACGACGCAGCCCCACAATGCACTTGTGGTTAAACCCAAGGCCTTGTAAAGCCCAACAGAACGTGACGAAATCCCGGATTCTTGGCGGAAATCAGGTCACGCCTCAACGCTTGAGCTTGTACCCCGTCTTGAAAATCCAGGCCACGACGGCCAGCGACACGGCGGTGAAGACCGCCGTCATGCCCAGGCTGATGCCCACGTCCACATCGGCCTGCCCCAGGAAGCACCAGCGGAATCCGCTGACCAGGTAGACCACCGGGTTGAACAGCGAGACCACCTGCCAGACCGGCGGCAGCATCTTAATCGAATAGAAACTGCCTCCCAGGAAGGTCAGCGGCGTGACGATGAGCAGCGGCACCACCTGGAGCTTCTCGAAGCTGTCGGCCCACAAGCCGATGATGAAACCGACCAGGCTGAAGGTCACCGAGGTCAGGATCAGGAAGAGCAGCATCCACACCGGGTGCGCGATGTGCAGAGGCACGAACAGCCACGCGGTGGCCAGGATGATCAGCCCCAGGATGATGGATTTGGTGGCCGCCGCGCCCACATAGCTCAGGGCAATCTCCAGCCCCGAGATGGGTGCCGACAGCAACTCGTAGATGGTGCCCGTGAACTTCGGAAAATAGATGCCGAAGGAGGCGTTGGAGATACTCTGCGTCAGCAGCGAGAGCATGATCAGCCCAGGCACGATGAAGGCGCCATAGCTGATGCCATCGACCTGCTGGATGCGCGAGCCGATGGCCGCGCCGAACACCACGAAGTACAGCGAGGTCGAGATGACCGGCGAGATGACGCTCTGCATCAGCGTGCGCCGCGTGCGCGCCATCTCGAAGTTGTAGATGGCCCGCACGGCGTGCCAATTCATGCCGCTCATGCTGCGTCCTTCACGAGGTTCACGAAGATGTCTTCCAGCGAACTCTGGCTGGTGTGGATGTCCTTGAACTTGACACCCGCATCGCTCAACGACTTGAGCAGGGCGGCTACGTCGATGCGCTCGTCGAGCGAGTCGTAGGCATAGGTCAGCTCGTTGCCGCCATCGCCCAGGCTCAGGGCGTGATCATCCAGGCCAGGCGGGATGGCGGCCAGTGGCTGTGCCAGCTGCAAGGTGAGCTGCTTCTTGCCCAGCTTGCGCATCAACTCGTCCTTGTCCTCGACCAGGATGATCTCGCCCTTGTTGATGATGCCGATGCGATCGGCCATCTCCTGGGCTTCTTCGATGTAATGGGTGGTGAGGATGATGGTCACGCCCGATTGCTGCAGCTTGCGGACCAGGGCCCACATGTCGCGCCGCAGGTTGACGTCCACGCCCGCCGTGGGCTCGTCCAGGAAGAGGATCTGCGGCTCGTGCGAGAGCGCCTTGGCGATCATCAGGCGGCGCTTCATGCC
>CANBUA010000234.1 GCA_947372535.1 Burkholderiales bacterium
TCGGCCTCATCGCGCGCCACGATGGCGGCCAGCTTGCCTTCGTTGGCCAGATAGAGCGCATCCAGGCCCAGGATCTCGCAAGCACCACGCACCACATCGCTCACGGGCATGGCCGCGTCATCGAGGCGGATGTGCAAGCGGCCTTCCATGGCGAACTCGTTGGCCACGGTGGCCAGGCCCCCGCGCGTGCAATCGCGCATCCAGCGCACCCCGTGGCTGGATGCCGCGAACATGGCTTCGATCAGACCATTGAGCGGCGCGCAATCGCTGAGCACCGGGATCTGCAAGGCCAGTTCATTGCGCGCGGCCAGCACGGCCACGCCATGCTCGCCCAAGCTGCCATTCACGATGAGCTTGTCGCCCGCCTGCACTTGCCGTGGCCCGGTCACGCGGCCTGCCGGAATGGTCCCCACGCCGGCGGTGTTGATGAAGAGCTGATCGGCTGCGCCACGCTCGACCACCTTGGTGTCGCCCGTCACGATGGCCACGCCCGCTTCACGTGCGCATGCGGCCATGCTGGCCAGCACCTCGCGCAAAGTCACGATGGGCAGCCCTTCTTCAAGGATCAGGCCGCAGCTCAACCAGCGTGGGTGCGCCCCGCCCACGGCCAGGTCGTTCACCGTGCCACACACGGCCAGGGTACCGATGTCGCCACCCGGAAAACGCCAGGGCGAGACCACATAGCTGTCGGTGGTGAACGCCAGTGAAGCGCCAGCGGGGATCTGATCGGGGCCGATGCGGGCCTGGTCTTCGAGTGACGACAGCCAGGCGTTGTCAAACGCGGGCACGATGAGCTCGGTGATGAGCTCGCGCATGGCGCGGCCACCGGCGCCGTGCGCCATCGAGATCTTCTGGCCGTCCCAACGGGGCATCGGGGGGAGTGCTTTGGCTGCTGTGTTGATGTGGGCGCTCATGCTGGCACCTCGATGGGCGTGGGGCGCTCGCGCCGCGCGAACTGGTAATAGGCGGCACATGCGCCTTCGCTCGACACCATCAAGGCACCCAAGGGCGTTTGCGGCGTGCAGGCCTTGCCAAACACCTGGCATTGCATCGGCTTGATGGCACCCTTGAGCACCTCGCCACATTGGCAAGCGGCCGGATCGGCAACGCTCACGCCGGGCACGCTGAACAGACGCTCGGCATCGAAGCGCGCGTAGCTTTCGCGCAGGCGCACGCCCGAGTGGTCGATCGAGCCCAGGCCGCGCCATTCAAAGAACTCGCGCAGCTCGAACACGCGGGCGATGGCGTCCATGGCCACCGCGTTGCCATCGCGCTCAACCAGGCGTGCGTACTGGTTCTCGACGCGGGCTTGCGCGGGCCCTTCTTCCAGCTGGCGCAGCACCATGAGCAGGCTTTGCAAGATGTCGGTGGGCTCGAAGCCCGAGATCACCAAGGGCCGCTGGTAAGCGTGTGCCAGGTGCTCGAAGGGCGCGAGCCCCATCACCGTGGCCACGTGGCCCGGGCCGATGAAGCCATCGATGCGCAAGTCGGGCTCATCGAGGATGGCCTTCATGGTCGGCATGATGGTGATGTGGTTGCAAAACAGCGAGAAGTTGCCAATGCCACGGCGCTCGGCTTCGAGCACGGTCATGGCGGTCGTGGGCATGGTGGTCTCAAAGCCCAGGGCAAAGAACACCACGCGCTTGTCGGGGTTCTTGGCCGCGATCTCCAAGGCATCGAGCGGTGAATACACCATGCGGATGTCGGCACCATCGGCACGCGCTTGCAACAGCGAGCTCTTGGAGCCCGGCACGCGCATCGCATCGCCAAAGGTCGTGAGGATCACGTTGGGCTCGCGCGCAATGGCGATGCAATCGTCCACACGGCCCATGGGCAGCACGCACACGGGGCAACCGGGGCCGTGCACGAACTCCAGCGCGGGCGGGATCAGGTCTTTGAGTGCATAGCGAAAGATCGAATGCGTGTGACCACCGCACACCTCCATCACCTGCAAGGGCTTGGTGGGCGTGGCCCCCAGGCGCTGCGTGGCGGCTTCGATTTCACGCAGCAGGCCGCGTGCGGCGAGGGGGTCGCGGAACTCGTCAACGTACTTCATGCGGCACTCGATGTGGAAAGCGTTGTTTCGACAGGCTCTGTCTGGGCCGATTGGCGGTAAGCCTCGATCTCGGCCTGCGCATCGCCCAGCTCTTTGAGCAATTGCAGCGTGAGCATGGCTTCGCGTTCATCGACCCTGTTCATGGCAAAGCCCACGTGCACCAGCACCCAGGCGCCGATGCAGTCTTCCAGCGCCTCGCCATCGCGCACGATGCAGGCGATGTTGATTTCACGCTTGACGCCCAACACATCCACCAAGGCCAACTTGGCCTCTGGTCGGGTGATCGATTCGATTCGACCTGGAATGCCTAAGCACATGGTGCTGTCCTTTGTGGTGGTGTTGTGGATGCGGGTGCGGTATGGCGCGCCAGTGCAATCAAAGCCTGACCCCAGGCCAGGCCGCCGTCGTTGCTGGGCACGTGTTGTGGCATGAGCGCTTGCAAGCCAGCAACCTGCAAGCCTTGCAATACGCACTCGGTGAGCACCTTGTTTTGAAACACGCCGCCGCCCAAGGCCACGGTGCGCACGCCATGCGCCTCGCACAGCTGAACGGCCATGCGCACGATCACCTGCGCCAGACCCCGATGGAATCGGGCCGAGATGCGCGACGGTGGCGTCTGCAAGATCAAATCGCCGAGCAAGGCTTGCCACATCGCCAGGGGCTCGACATAGGGCAGGCCTTTGCCCTTGTCGAGGCGGGGAATGGAGAAGGGGTAGTCCAGCTCGCTGTCTTCGGCCAGATCGTCAGGCGTGATGAGGGCTTCGAGGCGCATCGCGGCTTCGCCTTCGTAAGCGATGCCATCGCGGCAGACGCCGATGGCGGCAGCCACCGCATCGAACAGGCGGCCCACGCTGCTGGCTTTGGGGGCCAGGGCGGGGTTGTGCATGATCTGATCGAGCAGCGCGCGGGGCTTGTCTTGCAGGTAAGCAAACAGGGGCAGCTCGTCAAAGTTCGTGGCGAAGCGTGCCCAGCCCATTTCGGCCATGAGGTGCGCATAGGTGTTGCGCCAGGGCTCGGTCGCGGCCTTGTCGCCACCCAGCAAGGGCACGGGCTTGAAGGTGCCCACGCGCTCGGCGTGTTGGTAGTCGGCCAGCAGGAACTCGCCGCCCCAGAGTTGGCCATCTTCGCCCATGCCCAGGCCATCGAGCGCGATGCCCAGCACACGGCCACCATCCAGCGGCCAGCCATGTTCGCCCAGGCAGCTGGCGATGTGGGCGTGGTGGTGGCCCACGGTCACGACGGGGCAGTCAAAGCGGCCTGGCACCATCTGGCCAGAGGCATAGCCCGGATGGGCATCGCAGGCCACGAGCTCGGGGGTGAAGTCGAAAAAGCGCAGGTAGTCGTTCAAGGCCTGCTGTTGATCGGCCAGGCAAGTGGCATCGTGCAGGTCGCCCATGTGCTGCGAGATCACCCCCTGACCACCTTGCAGCAGCGCAAAGGTGTTCTTCAAGTCGCCACCCAGGGCCAGCACGCGGGTGTGTGCGTCAAATCCCGCAGGCAGTGGCAAGGGGGCCGGTGCGTAGCCACGCGCGCGGCGCATCACGCGGAACTGGCCTGCGATCACGCGGCCCACCGAGTCATCGACCCGGCGCTCGATGTGGCGCTCGTGGTCGAGCACGTAATGGACTTGCTGGACTTGCCCAGCCACCTGCTTGCAGGCGCTGTCGAGCGTGGTGGCCTGAGGCTCGCCGCTCACATTGCCGCTCGTGAGCACGATGGGGGCGCGGCGGCGGCGCATCAGCAAATGGTGCAAGGGCGAAGGCGGCAACATCACGCCCAGGTGGCTCAACCCCGGGGCGACCTCATCGGCAATGGCACGAAGGCTGTCGTCTTGCACGGCCAGGCGCGGCAGCAAGACGATGGGTGCGGCCGCGTTGCTCAACGCGGCTTCCGCTGCGGCGTCGACCTCGCACCATTGGCGGGCCATGTCGAGGTTGCGCACCATCAAGGCAAAGGGCTTGGCATCGCGTTGCTTGAGGGCGCGCAGGCGCATCACCGCATCGGCATGGGTGGCGTCGCAGGCCAGTTGGTAGCCACCTGTGCCCTTGATGAGCACGATCTCGCCTTTGCCGATCAGACTGGTGGCCGCATCGGTGTCATCCAGAAAGCTCAAGGCATCGAGCGCAAAGACGCGGCCATCGAGGCGGCTGAGCTTGACCTTCGGGCCGCAGGCATGGCAAGCGATCGCCTGGGCATGGAAGCGGCGGTCGGTGGGATTGGTGTAATCGGCTTCACACTCAGCACACAAGGGGAACGGTGCCATCGTGGTGTGTGCGCGGTCGTAGGGCGGGCGCACAAACACCGACAGGCGAGGGCCGCATTCGGCGCAGGCCAACAGCGGATAACGAAAGCGCCGCGAGAAGGGGTCGAGCACTTCGGCCGCACAGGCCGCGCACGCTGCCCAATCGGGCGACACGCCCAGGCCAGGCTGGGCATCCACACTGTTCAGGATCTCGAAGGCATGGGGCATCTGAGGCGGCAAGGCCGTGTCATGCACTTGCACAGCATCAATGCGCAGGCCACCACCCGACATGACGCGCAGCGCACGTTCAAAGCCAGCCAGGGCCGATGGCGCGCCATAAGCCATCAACACGGCCGCCGTGCCCTCGTTGTGCACCGTGCCGGTGATGCCATGCGCCTGTGCCAATTGCAGCGCCTTGGGCCGAAAGCCCACGCCTTGCACAATGCCCGTCACCTTCATGCACCGCCCTTGCTGGGCCGAAGGTGCAAGGGGTGCGCTGTGGAGGGTGGCGTTGGTCATGGCGACACGTCCGCGGTGACATCCCACAACAACACACGGTTGTTGCCCGAGTCCACGACGATGCAGGTCTGGCCCTGCATGGCCAGCGCATACGGCCAGCACAGCGAATCGCGCGTGGCGAACTGCCAGCGGTTGTCGCCTTTGTCGGCAAACGAGGGCTGTCCGGCCAGCGCCGAGGCTTCGGGCGTATAGGGCGAGTCAAACCGCGTGATGCGCGAGTTGGCGGTGTCGGCCACATAGAGCTGATCGTTGAGTACCGCCAGGCCATAGGGCATGTTGAAGCTGCGCGCCGTGGGCCAGTACTCGCCCCGGTTGTGGTCCACGCCTTGCGCTTGGCCTTGGCCCAGAATCAAATCACTGTCGGTCTTGTTGGATGTGGGGTCTTGCGTCCACAAGAGGATGCGGTTGTTGCCCGCATCGGCCACGCACAAATGGCCCTGCCAATGCGCCACGGCGTGTGGCCAGCGCATGCTGCCGGTGCTGACACCGCCTGCGTTCTCGTCGCGGTGGGCAAAGTCGGCCTGACCCAGCACCAATTGCGCGGGCGCGCCATGCTCGGTGGGCAAGCCATGGAAACGCAGCACGCGCCGGTTGCCGGTGTCGGCCACCCACAGGTGCTGGCCATCCCAATGCACACCGTAGGGCCAGTAAAGCGTGTGGGCATCGGGCTTGTCTTGCCCCCGGTTGATCTGGTTGGCGTTGAAGTCGGCCTGGCCCAGCACCACATCGGGCGCCTGGTGGCTGCTGCGTGGGGCGCGGTGCCAGATCAAGACCCGGTGGTTCCAGGCATCGGCCACGGCCATGCCTTCGCCACAAGCGCAAACGCCCGTGGGCACATTGAGGCTCTCTGCGTGCACAGGGCCTTTGGCATTGCGCCCCTCCACTTCGAAGCTGGGTTGGCCGATCAGCCAATGGGCAGGGGCGTTGTCGGCCGTGGGCAGCGTGGGCCAGCCCAGCAGGCGATGGTGGCCACTGTCGGCCACCCAGAAACTGCCATCGGCCATCACGGCCGCGCCGCGAGGGCCAAACATCGCGTGGCTGGAGGGCACGATGGGTTCGGACAGCCCCGTTGGCATGCCGCCGGGCGTCTCATCTTCCGATGCGCCCAGCACCACGCGTGCGCCTCGTGCGGCCAAAGCCGGCGGTGCACCGATGCGCTCGCGGTGCCGTGCCAGGGAGACCTTCATCACGCCGCCATCAATGCGCTCAGGCATGTCAGCTTTCCAGTTTGACCGCGACGCGGCCATCTCGCACATGCACCGCATGCACAACCAGTTGAACCTCGGGCACATCGAGGCATTCGCCTGTTTCCAGGATGTAGCGAAACCCATGATGCGGGCAGGCGAGGATGCCGTCGGCCACCTCGCCGTCGTCGAGCGGCATGCCCAAGTGGGCACAGGCGTTGTCCAGGCAGCTCACCGAGTCGCCTTGGCGAAAGAGCAGCAGCGATTGGCCTTTGACCTGATGAGCCTTGACTTCACCACTCACCAGGTCGTCGATCCCGCACACATCCACAAAGCCCTTGTCTCCCGCTTTGGCGAAGGGGCTGATGAAGTGGATGGGCGATTCGCCGTTGGCGTTGCGCGTCTGCCTTTGAACCTGCACCACATGCTGGATTTCGGGGGCACGCTCCTTGATGGCGCGCTCCACGCCTTCGCTGAGCGTGAGGCCCGACGAAGGGCAACTCTGGCAGCTGCCGGTCAGGCGCACTTCGACCGTGTCGGGCGGCTTGATGCCCACGAGCTCCACGCCGCCGCCATGCTCGGCGAGCATCGGGGCCACGTCTTCAAGCGCTTGCGCCACGCGCACCTCGATGGGGTCGCGCACGATGCCATGCAGCCGCAGCACCCCGAACACCAGCGGGTCGCGCACCACCTGCTTGAGCTGGTCTGCCGCCGCAGGATCATGGCGCAAGCCTTTGACGATGCGCACCAGAGCCTCGCGGTGCAGCGCTTCAATGGCCTCCTTGAGGCGTTCGAGCACAGCACGCTGCTCCAATGGCCAGGCTTCGCCAATGGCCAACATGGCGGCCACTTCGCCTGCCATGCGGGACAGCGTTGCGCCTGCGTCTGCGCTCGGGGACTGGACGTTGCTCACGGCAGCTTCACGCGTACTTCAGGTCCTTGTACAGCCAGGGCATCAGTGCGCCGCCCGCCATACCGCCCACCAACATGCCCAGCCATGGGCTCAGGAAGGACAAGCCCACCATCAGGACAACGGTGATGGCCATGCCGATCGCCCATTGCTTGAAGAAGAACGGGTTGTCGCGAAACAGCTTGCCCATGAAGAACAGCTTGATGGCATTGAAGACCATGTCAAACATCTGGCGCCTCCGCTCACATCACATGGTTGATCAACAGGGCCACGATGGCCCCGGGCACGGCAGCGCTGAGGGCAAAGAAGGCGCCCATCAAGGCGGCCGTCTGGTTGCCCATGGCCTCGCCGCCTATCTTCACGCCCGTTGCGGCGCCACCCACAGCACCTGCCGCCGCGGCAGCCAGCAAGAACATCAAAATGGTCAACATGGCAATGCAATCCTCATGAGCGCAAACGTGGTGCGAGGTGGCTGGATGACAGGTGTCAATTGCTGCGCGCCTCTGGCACGCGCGAGGCCGCGAACTCGGCCAGATCTCCGTCCAGGTCCAGCACGGCCTCCGAGACCGATGCGGCGGCATCGTGCATGCCCATTCGCTCGAAGATCACGATGGCATCGCGGTAAAGCGCCCGCGCCTTGGCCCGGTTGCCGGGGTTGCCCAGATCGGGGTGCTCCGGATCGTCGGGCAGGTTGAGCAAGGCGTTGGCCTTGTTGGATGCGGTGTGAGCGTATTCCAGGGGCGTGTCTTGCGGCGTACGCACCTTGAGCGCTTCGTCATAGGCCTCGATGGCGCGCAGCATGTTGGCCACCGGGTGGCTGCTCGGTGCGTATTGCAAGGCGTTGCCCAGGTTGTTTTGCGTCATCGCGTATTCGGCCGGGTGATCGATGAGGGTCACGATCTCCAGCAC
>CANBUA010000235.1 GCA_947372535.1 Burkholderiales bacterium
CCGCCGTTGACCTTGGCCCACAGCTTTTCTGCGCCGTTCTTGGCCAGGGTGTACTCGGGCTGCAGGCTGCCGCGCAGACGGACCACGTCAGCTGCGGAGTAGCCGCGCTTGACGAGCTTCCAACGGGGGTTTTCGGCCCAGTCTTTTTCCAGGGCAGCGATTTGCTGTTCACGGGTGAGTTGAGTCATGACGATCTCCGGGGTTGGGGGGGAGGTGCTAGAAAACCCGTAATTGTAGCGTGCGATCTGGCGCCTGGCAAAGACTTATGTCTTATATAAGACAGCTTTTCTCGCCCCGACTGCGGCTCACCCACCACCCGTTTGAGGGGCGAAAACCACAGCGCCATGATCTCCCTCTCCCTGACCTGCGCGGAACGCCCCGAGACCCCGCGACCTGACCTAACATGAGCCATCGACCTCGGGAGCCCTTCATGACGACAGGCCACAACCTGCCCCTCGACGCGTTCTGGATGCCCTTCACGGCCAACCGGGACTTCAAACAGGCGCCCCGGCTGCTGTCAAAGGCCAAAGACATGCACTACTGGACGCCGGATGGCCGCCAGGTGCTGGATGGCACCGCCGGCCTGTGGTGCGTCAACGCGGGCCACGCCCGGCCCCGCATCATCGAAGCCATCACCCGCCAGGCCACGGAGATGGATTTCGCACCGCCCTTCCAGATGGGGCACCCGCTGGCCTTCGAGTTGGCCGACCGGCTCCAGCGCTACATGCCGGAGGGGCTCAACCGCTTCTTCTTCACCAATTCGGGTTCGGAGTCGGTGGAGACCGCGCTCAAGATCGCCCTGGCCTACCACCGCCTGCGTGGGGAGGGCCAGCGCACCCGCCTGATCGGCCGAGAGCGGGGCTACCACGGTGTCAACTTTGCCGGTACCGCCGTGGGCGGCATCGGCTCCAACCGCAAGATGTTCGGCTCACACCTGAGCGGCGTGGATCACTTGCGCCACACCCATGACCTGGCCCGCAACGCCTTCACCAAAGGCCAGCCTGAGCATGGCGCCGAGCTGGCCGACGATCTGGATCGCCTGGTGGCCCTGCACGATGCATCGACGATCGCCGCCGTGATCGTCGAGCCCATGGCTGGGTCCACCGGTGCGCTGATGCCGCCCAAGGGCTACCTGCAGCGCCTGCGCCATATCTGCGATCAGCACGGCATCCTGCTGATCTTCGACGAAGTGATCACTGGCTTTGGCCGCCTGGGCGCCCCCTTCGGCGCACAGCTGTATGGCGTGACACCCGACCTGCTCACCTGCGCCAAGGGCCTCACCAACGGCGTCATCCCCATGGGCGCGGTGGCGGTCAAGCAAGGCATCCACGACACCTTCATGCAAGGCGGCCCGGGCATCGAACTGCCCCACGGCTACACCTATTCCGGTCACCCCATCGCCTGCGCCGCAGCACTGGCCACCTTGGACACCTACGACGACGAAGATCTGCTGACCCGCGGCCAGCGCATGCACGCCAGGTTCGAATCGGCCATGCATGGCCTGAAGGGCTTGCCGCATGTCGTGGACATCCGCAACACGGGGCTGGTTGCGGCCATCGAGTTCACGCCCCGCCCGGATGCACCGGCGGGTCGTCGGGCGTTCGAGGTCTTCCTGGACTGCTGGGAACAAGGCGTGCTGGTGCGCGCCACGGGCGACAACATCGCCATCTCGCCGCCGCTGATCATCAGCGACAGCCAGATCGACGAGATCGCGTCGGCGCTCCAGCAAGCCATCAGAAAACTGGCCTGAACCGCTGGCAGCGCCCCCAAAAACAAAAGCCACCTCGATCCGAAGTGGCTTTTGCTGGGTGGCCCGGAACATGTCCAGGCCGCCGCACCTGATCAGTCGCCCGATCAGTGACCCTTCTTGGCGAACGCGGCCAGGCCCGAGCTCACTTCGGCCTTGGCGGCATCCATGCCGTCCCAGCCGGTGACCTTCACCCACTTGCCGGGTTCCAGGTCCTTGTAGTGCTCGAAGAAGTGCTTGATTTGCGACACCAGCAGCGCAGGCAGGTCTTCCATCTTCTGGATGTCTTTGTACATGGCGCAGATCTTTTCGGTCGGCACCGCCACGAGCTTGGAGTCGCCGCCAGCTTCGTCTTCCATTTTCAGGATGCCCAGGGGGCGGCAGGGGATGACCACGCCAGGCTGCAGCGGGAAGGGAGTGACCACCAGCACGTCGACCGGATCGCCATCGGGCGCGATGGTCTGCGGCACATAGCCATAGTTGCAGGGGTAGTGCATGGCCGTGCCCATGAAACGGTCGACGAAGACGGCTCCGGTCTCGTGATCGATCTCGTACTTGATCGGGTCGGCGTTGGCGGGGATTTCGATGATGACGTTGAACACGTCGGGCGCCTTGGCGCCGGCAGGGACATTGAGCAGGCTCATGGTGATCCGGTCAGCAGGAGTGAAGAAGCGAAGGTATGCGTTGGGCGGGAAGTGTAGGCCATTGCGGCATCGGGGCGATGTCGACTTTCTCGCACGAAGATTGTCGCTAAATTGACAATCATCGATAAGCCATGTTGCAGCGCACAAAAACCACTTGCATTGCTCAGGCAGATGCCTATACTTCGAGTCATGTTGCAGCGCAACAAAGCCACAAGCCAGGCAGCGCGACAACCCCATCAACACCTGACGGAGATATTCACATGCTGACCCCTGAACAACTGCTGGCCACCCAAAAAGCCAACCTGGCCACCCTGTTCGATCTGGGCCAAAAGGCTTTCGAAGGCGTCGAGAAGCTCGTGGAGCTGAACCTGCAAGTGGCCAAGACCTCCTTTGATGAAGCTGCCGAGCACACCAAGGCTGTGCTGGCTGTCAAGGATGCACAGGAACTGCTGGCCCTGCAAACCGCTGCGCTGCAACCCTCGGCTGAAAAGGCTGCCGCCTATGGCCGTCACCTGTACGACATCGCCTCGTCCACCAGCTCTGAAGTGAGCAAGATGGCCGAATCGCAATTTGCTGAAGCCCAGAAGAAGTTCGCGTCGGTGGTGGACACCGCTGTCAAGAACGCACCGGCTGGTACGGAAAACGCCGTGGTGCTGGTGAAGTCGGCTGTCGCCGCCGCCAGCAACGCTTTCGACAGCGTGCACAAGGCTGCCAAGCAGGCTGCTGACGTCGCCGAAGCCAACTTCCAGGCCATGACCAGCACCGCCGTCAAGGCTGGCCAAGCCGCCACCAAGGCCCGCAAGGCTGCTTGATCCTGGTGCACTGATGCGGCGTGTGGCCTGAGCAGGTTTTGGCGGCACGCCCCAAAGATTGTCTCCTCGGTACCTCCTGATCCTTTTCTAAGGTACCTTTAAGCCCGATGGTCCGCCATCGGGCTTTTTTTATTCCTGACCGCTCATGATCCCCTGGCTGGACGACGCCTCGCCCTTTCCGGACACGCACACGGCCCTGGGCCCGCAGTCGGACGCCCCCGGCCTGCTGGCGGCCAGCGAGGGCATCAGCCTGCCTCGGCTGCAAGCCGCCTATCGCCACGGCATCTTCCCCTGGTTCAGCGAGGGCCAGCCTGTGCTGTGGTGGACCACCGACCCGCGCATGGTCTTGCCGGTCGACGCCTTCAAACTCTCGCGCTCCTTGCGCAAAGCCATCCAGGCCCTGCGCCGCACGCCCGGCTTTGCCATCCGCATCGACAGCGCCTTCGATCAGGTCATGGCCGCTTGCGCCCACACCCCACGCAACGGCCAGGACGGCACCTGGATCCTGCCCCCCATCCAGCAGGCCTATGGTGCCTGGCACCGGCAATGGCAAGCCGCCAGGCTGGCCGGTCAACAGCCGCAGGCGGGCGTGCACAGTGTGGAGACCTGGATCGATGGTGAACTGGTGGGCGGCCTCTACGGTGTGAACGTCGGCGGCATGTTCTATGGAGAATCCATGTTCGCCCACCGCACCGACGCATCCAAGATCGCCCTGGCCGCGCTGGTCTGCCTGTGCCGCCGCGAAGGCATCACCCTGATTGACTGCCAGCAGCAAACCGCACACCTGGCCAGCCTGGGCGCCCATCCCGTTTCAAGAGGCGAATTTGAGGCCCATTTGAACAGGGTGGTTGCACGACCTGCCCCCCAGGATTGGTCCTATGATGATGCCGTCTGGGCCCAACTTATGCCAACCGCGTGACGCACCTCAAAGACCTGCCCCTGGCGTCCTTGCAGTTCTACGCCACTGCGCCCTACCCCTGCAGCTACCTGGATGACCGGGCCGCTCGCTCGCAGGTGGCCACGCCCAGCCACATGATCAATGCGGATGTGTACTCGGGCCTGGTGGCCAATGGCTTCCGCCGCAGTGGCATGTTCACTTACCGCCCCTATTGCGACGGCTGCCGCTCCTGCGTTCCACTGCGCATCCCCGTGGCTGGCTTCCAGCCCAGCCGCTCGCAGAAGCGGGCTCTCAAGGCGCATGCCTACCTCGAAGCCCGCGTCCTGCGCCTGTGCTTCACGCCCGAGCACTACCAGCTTTATCTGCGTTACCAGGCTGGCCGACACAAGGGCGGCGGCATGGACCACGATTCGATTGACCAGTACACCCAGTTCCTGCTGCAAAGCCGCGTGAACTCGCGGCTGGTGGAGTTCCGCGATCCGCCTGCCCCCGGCGAGAGCCAGGGCACGCTGCGCATGGTGTCCATCCTGGACATCCTCAACGACGGGCTGTCTGCGGTTTACACCTTCTATGAGCCCGATCCGGACACCAGCTACGGCACCTACAGTGTGATGTGGCAAGTCCAGCAGGCGCGCGACCTGGGCTTGCCCCATCTGTACCTGGGCTACTGGATTGCAGACAGTCAGAAGATGGCCTACAAGGCCCTGTTCCGCCCTCATCAGCTGTTGCTGGGTGGGCAGTGGCGCGATCAGGGCGTCAGCACGATCTGACCGTTGACGCTGATCGACAGCGTGCCCTTGCCCGGTTCGACCGGCAAAGGTGCATCGGCCGCGAAGGCCGACTTGGCCGCCATCGCCTGCAGCATGTAGGGGCGACCTTCGAAGCCGGGTTCGGTTGAGGACACCGAAACGTCGCCCAAAGCGTAGCCCCGGGCGCCAAAATCCTTGGCGATCTGTTCGGCCCGCTGACGGAAACGGGCGATGGCCTGGCTGGTCAGGGCACTTTCCCGCTGCTCGCGCAGCCCCCGAGACAGCCCGTAGCTGACGTTGATCACATTGAGCTGGTTGAGCCGGCCGGCCACCTGGGCGATGCTGGCGGTATCGGTGCCTTCCAGAATCAGCTGCGCCTGCCCCACCCAGCCATTGACCTTGCCCTGAGGCGTGTAGCGCGGCTGAACCGAATAGGAGCCGGTGCGGACCGACAGCCCGGGTGGCTGGGCCGAACGTCGCGCCTCCTGCAGGGCGGATTCCATGAGCTGCTTGAGCCCGGCCTGGACCTCGGCCGCGCGGCTGCCCTCCTTGTCGGCCTGCAGCGTGATGATCAGCAGATCCTGGGTCAGCTCTTCGGTGGCCGAGGCCGCCAGGCTCACCACCTGCCGAGCGGCCGGGGCACAGGCCACGGGCGGACAAGCTGCTGAGGCACCCGCGGTCTGGGCGTGCGCGCCACCCGCTGTGGCCGCCAGGCTCAGGGCCAGCGCAGACAGTTGATGGGCCGAACGGAAATGGAATCGGGTCATGGGCGTCCAGTTGGAGGGATGTAGGCACCCATTCAACGCGCGAACGCATCACCCTGACGACAAGATCGTGATGAATGGCCGCGCTCATCAAGACAGCGGCAAGATTTGTAACATCTGGTCAGTGGGGCGATTTTGTCGGGCATAAACTGCGCACAATCCGCGCTTGTTACAAATGCCGAGGAACGATCATGACCTCTCAGAACCCCAACCAGCGCCCAGACCGTGTGCTCGTTGTCGATGACGACGCCCGCATCCGCGATCTGCTGCGGCGCTACCTCAGCCAGGAGGGGTTCGAGGTGTTGCTCGCCGAAGACGCCAAGGCGCTGAACCGCCTGCTGACCCGCGAGACCGTGGACCTGATCGTTCTGGACCTGATGCTGCCCGGCGAAGACGGCCTGTCCATCTGCCGCCGCCTGCGCGCAGCCAACGATGTGACGCCCATCATCATGCTCACCGCCAAGGTGGAGGATGTGGACCGCATCGTGGGCCTGGAAGTGGGCGCCGACGACTACCTGCCCAAGCCCTTCAACCCCCGCGAACTGCTGGCCCGCATCCACGCGGTGTTGCGACGCCGCCCGGCCCAGGAAGCCCCTGGCGCGCCGGCCAAGGAAGCGCAGACCGTCAACTTCGGGCCCTTTGAGTTCGATCTGGCCCTGCGCCGCTTGAGCAAGGAAGGCGAGCCCATTTCGCTGACCACGGGCGAGTTCTCGATGCTCAAGGCCCTGGTGCGCCACCCGCGCCAGCCGCTGAGCCGCGACAAACTGGCCCAGCTGGCCCGGGGCCGCGAGTTCGAGCCCTTCGACCGCAGCCTGGACGTGCAGATTTCGCGTCTGCGCAAGATGATCGAACCCGATCCGGCCCAGCCTCGCTACATCCAGACGGTCTGGGGTGTGGGCTATGTCTTTGTGCCGGACGGTGGGGCCTGATGCATGCCTAAAAAGCGTTTCGCCCTCAGCCTGTTCTGGCGGACGTTCATCCTCCTGGGCCTGCTGTTGACTGCAGGCATCATGGCCTGGGTGCAAACCTTCAAGGCCCTGGACTTCGAACCCAGGGCCGTGCAGGCCTCGCAGCAGATCGCTTCGCTCGTGAACCTGTCGCGTGCGGCCCTGCGCTATGCCGACAGCATCAACCGCATCACCCTGATCAAGGCCATCTTCGATCAGGAGTCGATTGTGCTCAAGCCGCACGAGCCCACCGACAAGTTCGAGCCTTTCGAGGTCAACCACTTCACGCGGGAGATCGGTGCCGAACTGCGCTCGCGGCTGGGGCCGTCCACCCTGGTGGCCAGCAACGTCAACGGCGTGTCAGGGCTGTGGGTAGGCTTCCAGATCGAGCACGACAACTACTGGCTTCAGGCCGACAGCAACCGCGTGCAGCCACTCACCGGGCGCACCTGGTTCATCTGGGTGGGCATTGCGCTGATCGCCACGGTGCTGGGCTCGGCCGTCATCGCGAGGCTGATCAACCAGCCCCTGAAAGAGTTGTCGTTTGCGGCCAGCCGCATCCGCGAGGGTGAATACGACTCGGTGCTGGACGAAAGCATGATCACCCGCGAGATCCGCGAGGTGAACCAGGGCTTCAACCGCATGGCGCGCGAGCTGGCCAAGGTCGAAGAAGACCGCGCCGTGATGTTGGCCGGCATCAGCCATGACCTGCGCACGCCGCTGGCCCGCCTGCGCCTGGAGGCGGAGATGAGCGTCAACGACGACGAGGCCAAGCGCAACATCGCCGCCGACATCGACCAGCTCGACGCCATCATCGACAAGTTCATGGACTACGCCCGCCCGGGCGAGGTCGAGCTGATGCCAGTGCACGTGTCCAGCGTGGTGGACAAATCCATCAGCCAGTTCCGCGACACCAAGCGGATCCGCATCACGGCCAAGTTGCCCATCGACACCAAGGTGATGGCCGACGAGACCGAACTCAGCCGCGTGCTGACCAACCTGTTCGAGAACGCGCGCCGCTACGGCCGCAACACCTACACCGGCGTGACCAATGTGGACGTGAGCTACACGCGCTCGGGCTCGTGGGTGATCCTGAGCGTGCGCGACCA
>CANBUA010000236.1 GCA_947372535.1 Burkholderiales bacterium
TGAGCCACCCGACCACGTCGATCCGGGGCAACCTGTTCGGCATGATCGGCATGACCGTGGCCGTGCTGACCACCGTGGGCCTGATCCACGGCAAGGTGGTCGATCTGCAAGCCGCGGGTCTGCACGTCGATTTCACCGAGGGCCTGGGCTATGTGCTGGCGGCCTTGGTGGTCGGTGGCGGCGCGGGCGCCATCATGGCCAAGCGCGTCGAGATGACCAAGATGCCCGAGCTGGTCGCCTTCATGCACAGCATGATCGGCTTGGCCGCCGTGTTCATCGCGGTGGCCGTGGTGGCCGAGCCCTGGGCCCTGCTGCAAGAGGTCAAGTATGGCGAGCTGATTCCTGTGGGCAACCGGCTGGAGCTCTTCCTGGGTGCGGCCATCGGTGCCATCACCTTCTCGGGCTCGGTCATCGCTTTCGGCAAACTGAGCGGCAAGTACAAGTTCCGCCTGTTCCAGGGCGCGCCGGTGTCCTTCAAGGGCCAACACATGCTCAACCTGGCCCTCGGCCTGGCCACGCTGGGCCTGGGCGGTGTGTTCATGGCCACGCAAAGCATGGAAGCCTTCTTCGGCATGCTGGCCTTGAGCTTCCTGCTGGGCGTGCTGATCATCATCCCCATCGGCGGTGCCGACATGCCGGTGGTGGTGTCCATGCTCAACAGCTACTCGGGCTGGGCCGCAGCGGGCATCGGCTTTTCGCTGAACAACGCCATGCTGATCGTGGCCGGCTCTTTGGTGGGCTCATCGGGCGCGATCCTGAGCTACATCATGTGCAAGGCCATGAACCGGTCCTTCTTCAATGTGATCCTGGGCGGCTTCGGCGGCGAGGCCGGCACCGCTGCCGCGCCCGGCTCGCAAGCACAAAAGCCCGTCAAGAGCGGGTCGGCCGATGACGCCGCCTTCGTGCTGGGCAATGCCGAAACCGTGATCATCGTGCCCGGCTACGGCCTGGCCGTGGCCCGCGCTCAGCATGCCGTCAAGGAACTGGCCGCCAAGTTGACCGAGAAGGGCGTGACCGTGAAATACGCGATCCACCCGGTGGCTGGCCGGATGCCTGGCCACATGAACGTGCTGCTGGCCGAGGCCGAAGTGCCTTACGACCAAGTCTTCGAGATGGAAGACATCAACGGCGAGTTCGGCCAAGCCGACGTGGCGATCATCCTGGGTGCCAACGACGTGGTCAACCCCGCCGCGCACGTCAAGGGCAGCGCCATCTACGGCATGCCCATCCTGGAGGCCTATAAGGCCAAGACGGTGATCGTGAACAAGCGCTCCATGGCCTCGGGCTATGCCGGCCTGGACAACGAGTTGTTCTACATGGACAAGACCATGATGGTCTTCGGCGATGCCAAGAAGGTCGTCGAGGACATGGTCAAGGCCATCGAGTGACATCGCTGACCTCATGAAAAAGCCGGGCACTGCGCCCGGCTTTCTTTTTGGTCCGCTTGAGGTGCGGCACAGGCAGAACGAGCTCAGCCGAAATCGCGCTGCAGGATCTGCTCGATGTTGCGCTCGGCCAGGGAGGCCACGGTGAGCGCCGGGTTGGCCACCAGCGCGCCGGGGATCAACGAGCCGTCCATCACATAGAGCTTGTCGTAGCCTGCCACGCGACCATACAGGTCGGTGGCCCTGCCCAGTGGGATGCCACCCACGGGGTGGTAGGTGCTGGTGTCGGCGAAGGCCTTGCCGCTGAACACGTCGTCGCGGTAGTGCGTGCCGGCGGCCTTGTTGATGCGGTCGAACACGTATTTGGCGCTCTTGACGGCCGGCGCATTGCGGCCGTTCCAGCCCAGCACCGCACGGTCGGCCGCGGCGTCATAACGGAAGCTGCCCGTTTCACGGTTGCGCGTCATCACGATGCTCATGTTGGCGAAGGACTCCAGGCCCGCCAGGGGCAGCGGCACGGCCATGGTGTACATGGGCTGGTTGTCCTGGTCACGCGAGTAAAAGCCGGTGGCCGGCACCATGGATTGTTTGCCGCCCGTGGGCTGCCAGACGGGGTTGCCGATCACGGTGAAGATGTCGCTGTTGGCGCTCCAGCTCGTGCCCACGGCCGCGTTCAGCTCGGGCAGCGTGCCCGTGTCGCGGGCACGCACCAGCATGTCGGTCGTGCCCATGCTGCCGCCGGCCAGGAACAAATGCTCGCAGCCAATCGTGTAGCGCCGCAGCACATGGCCGGCCACGTCGATCTCCTGAACCGTGACAAGGTAGGTGCCGTCTGAATCGCGCTCGATCTTCTTGACCCCATGCATCGATCGGATGGTGACCAGGCCGGTGCCCACCGCATCGGCGATGTAGTTTTTGTCCAGGCTCTTCTTGCCATGGTTGTTGCCAAAGCCACCTTCGAAGCCCAGCGCCGACTTGGGCACCTTGCCGGCTTCTTCCTGCTCCATGTAGGCAAAGTCGTAGCCCGACTCCTTGAGGTCGCTGGTCAAGCCGATCTTGGCGATGTTGCTGCGCATCACGCGCGCATAGCGGTGGTAGGGGCTGGATTCGAAGTAGGCCGGGCGGATGGTGCTCGCGCCCAGCTTGCCCTTGGCGCGAGGCACGATGCGGTTGAGGAAGTCATCCACATCGAAGCCCTGGGGCATGAGGTCGGACAAGACCTCGCGCTGGGGCGTGATCAGCATGGCCATGTTGACCAGCGAGCCGCCACCCACGCCGCGCCCGCAGTAGACGTCCATGCCTTCGTGGCGCAGCACGTCCAGGATGCCGGCCGCGTAAGGCACCTTGATGTTCAAGGGGATGTGAAAGAGGCTGGAGAGCACGGCCGTCAGCTTGGTGTTGAACCACATGGCACGGTCGTCCAGGCTGAACACAGAGCAGAAGACTTTGCCATCCTTGGCGGGCGTGTTCCAAAGCCGGCCCATCTCCAGCATGGTCACGGGGATGCCTTGCTCGGCCAGGCGCAAGGCCGTCACGGCGCCACCGTAGCCTGTGCCCACGACCAGTGCCTTGACGCGCTCGACCTGGCCAGCGGCCTGCGAGGACTCAGCCACGGCGGCGGTCAAGCCACCTGCCGCCATCGTGCGCCCCAGGATGCCGCCCGCGCTCACGGTGCTCAGGCCAAGGCCGGATGCGGCGCTCAGAACTTGTTGGCCAAACAGGCGGCGGGCGATGTCCATGGGTACTCCTTGATGTGCAAGCCGCCATGCTGATGGGCTGGTCAAGCGGTGGCAATGGCCGCAGCGGCCAGGCATTGCCCGTGTGTGCTCAGGCTTTCCCTAGGCTGGCGCCGCCGCGCCAATCCGATGGCGTCATGCCGGACCAGCGCCGAAACGCCCGGTGAAAACTGTGCACCGACGAGAACCCGACCGATTCGGCGATCTGCTTGAGCGGCTGCTTGCCTTCGGACAACAGGCGCTCGGCCATGAGGCGCTGGCAGGCCTGGAGCAACTCGGCATGCGAGGTCTCCAGCAGGCCCAACTGACGACGAAAGCTGCGCTCACTCATGTTGAAGTGCGTGGCCGTGTCGCACAGCGAGGGCAAGCGGGGGAACTCGCTCAGCAGCCATTGGCGTACCAGCTCGGCCATGTCCGAGCCCGCTTTTCTGGCTGCGAGCAGGGATTCGGCCCGTGTGCGCGCCGACACATAGGCGACCGGGTCATGGCCCGGCATGGGCCGATCCAACAAGTCGGCGTTGAAGTTGATGGCGCACTCGCGCTGCCCGAAACGCAGCGGCGGTCCGAAGGCGGCGGCATAGCGGCGCGCCAGTGCCTCGGGCGGCTGATGAGGCAGGTCAATGCACTGGATGTCGGTGTTGTCCGCACCAGCAAACCGTAGCATCTGCAAGGCGCTGGTGGCGATCTGGTCGGTCCGGAAGTGGCCGCTCAGCCCGCCTTGAACGGCAGGGATCACCACCAGCTTGGCCCAGGGATGCGTCTCCACCAGTTCGACCTCCGAGCGCTCCAGCACCAGCGCGGCAAAGCGGCTGACATCTTGGAGCAATTGGCGCAGCGTGGGCGTGAAGATCGCCATGGGCGTGATGGCGCTGTACTTCATCATCGCCAGGCTCTTGCCTGCCACCAGCCCGAAGGCCGGATCGCCCGTTTCCACCAACGCGGCCGCCATCATGCGGTCGAAGAGTTCAGCGGGCACCCAAGGGCCGTCTTCTTGCAGATCCCGATCGGCGTCCAGGCCGCATTGCTGGAGCACGCCACGGGATTCGAAGCCCTCGACTTCGAGCGTGTAAGCCAGGATCTTCAAGTTGACGGGGGAGATTCGCATGGCGGCAAAAAACAAGGGCTGGAAGGACCAAAGAGCGGGAGTCCCGAGTCTGCGGGTTTTCCTGAGCGGGCTCGCATCACGGCGGTCGGGGCTTTCCCTAGCGAGCGTGTCAAAAGACAAAGAATGGCCGCTTGAGTCAATCCACGCCTCATCGCCGGGCCTTACGCTCGCAAGAATCAATCCATTGGAATCGCCACATGACCACCTCCCACCCACGCGTGCGCGGCTTTGCGCTGGCGGCTTTGACCGCCGCACTCCTGGCCACACTCGCGCCCATGGCCTACGCGGCCGGCCCGAGCACCACCTTGGGCACGCGCGGCAGCGTCAGTCAATCCAATGCCGCCATCACGAGCAACGCCAACGCCGCGTGGCGCAACTACACCCGTGCGGCCGAGTACCCTGATTCGATCACGCTGCCGCTGCAGTTCATCACGACCCAATCAGGCCAGAAGCTGGCCGTGCTGGTCTCGGTGCCTGCGGATGCCAAGGGCAAGGCCGTGGCCGGCAGCTTCCCGGTGGTTCTGACGCAGACGGCTTATCGCGTGGATGTGGGCCAGTTGCTGGGCGGGATCGCCACCACCGGCAACACCCTGCTGGTCGGCGGCAAAGACGAGTTCATGATCCGGCGCGGCTACATCTCCGTGGCGGTGGACGTGCTGGGCTCGGGCATGTCCGATGGCAAGACCCAGTTGCTGGGCGAGGCCGAGCAGCAGGGCTACGGCGAGGCGGTCGAGTGGGTCACCAAGCAGCCCTGGTTCAACGGCAAGCTGGGCCTGGCCGGCACTTCTTATCTGGGCATCACCAGCCTGCTCACGGCGCAGCAGCAGCATCCGGCCGTCAAGGCGGTGTTCGTGCAGGTGCCCATGGGCGATTCCTACCGGGGCACGGTTGGCGTCGGCGGTTTGCTCAACGCCCAGTTCATGAGCCTGTGGCTGCCCCTGACCCAGGCCCTGAGCGTGCAGAACGCCAGCGCCATCAAGAACAACCCGGCTTTCGCTGCACAGATCAAGGCTGCGAACCAGGACCACATCGCGGCCATCAACGACTGGTACCTGCCCACGGTGAACGATTCGCTGGCCGGCAAAACTGGCGTCTCCACCGACGATGGTGACTTCTGGGCCGTGCGCTCGCCCATCGAGCGTGCCGCCGAGATCCAGGTGCCCACCTTCATCGTCGGCAGCGCCAACGACATCTTCCAGCGTGACGAGCCTTTGCTGTACGAGCAGCTCAAGAACAAGGTGACCACCAAGCTGCTGATCGTGCCGGGCTCGCACATCCAGGCCGTGCTGAATGCCCAGCAGAACACGAACACCTCATCGGCCAAGGGTGCCCCCCCCAGCAAGGAGCTGATGCTGCAATGGTTCGACCAGTACCTGCGCGGCATGGACAGCGGCGCCTCCGCGCAGCCCAACGTCACGCAATACGTGCAAGGCCTGGGGACCCTGGGCGAACGCTACGCCAGCACCACGGACTGGCCACACCCGCAAGCCACAACCCAGCGCATGTACCTGCGCGGCGACATGAGCCTGTCCACCCAGGCACCCGCTGCACGCGAGGCCACGCACACCATCGCCGAGCCTGCCGCCGCCGCACTCACCTTTGGCATGGCCGACAGCGGCACCACGGTCAAGGCCAGCGTCAAGCTCAACGATGGCAGCGATTGCTCGTCCAGCTATGTGCAGTGGTCACTGGGCATCGGCGGTCTGCTGCCCAAGGCCTGCTACACCAACAGCAACACGGTGGAGCGTGACCAGAAGGCGTTGGTCTACCAGACCGCGGCACTCGCGGCGGACATGTACATCAACGGCCCCATCCAGGCCGACCTCTGGATCTCGGCGACCAACACCGAGGCGGCCGTGGCGGTGCGCGTCGATGATGTCGATGCCTTGGGCGTGGCCACGCCGATCTCCACCGGCCTGCTGTCGGCCAGCTACCGCGCGGTGGACACCAGCCGCTCGCGCTACCTCAATGGCGAGATGATCCAGCCCTGGCATGCCTTCACCGAGGCGTCCAAACAGGCCGTGGTGCCTGGCCAGCCCATGCTGGTGCCCGTGGAAATTTTCCCCGCCGCCGCGGTGATCAAGAAGGGCCACAAGCTGCGCATTGCCATCAGCGCCAGCAACCAGGCCCAGGGCATCTGGCCCACGGCGCAACAGGCCAAGGCCAAGGGCAATGTGAGCACGGTCTACAACGAACCAAGCTATCCATCGAGCGTGGTGCTGCCTTTGGTGCCCACCACCGCACTGAAGTGACCTACCAAGGACATCCCATGTACAAAATCACCCACTCGCTGGCCCTGGCCGCACTGGCCGTGGCCGCAGCCGCCCTGTGCAGCACCCCGGTTCTGGCGGCCGGCTACGAGCGCGGGCCGGATCCGACCTCGGCCGCGCTGGACACCACGGGCCCGTTCACGGTGTCCTCGTTCAAGATCTCCAAGGCCGATGCCAAGAGCCACAACTATGGTGGCGCCACGGTGTACTACCCCAAGGTCACGGACGGCCAGACCTTCGGCGTGGTGGCCATGATGCCGGGCTTCCTGGCCTTCCAGGCGGTGTACGAGACCCTGGTCAAGAAGGTGGCCTCGCACGGTTTTGTCGTGATCAACATCGACAGCGTGGCCAGCGGCGATCTGCCCGATGTGCGGGCACTGGAGATGGCCGGCGCGCTGTCCCACGTCGTGGACCTGGCGAAATCTGGCGCGCCTTATGCCAAGGTGACCGACCTGAGTCGCCGCGCCATGATGGGCAACTCCATGGGTGGCGGCGCGCTCCTGAGCGCGGCCGTGGCCGACAGCAGTTTGAAGGCTGCCGTGGCCTTGCAGCCTTGGCACACCAAGCAGGACTTCTCGGGTGATGCCGTGCCGACCCTGATCGTGGCTTGCGAGAAGGACACCATCGCGCCCAACAAGACGCATTCCGACGCCTTCTACGCCAGCCTGAGCACCGACCTGCCGCGCGGCGAGATCGAGGTCAAGGGCGCCAGCCACGTGTGCGCCACCTTCCTGGGCAACAAGACCCACCACGCCCTGGTGGCCAAGGCCAGCATCGCCTGGCTCAAGCGCTTCCTGGACGAGGACATGCGCTACGACCCATTGATCAAGGGCGGCATCAAGTCGGCCGACTACAGCCGGTACGACGTGAAGGGCTTCTGAGCCTTCGCTCACCGACCTGCCTTCCGTGCGGTGCGAGAAGGCCAGCCGTCAACCGCGGCCATGCACCGCATGCAATCCAGGCAGAAAACGCGCGAGGTGGTTCATCTCCTCGCCGCAATGCATCAGCAGATCCAACACCATGGTGTCGGGCACCAATACGCGCCGCATGCGGGGCGTGTTGAGCCAAGGTCCTGCCAACACG
>CANBUA010000237.1 GCA_947372535.1 Burkholderiales bacterium
TCGCGCGGGTGTTTCTGAAGGGGTAACGCGATGAGGTTGCCAAAGCCACCTTTGGGCATCGTGTCCTGGTTGGGGAACAAGCGGTCGTAGGACGCCAGCTTGAGCTGACGGGTTCGCGAGCAGGTGTGGCTGATGATGGCCGTTCCCAAGCGACGGGCATCCCGTGCCGACACCCGACCACCGAAGAAGACCCAGGCGTGTGCCCCTCGGCCAGAGCGTGAAATCTCCAGCGCCGCTGGCACACCCAACTCATGGCAGGACAACATGAACGCTTTGGCATCCTCCTGCCAATCGGCCTCGTCAAAGTCGACGGCCAGGAAATGGCATGTGTCGTCCTCCAGCAGTGGGTAGATCCCCACGGTGTGCTCGCCCGCCAGGTGGTCGTAGATCACGGCATCGGACAGCGGGAGCAGCAGACGTTGGCTGCAATCCCCGCATTTGATGCGAGGCTTGTCGCAGACACCCGCTCGCCATTCATTGCCGCAGGCGGGGGCATAGCCTGATTTGCCTGAGGTCTTGCCTTCCCAGCGCACAGGATAGACATCGGTGCGGCCACGGAACAGCCGCCGAAACAGCGCGACCTTGTCTGCGGTGGACAGGCTTGAACGCTGCGGTTCTGTCTTGGGTGTTGGAACGGCGCATGTCTGAACGGGCGATGGTGGCAAGCGCCCGTCGATCCCGTGCGCTGCGAGCAGCGCCACCAAGCGAGCGTTCTCTGCTTGCAGGGCGGCCAGGACATCCTGCTCAGTCATGGCCCCCGTGCTCGGAGAGCATCTGATCCATCTCTTCATCAACACCGTAGCCGATGCCGCCGCAGGCTTGATGCACAGCTCTGAGGCGTTCCCACAGGGGTGTCCGTTGCGTTGGTGACAAGGTCTCGATGAGGTCCAGCGCCTGGCCGAACATGCGCACCAGTGCTCCGAGGTATCCCTCGTCATCCAGGCAGACATCGCTGGCGAAGCCCGATGCTTGTTCGCAATAGAACACCATCAGTTCAGCCAGCCCTGCCGGGGTGCCAAGCGCTTTCTTGTAGTCTGCAATGGCCTTCTTGGCCTTGGCCACGGAGGTGTCCTGGTTCTTGAACACATCAGGCCAGAGCCAGCGGTCGATGGTGGTCTTGTAAGGCTTGAGTGCGTCGTCACCCAGATACAGGCGAGCGTGCAGAAAGGCCTGGTTGTCCTTGCTGGCGGTGTAGAGGTCTTGCACCAGGGTGAGCAGACCAGCGCGGTCGAAGTCCGCCAGCTTGGCTTTGACGTCGATCCAGGATGGGGAGTTTTTCTTCGTGGCCATGGGGTGTGCTCAGTCTTGCGCAGCCAGCTTCCCATGGGCTTGCAGCCATGCCCGGCCTCGGTCGGTCAATCGGTAGCGCTGCTTGCTGCTGCGAGGCCGGTCGGGCTGCGTCATGGCCACCATTTCAGCGTCCAATGCGGGTTGAAGGAAGGCTTCCCGGAAATGCTTGTCATCCTTCAACTGCAACGCGGCCTGAAGCTGCTGCCTCGACATGTCCTCATCCAGGGCCGCCAGCAGCCGTGCTATGGCCTCGCTCACCTGTGCCGCAACTTCGGGGGTGACTTCGGGGGTGACTTCGGGGGTGACTTCGGGGTTGACCGCCGAGGAAGTCACCCGTGCCCGTTCGTGCACTGGCAGCCGAATCACAAAAGATGTGCGTTCGTCGTCAGACTCGAGCATGGGCGAGGGCGAGCCATTGGCCGCCATCACCTTCAGGATTTTGGGGATGCCGGTGGCGCGCCCTTCGGTCAGATCCAGCTCCTTGAGGAACTCACCGATGCGCCGGTTGCGGTAGCGGCGGCTCACAGCCCGGCCCACCTGCAAATCGGCCAGCTTGATGGACCGGTCAGGCCCGGGAAAGCTCAACACCACCAACTCATCGGGGCTGATGCGCACCTCGATGGGTTCGCGCTCCTCATACGAGCGGTGATAAACCGCGTTGACCACGGCCTCTTCAACGGCGGCGTAGGGGAAGTTCCAGAACCGCTCTGCCTCGGCGCGCTGCGGGTGCTTGAGCACCGTTTCATGCAGGTAGTTGCGCTGGATGTAGCCCAGCGCTTCGCGCGTCATGCGGCCCAGTGGGCCCGTGAAGACCTTCTCTTCAAACCGATCACCACCGGCCCCTTCGGGGAACCACAGCACGTCGATCTGCGTGCCCGGAAAGAAGCGCTCGGGCGCTTCGTTGAAGAACAGCAAACCAACGTTCTTGGGCATGGGCGATTCGCTCGTGCCGCCCACCACATTCATCTGGCGCCCAAGCGCCTCGTCAGGCAGTGCTTGCGCGTCATCTGCCAGCGCACTGCCCACCTCGCGCAGAAAACCCAGCATCAGGGACTGAGCCAAATCGGCGACGTTGGCGCTTTGGCAAAAACGGTCATCGAACGGTACCTTGGCGGCTAGGCTCAACAACTCCTGCTCGTCACCGCCTTTGGCCTCCACCGTGCTGGTGTAGCGGCGGATGTAGTAGTGCCAGGTCTTGTGCTTGGCTGTGACCGAGGCAGGCACCTTGTAAGGGCGAGTCTGCCCGCCTGGTGCCCACAACACGATCAGCTTGCGGCCCTCTATGGATTCCACGCTCAAAACTGGGAAGTAAGGCGGTTGGATCAGTTGGCAGTGGGCCAAAAGTTCCTGCTGGATCTTGTCGAGCTGATTGTCGGCCAGGCCTACTGGCGGAAAGACCGGCTGGCCATTGGCATCGCAGTCTTGCCCGATCACCACATAGCCGCCGCCCAGGTTTGCGAAATCATTGGCGAAGGCGCAGATGGTGCGCAAGATCGAGTCGGGGTTCCAGCCGGTTTTGTACTCGATGCGCTCGCCTTCAACCGTGCGCTGGCGCAGCAGGTCATTCAAATTGATGGGGAGCTTGGTGGTCATGAGCGCCGGTCGATTCAACGAAGATAAGAGAGAGCGTGCGTGGCACCAATGAGGCCGTCGGCAGTGTAGCGTCGGCTCAATTCAGCCATGGTCGACTTGCATCCGTTCATGCCAGACTTTCCATGTAGGGGCGCATCACATTGGCCACCCGGCATAGCGTTGCATAGCGCCAGAGTTCGTCCATGCTCAGGCGCTTGGCCAGCCAAGCCTCCTGAAGCGCTTCCAGGGCCACATCTAGGCCGATCTTGTTGCGAAACTTGAAGCAGTCAGCAACCGTGCGGGCGACGTTTGTGACGCGAACGGTCACGCCATCGATCTGATGTTCTTCGACGCCGTCGAAAAGTAGCGAGCCAGAGAAGCGCACAACGCGCAGTGGCGGATAGTCCATCTTTGGCGCCCGAGCCTTGTTGGGGATGGCCAGCCAGACCTCGAAAGGCGACTGCGTGGTGAGATCGTGCACGCGCAGCGCTGACAGCAGGCAGACGATGGCTTGCGGGTGTTTGCGTGCCACCTCGGCCAGAGTGCCGTGCTCGGACACCTTACGATCTGGGCTTGCGTACAGGCCACGACCTACGCGGGTGAGCAGGCCCTGTCGAACCAAGCGCGTGAGGGCAACACTGGGCAGCCCTCGCTCAATAAGATCGCGCGGGCTGATCAGGCCGCGTTGAGCGGCGAGATCCAGAATCGTCTGATGCGAACTTTCCATGCATACATGATGTTGCATTACGCCGGTAATTGTCAATATTTGCCGACAAATTGCAACGAAGGTTGGGATTTTCGAGGTAACTTCGTTTCAAGACACCGTATCTAGGTTTGTTGTGTTTAAGCCTTGATGGGGAACTGCTCGATGAGCCCGTGGCCCACTTGCGGAACTGCTCAGAGTTGACCTTGTAGCCCACGGCAATGATGGCGGGCAGCTTGTAACGTTGGGTGTTGTAGCTTTTGCCATCGGTGGCAGTTATCCGGAAATTTCGGATAACTGAATCAGCCTAGGTTGCTGTCAGCAGGGGTAAGAGCCAATCTCGGAGCTGGGCGAGTTGTTGGTTTGAGAGCCCGCAATTCATAGGTTGAGGGGCCAACTGAATAGCGTTCGATGTGCTGCAACTTCGGGGGCACTTCTGGGGCGACTTTTGGGGTACCGATGTACGCATTGACGATCTGAGGCCTCCCATGGCCCAATTTCGCTGCAATGTCCTGCCTAGCGGCCAAGTCCACCGCCCGTTCCGCTATCTCGCCGCCATTGACCGGCGCTGCCGACCCCGTCGCGTCCTGGTATTCATCCGTCGCGTATTGGTGTCGCAGACCATGGGGCACCACACCCAATGCCTTCTTGGTCACGCCGAAGCGCTCCATCACATAGCGCAAGTGACGTATCGCCTGAACCAGCGTCAGCTGAGGATCACTGATGCTGTCGTTCTCCCCAATGACCAAGCCTTGCGCCAACTTGATGGCCTGCAGGCGTGCGTCGGTATCGATGGCAAGGCTTCCAGCAGCTTGGGCGCGGTGATCTTGGCAATGGGCGTGGCTCCGATCCAGGGGAAGGCGTCTTGCTCCAGGCGGATCAAGGTGCGCTCTGCATGGCCTTCCGACACCTTCGCGATGTGCACGGTCTTGTGCCACTCTCGCGCCACGGCTTCAAACGTGTTGGCCGCCAGGGCGGTGCGCGTTTCCTTTTCGGCCTTGCGCTTGGCGCCTGGGTCGATGCCTGCCGCAATGTCCTTGCGGGCGTTGTCACGCCGTTCTCGTGCGTCTTTGAGGCTGACCTCTGGGTGCGTACCCAGCGACAGCATCTTTTCCTTGCCGCCGAACCGATAGCGCAGCCGCCACCACTTCGCGCCGCTGGGCTGCACCTCCAGCCCCAGCCCGCCGCCATCGGGCAGGTTGTAAACGGCATCGCGTGGCTTGGCGTTTCGGATCGCCGGGTCGGTCAACTTGTTGGTTGCATTCTTCGCGCTCATGGCTGGCCCCCTTCGTTGCGGGTAACAGGTTTTCGCGTAGACAGGCTACCCGTATAGTTACCCACAACAAGACCGGGATGTCCAGACACCCCATGGGATGTGTTGAGACGAAAAAAATCCCTAAGTCGTTGATTACTTAGGGATTTTTAGGTCTCAAGAGACGTCTTGAGACGTTTGAATGGTGGAGCCGGGGGGAATTGAACCCCCGTCCGTCAGCCATCATCGAGCAGTTCTACATGTGTAGCTGTCTGATTTGAATCTCGCCGACCTGATCGCGCAGCAGCACGCTACCAGGTCAGCCAGTCACTGAATCTCGACTTGAACCGAGTGACCCGGCTCAAGTCCAGCCTATGTGAATGACCTCTCAGTTCTTGTCTTGCGACTCAAACCCAGCCCATAGGCCAACTGTTGAGAGGCTCACCGGTGTTAAGCGGCGAGTGCGAACGATTCGTCGTTTGCAGTTACTTTGTTTCCAGATGGATTTACGAGGTGGCTGGTCCTCGACATGCCCTGTCCCGAATCCGCACCAACGTCGAAACCAAGTCGGCCCCAGGAGAGAAGCTCCATTGTAGGCGCGTTCGCCCCGGCGTGGGGCGCGTTCTCAGCCGGTCGGCAACTCGGCCGTCAGGCCGGCGCACAGCTGATTGAGGCGGTCTTCGTCGTCGTCGGTCAGCGTGCCGGCCACCAGTCGGGCGGCGCGCTCGATCTCTTTCAGCCGGGTGCGCAAGGCCCCTTGCACGGCCTCGACTTCAGCGGCCTCCACCGTGCCGATCGCCTCGGGGCTCCACAGGCCGCTTTCGTTCCAGCCCAGGCGCAGCTTGTGCAGCAGGTAGAGGCTCAGATCGGCGGCGCGCTGCAGGCCGGCGCTGGGCTCGCCCGGCAGCACGCCTTCCACGTGGATCATGGTCTCTTGCAGCTCCACGTCCAGGCGGGCCAGGGCGCTCTGGATCTCGGGCAGGCTTTGGCGTGCCGTCATGGGCGGCAAGGTGCGTGCGGCGGCCGAGAGCGGCCCGGCCAGCAGCACATCGAACTCGCCAGGCACCACGCGCAAGGCCACGCTGGCGTGGTGAAGCGTGGCGCCAGGCAAACGCAGCGCGGCCAGCGCCACCTCCACGGCGGCCAGCAGGCGCCCCAGCGGCGAGATGCGTTCGGCCGTCAGGCGGTGGGGGTAGCCTGATCCGTCCAGGCGCTCGTGGTGCTCGGCCACCGCACGGGCGATGTCCTTGGGGTAGTTGGTCAGCTGGGTCAGCAGCAGGTGGCCGATGTGCGGGTGCACCACCAGCTGGCGATAGCTCTCCACATCCAGGGTGCTCAGCGCATCGGCTTCGCCGTAGGCGGGGGAGATGTACATCTCGCCCACGTCGTGCACCAGGCCCGCCGTCATGGCCGACACCACCAGGGCGTGGTTGTGGCTGCGCGCCTGGATGATGGCGCCCGCCAGGGCCATGGCCTCCATGGCATGGGCAAAGGTGGCCGGGCGGGCGGATTGCACCGAGCTGAGCAGCAGTTGCACCACGGGATGCAGGCGCACGGCCGCGGCGCCTTTGAGCAAGGCATCCAGATGAGGTTGAACCAGCGGCGCCAGGGGGCGGTTGCCTTCGGCCAGCTGGCGGATGGCATCCTGCAAGGTGGCCGTGGACACACCGTCTTCCACCACCAGGCAGGTTTCCAGGGGCTCGCGCAAGGCGCGGTCCATCAGCTTGCGTTGAAGATCCTGCGACACCGGCTGGTTGCGCGCCCACAGCTTGATGCCGTTGATGTCGAAGATGTCGCTGGCCGCGATGATCGATCGGGTTTCGCTGGCGTCCAGGATGATGGCCAGGGCGTGGGGGTTGGCAACCTTGAAGTCGACTTGGGCGTTGTCTGTGCTCATGACAGGGTCCTCTGACGCACCCCGTGGGCGCTCTTCAGACCATTGTCAGATTCCGGCCCCGGGCGTGCGCGCCAAATAGGGCCGGCTTTGGCGAGTTTGTATCAGCTGCGGTAATCCGCGTTGATGGTCACGTAGTCGTGCGACAGGTCGCAGGTCCAGACCGTGGCGCTGGCCGTGCCGCGGGCCAGGCCCACGCGGATGGTGATCTCGCTTTGCTTCATCACGCGCTGGCCGTCGGCTTCGCTGTACTCGGGGCGGCGGCCCCCCTTGCTCACCACATGCACGTCGTCCAGATGCAGCTCGATCAGGCTTTGATCCAGATCATCGATGCCGGCATAGCCCACGGCGGCCAGGATGCGGCCCAGGTTGGGGTCGCTGGCAAAGAACGCGGTCTTGACCAGGGGCGAGTGGGCGATGGCGTATGCCGCCTGCTTGCACTCGGCCTCGTTGCGGCCGCCTTCGATGGTGATGGTGATGAACTTGGTGGCGCCTTCGCCGTCACGCACGATGGCCTGGGCCAGTTTTTGCGCCACCTCGATCAACGCGGCGCGCAGGGCCTGGCCTTCGGCACTGGCCAGGTCAGTGATCTCGGCATGGGCGGCCTGGCGGGTGGCGATCAGCACGAAGCTGTCGTTGGTCGAGGTGTCGCCGTCGATGGTGATGCGGTTGAAGGAGGCATCGGCCGCTTCGGTCACCAGGGCTTGCAGCAGGCCCGGTGCCACGTTGGCGTCGGTGGCAACATAGCCCAGCATGGTCGCCATGTTCGGCTTGATCATGCCGGCGCCCTTGCTGATGCCGCTCATGGTGACGCTGTGGCCGCCGATGGTGACGGTGCGCGAACCGGCCTTCGGCTGCGTG